>CAZVAZ010000117.1:0-7346 GCA_964625235.1 uncultured Hyphomicrobiales bacterium
AAATTCGCCATGTGATTGATGTGGAAGTTAAAGAAAAGCGCTCGGTGTCCATCAACATGTTATTTGATAAAGGCCACAGTCTTGAAGAACGCGTCCTGCGCGAACAGTTTCGGTATTAGAAATTACATGTATTTGCTTACCATTACCGGGCTTTTCTCACTATAGACAAATAGCATGGGTACAATTCGACAATTTGCATGAGTATTTTTAAATGTTTTTTGGCTAGTATGTTTAGTATTGAGAAACGTTTGTAATTTAAAATGCACTTTTTAGTTGATATTGAGTGATGTAAAATGTCGAAAAATGAGCACAAGGATACTACCGTTGAACTGATTATCGCTCCGGGATCCCTCAGGGATAAAGTCAAGGTAACCGGCAGCGGGCCTGTTGATACAGCGCCAATTGAACGTGCAGAACGTGCGCTCCAACAGTTATCTGTAGCTTTTGACGGTTGGCTCAAAGAAGAAGTGGACGCGTTGTTAAAAGCCCGCGAAGCGGTACGGAGCCAAGGCCTGTCCAAGGAAACGAGGACGGAGTTGCATCGGGCCGCACATGATTTGAAGGGTCAGGGTGAAACTTACGGGTATCCGCTGATTACCTCGGTGTGTTCGACATTGTGCAAACTTTTCGAATCAGCCCGGGAGCCTGACCTTATTCCCGTTGAAATCATCGATCACCATGTGGACGCGGTGCGCAATATGATGAAGATGAAAATAAAAACCAACGATCACCCTCAAAGTGTTGCCGTCAGCAATAAATTGTACGATGTGGTCATTGAATTTGCCAACCGCGAAGATGAAATACGCGAGAAAATATCATTGGAGAAAGATGAAAATCCAGCTCAATCCACAGGCACTTAAGCAGCTTTATCCAGAGCTTCAATGACTTCTTTGGCCAGTGTTTTGTTGTCACCTTCACAAAAGCGCTCGATCAGATTGAGCAATTTCTTTTGCTCAGCCGCTTCAAGTTCCGTGCTTTGATTGAGCACTCTTTCAATCAATCTCCTGGAGAACCAGTCGCTCCCCCGGTCCTCGGCACAGCGCTGCAATTCCCTATGTACTTCAAAGGCATGGGTCAGGATTACCGTTGCCGCCTCATCAAAATCAGCGCGCATGGCAATGGCGCCAATTCCCATCGGCCCTGAATAAAGCAACTCCATCACCCGGTCGGTAGGAAGATTGGCGGCTTTGGTCATTGCGTCTTCGACAAACCTCATGTTGTTGCCACAGGCAGCACGCACTATCAGTGAGGAGGTTAAACGTTTTGATTGATGCAGGGCCCGAACCAATCTTATTCCTTCTTCGGCATCATGTTTTTCGGCAATTTCAAGTGTGAATTTTTCGCGCAGATCGTGTGCCATCTGTTCAGCAACAGTTTCTTCCATCCAGCCGCGATCAATCGCTGCATCACGCATTCGCTCGGTGGCCAATGCCACCAGCATTTCAGATACGACGGCGGGCAAATTTGGCCGCTCTCCGATAAGTTCGCAAATTACAGCACTGTCGGAAAATCTCGTCAACAGATGTCGATAGCCAGCTTCGTCGATATCGGCTGAAACATTGTGCAGGAGATGCACCAGCACTTCTTCATCACACTGTTTAATTAACATCACCGTTAAACCGGCAGTCAATCCCGCCCTGCCAACGATGCATTTATGGCGAAACTGGTCATTTTTTCTGGCCAGGTAATGCATCAGCTTGGCGCTGATCAACGGAGATTGTCTCAGCAGGATACCCGCTGCTTCCTGGCAGCCTTCAACTGCCATCCTGAATATGATACCGCGCGGCAACACGTATTTGCTTTGGCAGATTGCCTTGGCCAAAGCCACCTGCACTTCGGGCGCACGATCACGGGTGAGAAGTTCGAAAACCTGCTTCAAACATTCCTTTTCTGAGTGCGCACTATTCTGCTCTGCAACGAAACATCCCAGTTCGTGCGCCAGATTTTGCCGGACGGATACATCCGGAGACGATGCCACTTTAATCAGATAGCTCAATTCGGCATCGTTGCTTTTCTGCTTGCGCCTGAACCAGGGTAATCCGAACCTCATGTTATCTCCTTAAACGCCATTTGCGAGTCGTTTTATTGTTTCGACCAGACTAGCGCCAAAGAGATTAACGTTTCGTTTACCATAAATCGGGGTGAGTGATTTAGCTGTCTTCTTCATCGGGTTTTTTGTGGGTATCTTCATCGGCGTATTCAACGGCAGCCAAAGTAGCTATATGAGACGCACGCGATGCCACCAGAACAAACTCGCCGCGGTCTTCTACAGGTACGGCTACACGCTGCGTCATGCGATAAAGGCCAAAACACCCAATGAATGCGAAAACAACAGCTAGATAGATAAAAAAAGCCTGAGGCCCGTATAAATCCATTGCCAGTCCGGCTGTCAGCGGGCCAAAAACGGACCCTAAGCCAAAAACGAAAACCAGCTTGCTGCTCGCCTCCAACATTTGATCCAGATTCAAACTGTCATTTGTATGGGCCAGGGACAAAGAATAAATCGGTAGAGCAAATCCACCAAAAACTGTAAAACTAAGCCCTATGGCAAAAAAGGAATAATCAAAAACGATTACACAAACAATCGCCAGAGCAGCGCTGGCAAATGCGGCAATAGACAGAATGATCCTGCGGTCAAAGCGGTCTGACAATGTGCCAATAGGAAACTGAAACAATACCAGTCCCAGTAACGGCAGGCTCAAGAGCAGTGACAGCTGACCAATTGAAAAGCCGCTGAGCTTGCCATAAACCGCCCCCATGCCAAAAAAGGCACCCTGGGCAAGCCCCGAAAACAAACATCCAACAAAGCCCATCGGCGACAGGTGATAGAGTTGTTTGAGAGAGATTGGCTGAGGGGTTTCAACTTGCGGGGCGAAGGTACGGGTCAGGGATATGGGAACCAGAGCCAAGGACACCAATACGGAAATCAGTATGAACAGGGGAAACCCGGCCGGATCGGCCACATTAAGCAACAACTGGCCAAACCCGGTACCGGCATAGCTGATGATCATATAGATCGAGAGAAGTTTGCCACGGGTTTCATTTGTGGATGCCTGATTGAGCCAGCTCTCGGCCACGACGTAAAGCCCGGAAAAACAAAATCCGCTTACCAGCCTGATGAAAAACCAGACCGATGCCGATAAAAACACCGCATGCAGAAGCACGGAGGCCGAGGCCAGGGAGGCAAGGGCGGCAAAAACACGAATATGGCCGACACGCAGTACCAGCTTAGGTGTTACTGCCGCGCCAAAAAGAACCCCCAAAGAATAGGCCGACATGACTAAACCGGTGACCCCGATGCCAAACCCTTCCAGGCTTGCGCGCAATCCCAGCAGTGATCCCTGCAGGCCATTGCCAAGCATCAACAGTGCAAACCCGAAAAGCAGCGCCCATACGCTTCTAACAGCTGACAGCATGTCACGATCCGTGAATTTAAGAAAATACCGTTCCCGGCAGATTATTTCAAACGCCGGAACTTCTCATCTTTGAGTGCTCCGTGTCAAAAAAACTTCCCCAGATACGACCATCCGGAACCTAAATGCGACTATTGAAAACTCAGGGTTATTGCACAATGGTGGCGGCAGCGGGGTCAAGTTCAAGGCGCTGCAAGGGTATTTCCTCACCGGTTTTGATGCAATAGCCATACTCCCCTTCTTCCATGCGTTTGAGAGCCGCTTCGATTTTTTGAATTTGAACACGTCTGCGGCGTTCGGTTTCCTGAGCCATGGCCTGCGCCTGCATGGCATCCATGCGCGACAGGCGCCCTACTGATGTCTGGTCCAGCACCACGGTTGAACTTGCCTCTTGAGATAATTCAAGCAGAGCCAGCAGTTCGTGCTTAAGGTCCAGAAGGCGTTTTTTTAAATATTCGATATCGATGTCAGACCGGTTCATTTAATGAAAACCCTAATTTTTCTTACCGCGCATGGTGAAAAATGAACCCGCCGCATCGATGAAAATCTGCCCGGGCTTCAAGGTTTTGGCGGGCGGGTTCTGGGCTGCCACCAGAGGGTCTACCTTGTCATCAGGTTTTGGGCGCAAATCGTCCAGCACCGTCGGTTTGGTTGATGCTTGCGCACGCGATTGCTGTTCCACATGGGCCTTGAGTACGTCGGCTACCTTGGAAAAAGCAGCAAACGGGCGCGTGTTGCCATTTACCAGTGACCCGTTGCCCGACGCAGTTGTGGCAGTCCTTGTGGCGCTATAGCCCATACTTCCGGGCCCTGCTGTCGGAAATCGCACCTGTTGCACCTGACCGGGGTTTTCCGGTGGGGTTGGCTCAATCCGGTTTTGGGCATTTGTTCTGGCGTATTGGGTGGTTGCAACAAGCGCGTTTTCCACCGGGCTGGGACGGCCGAGGTTTTTCAACAGGCCCTCATTGAGCTTTAGCGGCTGCCCCGGCACGCGTACCAATTGTGGTCTGTCCACCCTGTAGCTGGCAATCTCACTGGAATGTTTCGCTACCAGGCCATAATAAACCTGGCGCACCGTGCGCGGTTGACCGCGTTTGTCGTAAAAAATTGACGTATTGGATTTTGCCGCCTGGGGAAAGAGTGCAGCTGCACTGACATCGGGCTTTTTCGAGACGGCTGAAATAAACTCGCCACCGCCTTTGAGACCGAGGAAATGGGCGATATATAATTCGCCCTGACGCGGCTCACGGCCTAACAGCTCCTTGAGGTAGGTGGCACTCTTATTGGCATAGGCACCTGCCATCATGGCCGAGATATCCGGGTCGGTACGCAGGGCAAGAATTTCCCTGCTGCGGGCGGCATCGGAAACTTTGTACCGCCCTGATGGTGTGGCTTCAATGGCGTCAGAATATTGTTTCAGGCCAAATTTCGGGCCAAATTCCTTTAACGTCGCCAGCCACGTCTGATCAATAAACTGAAACAGACCCGTCGCACTCGAAGTCTTTGCTTTTGCGTTTGTTTTCAGGTTGCTTTCGCGCACTGCCGTATCCACCAGATACTTGAAATCAACCCCGGTAGCCTTGCTGGCGCGCACCAGGGCTGCTTCAATCTGCGGACGGATTGCTATATTGTTTTTTTGGCCAAGTGCACCGGGGTTACTCATGATAACACCTTATCAAGCAAGACCCGGGCCAGGAATAAACAGCAAATGTCAAATAACACCGGACTGCTGCAGTTTAAAATCAAGAATATCGGCATCAAACGGTTTCACCAGGCATTCTGTGGCCCCACTCCAGACTGCTTTGCCCATGGCCTCCACATCTGTCCTGTCAACGCAAAACAGAATCACCGGTGCCTCGCTGTAACGGGCACGCCGCAATATTGCCAGGCGTTCAAGAAACTGCTGGCCGTCCATTTTTGACATTTTACAATCCACCAGAATGACATCGGGCATGGTCTGTTCACATAAAGACAAAGCCTCTTCACCATCTGATATCATGTCGATGTCAAATTCATATGCCGACAGGTAATCGTGGGTGCGATCACCGGCGATATTTTTGTCGTTAAGAACCAGGCATTTTTTCATCTGACTGCTTTCGTCCGGCAATCCGGCCTATTTAAAAAACGGTATTACCGAATTTAAATTCGAGCCTCCTTTGAATTATCACTTTCTTCTTGTATGGAGTCGTAGAACGTCAATCGTTAACCGTTGGTTAATGGTTGTTAACACTTATACACGCGAGAAAAAATTGATTGTTTTCAATAGCATATAAGGGTTATATACATTGTTTCCACAGGCATATGTGGAAACCGGGAGAATCGTTTCTGTCATTATTGCAGCAGAAGAAATCTCACCCATTTGCATAGAGATTATGAACATAATTGCAATTTCCGGGTTTAACAGGTTAGTTTGGCAGCGAAAAATCCGGTTTTAAACGAGAGGCAGAATGATACTATGTCGGGATTGTATTTTGAGGAATTTGAGGTTGGGCGGGTGTTTCAACACCCTTTGCGGCGCACGGTAACCGAGATGGACAACATGTTGTTTTCCAACATGACCCTCAATCCGCAACCGCTGCACATTGACCGTCATTTTTGCGAAACCCAGACCGAGTTTGGCCAACCATTGATGAATTCCCTGTTCACTCTGGGGCTGATGATCGGGATTTCGGTGAGCGATACCACCATCGGCACCACCATCGCCAACCTGGGCATGAGCGATGTCAAGTTCCCTCATCCCCTGTTTCAGGGCGACACGGTGCATGTGAGCACCGAAGTGATTTCAAAACGCAAAAGCAAATCCCGACCCAATGCCGGAATTGTCGAATTTCTGCACCAGACTTTCAATCAGGACGATGTGCTGGTTGCCCTGTGCCATCGACAGGCATTTATGCACTGCAAGCCGAAGGCGTAAGATCATGCGCTCAGCCCTGTTTATCCCCGCCGACAACGAACGAAAACTGCAAAAAGCACCCGGCTGCGGTGCCGATGTGGTCATTTTTGACCTTGAAGACAGTGTGCACAACGAGCGCAAGAAAATTGCCCGTGAAATCCTGACCGATTATATGAAAAGCGCCGACAGATCACCCGGCACACCGCAGTTTTATGTGCGCGTCAATGCGCTGGATAGCGGCCTCACCGGCCTTGATCTGGAAGCGGTTTTATCGTGCAACCCTGATGGTATCGTCCAGCCAAAAACCCTAAACGGCAATTGCGTCAAAACCCTCAGCACCATGATGACGCAATTACGTCAAGAGACCGGAATTACCACCACCATGCCGAAAATTCTGGTGATTGCCACCGAGACACCCTTGTCGCTGTTTCATCTGCACACTTACGGCGGCATCTGCGACCATCTCAACGCCATGACCTGGGGCGCGGAAGACCTGAGCGCTGAGTTGGGTGCGACCACCAACCGCGATGAACACGGCGTCCACACCGGCCCCTATCAGCTGGCGCGTTCCTTATGTCTCGCCGGAGCGGTTGCCGCAGGCCTGCAACCCATCGACACAGTCTACCCGGATTTTCGCAACCTGGAGGGTTTGCGCAAGGAAGCACAAGATGCCGCGCGCGACGGCTTCACCGGCAAGGCCGCCATCCACCCGACACAAGTAGCCATCATCAACGAAGTTTTCACGCCGTCCGATGAGGACGTCGAAAAAGCCCGCACCGTTATCGAAGCCTTCGCCGCTGCCCCGCAAGCCGGCGTCATCAACATAGACGGCGAAATGTTCGACATCCCCCACCTCGCCCGCGCCAAACGATTGCTGGCGCGTGTGCCGGGTGGGGAGGATTAATGTATCGGCATTTAATCGAACCTACTCAATCCGTCATTCTCGGGCCTGCCCCGGGGATCCATACCGTTGCCCTAAACGACAACGTGAAATTATCTTTAGCATAAAGTTCAGAGGAATGGATCCCCGGGACAAGCCC
>CAZVAZ010000118.1:0-7266 GCA_964625235.1 uncultured Hyphomicrobiales bacterium
CCGAGGACGCTGAAAAACCGCTCCGATCGTCCAGATCGATACCATTGATGACAAAGCCGTTGGTGCCGTTAAGGGCGGAGAGGTTCAAGCTGGTGCCAAAGCTAGCCGCCTGGCCGAAAACTATAAAGCTTTCACCAGCATTGTTATTGCTGTTTGGATCTGCTTGAACTGCCCCAATAATCAAATCATCAAAGCCATCACCATTAATATCGCCAGCCGATGACACGGAAAGACCGCTAAGATCGCCCGCATCAATACCATTGATAACAAAGCCGTTGGTGCCGTTAAGGGCGGAGAGGTTCAAGCTGGTGCCAAAGCTGGCCGCTTGACCGAACACCACATAACTTTCACCGGCTAGGGCATTGCCATTTGGATCGGCTCTAGCTGCCCCAATAATCAAATCATCAAAGCCATCACCATTGATATCGCCTGCCGATGACACGGAGCCACCACTATCATCATCTACATCGATTCCATTGATAGTAAAACCGTTAGAGCCATTGAGGGCTGAGAGTTCCAGGCTGGCACCAAAGCCACCCGCCTGACCAAACACCACATAGCTTTCACCAGCAGAGCTATTGCCATTGGGGTCTGCAAGTACAGCTCCAATTATTAAATCACTAAAACCATCGCCATTGACGTCCCCGGCTGAGGAAACTGAAACACCACTTTGGTCATCTGTATTGATACCATTAAGAACAAAGCCGTTTGTACCGTTGAGAGTGGAAAGGTTCAGGCTGGCACCAAAACTTGCCGCCTGGCCAAATACCACATAACTTTCACCGGCGCTGCCAATGCCATTAGGGCCAGCAAAAAGTGCCCCAATGATCACATCATCAAAGCCGTCACCATTAATGTCGCCTACCGATGATACGGAGAAACCGCTTCGGTCTCCTACATCAATCCCATTGATAACAAAACCATCAGTGCCATTGAGGGCGGAGAGTTCGATGACGCCTTCCGGTTGGGCGTTTACCGTCACCACACTGTTGGCATTTGTCGTGCCGCCCTGGCCATCCGTAATGGCGATGTTTAACGTGCGGGTGAGGGTTGGGGTGTCGGATGAATTAGCGTAGGTGAGGTTTTCAACCAGCGCTTCAATTGCGGCGGGTGTGGCGGCACCAATGTTGTTAAAAGTGACAACCAGATTGTTGGCACCGCTGCCACCGGTGAACGTGGCAAAGACGGTGCCGCCAAATGTTACGTCGGCACCGGCAACACCGATTTGCCCCGCACCGGTGCCCTGATCATTTATCCCGATTGTGTCTTCGCCATTGATAAAGCCGGAAACAGTCAGGGCTCCGTTGTTGAAATTAGCGCTATCAAGATCACTCACGCTGACATCGGCATCAATGATCTGAGCTGCCGCGTTGACAGTATTTTCAGCAAAAGTGGCATTGTCCAACCCGGCGAGAACAGGATTGTCAATGACCGGTGTTACCAAAATTGTACTCAGCGCCACATTGGAATCGGTATCACCATCATTGACCACCACATTGATGATGCGGTCGACGCCATTGGGATTTTCGCTGGTGTTGTTGTAGCGGATCTGTTCGATGGCGGTCTGGTAATCGGCGAGTGAGGCCGAGCCCGTCAGCACCAAAATACCGGTTGCTGCAACGTACCCGGTTGTGGTGATGCCGGCGGGCAGACCGCCCAGAACCGAAAGGCTCTCCACCCCGTCGCCATCAGGGCGGGCGGTCAGGGTGATGGTGGCATTTTCGATATTGGTGTCGTCAACGTCGGTGATCAGCGTGTCTGCATCAGCAATGGCAACGCCGCCGCTATTTTCGATGAACGTGCCGACAAAGGCCGTGGCTGCCGCGGTTGAATCATCACCATCAAGGTCAAGTGTGGGCGCATCATTTACTGCAGCAACAATGATGTTGCTCAACGCAACATTGGAATTGGCATCACCGTCATTGACCACCGTAGTGATGACGCGGATACCTCCGGTGGGGTCTTGCGAGGTGTTGTTGTACTGGATGCTTTCAATAACTGTCTGATAGGTGGCGAGCGTAGCCGTGCCGGTTATGGTCACCGTGCCGGAGCCATTGCCGGTGACGACGAGGCCGGCGGCATTGATAACCGTCAGCGTTTCAGCGCCACCGTCAGAGGCATTGGTCAGTGTAATTGTCGCGCTCTCGATGTCGGTATCGTCGCTATCGGTAATCAGTGTATCGACATCAGCAATGGCAACCGCACCACCGCCCTCGGTGAACGTCGTAACGAAAACGCCCCCGGGAGTATTCGAATTATCAGCATCAAGATCAAGTACCGGCGCATCATTTACGGCAACAACATTGATTGTGCTTACCGCCACATTGGAATTGACATCGCCGTCATTGACCACAACGTTGATGAGGCGGTTACCCTGGGTGGGGGTTGTTGATGAATTGTTGTACTGGATGCTTTCAATCACGGTCTGATATACGGCAAGACTAGCTGATCCCGTGATGGTTACCGTGCCGGTGCCACTGCCATTGATTGTCAGGCCCGAGGCAATAGTCACCAACAGAAATTCGGCACCACCGTCTAACGCATTGGTAAGCGTGATGGTCACGCTCTCGATGTTGGTATCATCAACATCGGTGATCAGCGTATCGACATCGGCAATGGCAACGGCACCGCCGCCTTCGGTGAAAGTTGCAGCAAAGCCCGTGCCAGCCGCCGTTGAGTTATTGTCATCAAGATCAAGCACCGATGCATCATTGACGCCGGTAACCTCAACTGTTGCGGTTGCCGTATCAGTGCCGCCATTGCCGTCGCTTATGGTGTAGGTGAATGTATCTATGGCGTTTGCACCTGTGGCCAGGTTTTCAAACTGACCGTTGGGGTTGTACGCAAACGTGCCATTGGCATTCACTGTCAGCAAAGCGCCTGAACCAATCGTGATCTGGTTGCCGACACTGGCCCCGACACCGTTTACCTGGCTCACCGTAATCACATCGTTGAAATTGGCATCGGCATCGGGACCATTGTCATTGTCAAGCAGCACATTGCCATTGAAAGCAGTGTTTTCATCTGTGGAAAAATCATCGTCCTGAGCCACGGGAGCTACATTGGCAATGGCGCTGACAATTGCTCCGGTGCCGCCGACGTTGTTGAAGATAAAGTTGATCGTTTGTCCGGCGAAAATATTTTCCAGAACGCCCACGTTGATAAAATTTTCCCCGCCGATGAGACCGTCGCCATCAATGCTTACTGTTGAACTGCCGGTTTGCTGAAAGCGGACAAAATCATTCAGATTTGCAAGGTTGAAACCAGCATCAAGAAGGTTGGATAAATCGAGAACATCATCCACTGTATTAAAATCAGTGACTGTATCGACAGCATCAGCGCCCAGAACAAATGTATCGTTGCCAGTGCCACCGGTGAGTTCATCAGCACCTGTGCCGCCGTCGAGCACGTCATCGCCACCATCACCTTGCAGAAAATCATCGCCGCCACCACCCAGCAACGTATCATTTCCATCCAGCCCCAGAATTTGCTCAACACCGCTTGTGCCGATAAGAGTGTCTACACCGGGCGTGCCGAAAATCTGGCTCAAACCACCTGTGGTGGGAGGGGGGGTGCTTGGCGGCGGCGGCGGGGGATCGCTGGCAGCCGGATCGTCCGATCCGGCCAGAGGATCCACCGTACTACCTCCCCCAGAGCCGCCATCTCCTTCGTCCAGAAGCTCTGTAGTGGTGGTGGTTGGAGTGGATGATTCTTCAGTGCTGCTCTGGGTGGCTTCACCGCCAGCAGGCTGTGCATCAGTTTCAGAGGAGCCGTCATCAGCTGGTGCGTCCTGCGCCTGATCCGGTGGTGCGTCAGGATCGGCCTCAGGTTCTGCGTCTACACTGCCTTGTTCTACCGGGCTTTGACCGGCATCAATGCGCGATAGCAAGGAGTTGAAGACGCTATAAATCTGGGTCTGCGCCAGTTGATCCTGCTCAAAATCACCGGTGGTTTTGGTGAGTTCCTGAACTTGTCCGCCAGCAGTGGTTAAGGTCAGCTTCAATCCGGTATCAGAAACGATGCCTATTTCCTGACCCAGGTTGTCATACAGCGTATAGCTGCCAATCGTTCCTTCCGGTCCGGGATCGGGGATAATAGAAAAGATAACCGTGCCATTGTCAGCAATAAAAACCGTAGGTGATGTGCCGCGAATGCCCATGGTGGCAACCGGGGTTTGAACTTTCATATCTCCGGTGGGCGCAATCTGACCGGCAACGAATACAAAGCCGCCCTGCACCAGGCTCACCAACATGGAGTTGTTAGAACCACCGGGATCATAAACCAGTTCGTCGAGGATCATCCGGGCGTTTTCGGAAAGAGAAAAAACGGTTTTGTCGAGAAAAGTTATACCCAGAGACGAATCATTGCCGGTCTGGATAACATCTCCCTGAAAAACTAGGGTTCCAACTTTGAGATCAACAACGGTTCCATCTTTGCGCGTTGCTGTAGCTGTCCCGCTCAGGGTTTCCACCTGGCCAATGGCCTTGCTGCCCTCAGATGTATCCGTCTGGGCATATTGCCCCGGAGCCATTGGTCCGGCCAGAGCTGCAACAACATCGGCAGACAAAACCGCCCCTTGCGGCGAAACCAGATCGACTGTTTCTTCCGTAGCAAAATAATCGAAAATGATGATTGTCTTGCCATCGCCCCCGACAAGCACGAGGTCGTTGCCCGAGCGGCTGAATTCGGCATTAAACAGCAGTGCAGCATCCGGTATTTCGATCGGATTGCCGTCTGCATTTATCGTTACAGGTGGACGCGATGCAAACGCTCCACCTTCATCAATTATTTTTGCCAAACCCCAAACCTTCGCCGGATTCGATCCGGAAGTAAATTCCTGAAAAGTTTACACTATTTTAAGTATTTTATAAAGAGCGCATACAACAAAAATGTAATTCGGCATTTTCTGTCCGGCTGTTTTCCAATCAGAGTTGAAAACGTATTCAGTATAATTCAAACAGGCTGCGGATCTAACGCTCGCGAAAAGCTTCATTGCGCACTCGCCTTACCGGTTTCAACAGATAATCAAGGACGGTTTTCTTGCCCGTCAAGATGTCAACAGAGGCCACCATACCTGGAATAATCGGCAGTTTTTTGCCACCTTTGACCAAAGTAGTGTTTTTTGTGCGAATGATGACACGATAAAAGGTCTCGGAGCGCTCATCGGTAATCGTATTGGCGCTGATACGCTCAACTTTGCCTTCGAGCGCACCATAAATCGAATAATCATAGGCCGTAAGTTTCACACTCGCTGCCTGGCCTTTGGTGATAAAGGCTACATCCTGTGGGCGAATTTGCGCCTCGATAAGCAAAGTATCGTCAAGCGGGACAATTTCAACAACGTCTTTTCCCGGCTGAACCACCGCCCCGATGGTAGTGACGTTCAACTTGTTGACAATGCCGCGAACCGGGGATTTTAAAGATGTTCTGACCACTCTGTCCGTGGCAGCCTTGATTGATTCTTCCACCACAGCAAGCTCGGCACGGGCAACAGAAAGACGCTCGCGAGCCTGGGCCCGGAAAGTGGCTTTAGCCGTTTTGATCCGGTTTTCAGCTTCGATAATACTCGATTCAAGGCGCGGAATAGACGCCCGGATAATCTCGATATCACCGTTCAGTTCTATCGCCTGACGACGCAATCGCAACAGCTCCACTTCAGGAACGACATCCTTTTCGTATAGATCTGTCGTCAAAACCAGTTCACGCTCCAGTGGTTTTTGTGTCGCCGTCAGCTTGGCTTCGCGCGTGCTCAGTTCAACCATCTCGGAGCGGCGTTGAACCAGTTGCTGCCGTAGCACTGAAATTTCGTCACTCAGTTTGGTGCGCCGGGCGCGAAAAGATTGCTGCTCCGATAAAACTGATTGTGGTGCCTGGCTCAGCAACTCAGGGTTCAAACTCAGTTTTTCAGCTCCGGTGGCTTCGGCTTCCAGCCGCGCAACTTCCGCCTGCCGGGCCCATCTTCGCTGCTTGATCTCACCCAGTCGCGAGGCAAAACCGGTATCATCAATCTGCATGATTATCTGATTTTTTTCGACCGTATCGCCTTCGCGAATAAGAATTTCACGGACAATCCCGCCTTCAAGGGTCTGCACAACCTGCATCTGGCTGGAAGGTATGACGCGGCCTGAACCGGTTGTAACTTCATCGAGAACTGCCAGTTGCGCCCAGATGAGGCCGGCAATAATTATGACAAAGATGATGGCCAGCGTCAGCCATGCCAGACTGGGCGCGCGCTCCAGGTGTGCTGCCTTTATATCGTTGGCAAAGTCGAATTCATCCTGACGCATTATGTCTCAACGCCCCCGCCGCTCTGCCCTGTCTGGGTGCCAAGTGTTTTGTTTTTCAGGGCATTCAAGACAACATCGCGTGGCCCGTCCACCACCAGTCGACCGCGCTCGATGACTAAAATCCGGTCAACCAGATTGATGAAAGACCCACGATGGGTGCAGACAATCAACGTGCGCCCACCTTGCGACCACTGGTCCAGTTGCTTGACCAGGGCTGCTTCGGTTTTTGTATCCATTGAGCCTGAGGGCTCATCAAGAAAAAGGATTTTGGGTTGCCGCAGGAGCATGCGCGCCAGGGTTACCGCATGGCGCTGGCCACCTGACAGGCCGCGCCCGCGCTCACCAATCATCATTCCCATACCCAATGGATGGTTGGCGATAAAATCCTTTACGCCTGAGATATTAACCGCTTCTGCAATCTCTTCTTCGGTGGCTGAGGGTTTGCCCAGAATTATATTTTCGCGCAAACTCCCGGCAAACAATTCGGGTTCCTGTGACACATAGCCAACACCGGCTCTGAGTTCAGGGATTTCATATTGGCGTGCATCTGTTCCATCAATCAAAATCGAACCCTGACTTGGCGAATACAGCCTGGAAATCAGTTTGCCAAGTGTGGTTTTGCCCGAGCCGACACGGCCAATAATGCCGATGCGTTCGCCGGGTTTTATTTTAAAGGAAATCCCATCCAGCGCAGCTTCCGTATCACCGGGATAAGTGAAGGATACATTGCGGAATTCAAGTTCACCATTTTCCACTGTCAACCCGCCGGCCACAGCATGGGAATGTTCTGTTTTAAGTTTCATGAAAGCGGTTATGCCGGCCATGGCGACAAAGGAATTCTGCGCACGTGCAACCGTCATGGCGATGCTGCCCAAAGGCGCCAAGGCACGTCCGGCGAGGATGTTTGCCGCAATCAGTGCGCCAACGGTTATCTGGCCTTCAGCGACAAGAAAAACCCCCCATACAATGATGGCTATAC
>CAZVAZ010000119.1:0-7240 GCA_964625235.1 uncultured Hyphomicrobiales bacterium
AATCCAGCTTTGCTCCGAGGGCATCCACCACCATTTTTTGAAAATGATGCACTGCGTGTTCGCTTAATTCGCTTAGTTTGTGGTCAACAATAAAGCGGCCCTGATTGTAGGCTTTTGATTGCAGACCGCGCTGGACGCTTTCGCACAGGCCGATGTCTTCGGGTTGCAGGATTTCTTTTTGATAGACAACCGCTTCCTGCAACTGCGGTGTCAGTTTGCCGCCTGGCGTAAACCAGTCCTGATATTCCTGCGTGTGGTGTGGTGCTGTCGGATTCATCTGCAGCACCGAGAGATTGGGCTCACCGGGGTAAATCCAGATGGTGAAATTTGGCCAGACGAAAAAGCCCGCATAGCCGAAATCCACTTCGCCCGGTTCAAAACTATAGGCATTTGCGGTGGTGGTTCGCGGTGCGGCGGCACATTGGGAGGAATAGCGCTTGTGGTTGATGGTACGGTAGGAGTTCATGTCGACCAAATCGACAAAATCCTTGTGGGCCGGGGCGCAATGGTAGCATTCCTGAAAATTGTCAATCAGCACTTTCCAGTTTGCCGCCACTGCAAACTCGTCACGTTGCGCAAAGGACAGGCTGTCGACAGAAGGCATATACTGGCGAATTTCCGCCTCCAGTCCGTCAAACTGCTCGGCAAATGGCGTCGCATTTATGTCAAGGTTGATCATCACCAGACCGCAGAAAACTTCCAGGCGTACTTCCTTCAGGGTAAAGTCGCACTTGTCGAACCCGGCAACATTTTCACTGTTGCGGGCGGAAACCAGATTGCCTTCAAAATCATAGGACCAGGCATGATAAGGACAGGTGATGACATTTTTGCGCCCCGTTCCCTCAAGCAGAATATGACCGCGATGGGCACAGACATTATTAAAGGCGCGCAGATTGCCATCGGGCGCACGCGCGATGAATACGCCCTGCTCGTGAATAGTTGTGGTGAAATAAGAATTGACCTCTGACACCTGCGAAACATGACAGGCATAATGCCATGACTTGTAAAAGATCGCTTCTTTCTCGAGCTCAAATATCTCCTTGCTGGTATAAAACCGGGCAGGCAGAGTATAAGAGTTTCGGGGATCATCGCGAAATGGCGCATCTCCTTCGGTGAAATTCAAAACTGAATTACTCATCATATCTCCCTGCAAAATCCGGTGCGATTTGTACAAACCAAAAATAGCCGATAATGGGACAGTTGACAATGCGATATATTCCGCGTTTGCACATTTCTAATGTAAGATAATGGCATGGACACCCCATACGGCTGGGTAGGGAAACTTAGGATTTGCCGCGTAACCATTTGAACTCTATCTCATCCAGCGCCACGCCTGCCTGTGCGGTTTCAGTTTCCGGCAACACATCCAGGCTTGGCCACAGACCGGTTGACAGACTGTTGCGATAACCACTGGCCAGTCCGCGTTCGTTCATGGCTTTGATGGCAGGGGAGGGATCGTAGGACAGGCTGCGTATCTGCACATCAATGCCATCGGGTTTATTTTCCAGAATGGCATACCAGACGCGGGCCGTGCCATCATTTGCCGGGATGCCGATGGCGCCGGCATTCAACCATAATCGAGACGACAGCACCTGGGCAAAGGCGATGCCGCTGTGGCCGGTAATCATGCCGTCAACGCCTGCTGCTACCATTTGTGCCAGTTTGTCCTGCGCCGATGATGAGGCAAAGATGAATTCGTTTATCGATGATGTGCTGGCGTGGGTGGCGAGCAGTTTGCGTCCGCCGATTTCAACCAAAACCTGACGCGGCAGACCGGCCATCCAGTGGCGCTGATCCTGGGTTACTTCTCCTGTGGCAAAATTAAACCATTGCACTGACAGCACTTCACATTGCGTGCCGGCGTCAAACCCGCAGCCGCAATTGTCCTGATTGGCCGACAGCGCTTCTTCGCAATTGCCCATGATCACTTCAATGCCGCTGGCAGCAATCAGGTCAAGGGTTTCAGCCGGTTCACCGCAATAAGCAATCACATCACCGGTACACAGGATTTCCTCAGTTCCAAAGCCCAGACGCCTGGCCTGCGCCAGCATCGCTCGTGTCGCGGCAAGATTACTATAAGGCCCGCCAAAGACCAGCAACCGGTCGCATGTCATGATGAGCGGGGCAGGGGAGGCATGTTTGAAAGCGGCGGGTAAATTCTGTGTGGTCAATTTCAATTCCCGGTTGAAGCAATAAATCGGCGATCATACACAACACGCAAAACAGTTACTACAAAAGACCAGTCACATTGTCCTGAGCAGCCGTGTTACCCACTATCTATACCCCCACCGCATTTGTTTGTTAGAGTTGCGGGAATGAAACAATGAGCTGCAAGTTTTTTAAATCAGATAACTTATTGAAAAGCATTGAAAAAAAGACATGGGGCAAAAATAAATTACCAAATACGTAAAAAACTTGTTGACACCGTCACGGTATTAGTTATACAAACAGGTACAGTCAGAAAATTGTGAGAGGCACCAAGGCCCTCCAAACACTCAACAGTCAGATTTATATGAAAAACAACGGTCAGGTGGATTGGGCCGCTGTTCGCCATGCGTATTGCGCGGGCGATCAAAAGGTTGCGGAAATTTGTCAACAGTACGGAATATCCAAAGCCGGATTGTATTATCATCGCAGAACCAATAACTGGCCCAGCCGTAATGATCTGTCGGCGAGGGTGGCGGTAACTTCAAAACAAATTCGCAAAACCAAGATCCAGCGGCTTTATCTGTTGCTGGATCGTTTGATGGAGGAAATCGAAATGCAGCCCGTAAGTGCAGCTGATAATGACGGTATGTCCAAATCAGGAACCGCAGATCGTGAACGTTCGGCCAGAACCCTGTCTTCTTTGATCAGAAGCTTTGAAAAAATCAGGGAACTTGAAGCCGAAGAAGTATCGGAAATCAAAAAAACCAATAATGATGGCGTAAATGAAGCAGAAGAAAAAGAAGCTGAAACGCTCCGCAATATCTTATACGAAAAAATTGAAAAACTCGTACAGGCAGAAAGCTCTTAGAAAATTCCTCAATGGACTGGATGCCGAACAACTCCGCTTTCACAATAACTGGTGGGAGCTGTGGGCGCGCGATGATCAACTGCCACCAAAGACCGATGCCCACGGCAATCCCTGGTTAACCTGGCTCATTTTAGGCGGGCGAGGGGCGGGCAAAACCCGCACCGGTGCCGAATGGGTAAGATCGCTGGCACAGGCACCTAAAACCTCTCACGAGGGCAACGAGCGCAAAATCGCCCTGATTGCTGAAACGTTCAGTGACGCCCGCGAAGTTATGGTCGATGGCATATCGGGCATTCTTGCCGTGCACCCGTCAGATCAGCGCCCGATCTATGAAGCAACCCGGCGCAGACTCGTGTGGCCATCGGGCACCATTGCTCAATTGTTTTCGGCGGATGATCCTGAAAGCCTGCGCGGACCTCAGTTTAATGCCGCCTGGTGTGATGAACTGTGCAAATGGCGCTACGGAGAAGCTGCCTGGGACATGTTGCAGTTTGGCTTGAGGTTAGGCAAAAACCCGCAGCAGGTTGTCACCACAACGCCGCGGCCCATGCCCCTGCTTAAACGTATTATGAATGCAAAAACCACTGTCGTTTCAAAATCATCCACGAGAGATAATTCATTAAACCTCGCACCGGGTTTTTTGAAGACTGTCATCGGCCGCTATGAAGGAACCCGGTTGGGACGCCAGGAAATAGACGCTGAAATTCTGGAAGATAATCCCAATGCCTTGTGGCAGCGTGATGTCATTGACCAGTTCAGAGTAAGAAACCGCCCGCAACTGACCCGCATCATCGTTGCCATCGACCCGCCTGTCTCCAGCACCCGGAGCTCGGATGCCTGCGGCATCATCTGTGCCGGGCTGGACGATCTGGGGCATGGGTTTGTGCTTAAAGATGAAACCTGCCAAGCGGTAAGACCGCTGGAATGGGCGAAAATAGCTTTGCGCACATACCATGAATTTGAGGCCGATGCACTGGTGGCCGAAGTCAATCAGGGTGGTGACATGGTCAAAACCATCATCGCCCAGGTGGATAGTGCTGTGCCGGTAAAATCCGTGCGCGCCACACGCGGCAAATGGGTGCGCGCTGAACCGATAGCAGCACTTTATGCCCAGGGAAAAGTCCACCATGTGGGTGCTTTGGCGCAACTTGAAGACCAGATGTGTGATCTGACCGGCGATGGAAAATCCGGTGGGCGAAGTCCTGACCGGGTCGATGCACTGGTCTGGGCTTTGACCGAATTAATGCTGGCCCGTGAAGCCGGCCCGCCACGCATACGCGAATTTTAACGCTTCAACATTCAGGGACAAATTTATGTTCTCATATCTAAAAGAATTCGGGCGTCTGTTTCGCCCGGAAACACAGTCGCTTGAGGCAAAAAAAAGTGCCACCGGCGGCATTCTGGCCATGTATCATCATGGCCAGCCGGTGTGGACGCCACGCGATTACGCCTCGCTGGCGCGTGAAGGTTATGCCAGAAACGCTGTAGCGTATCGTTGCGTGCGCATGATTGCCGAAGCCGCAGCTTCGGTTCCGTGGCTGATCTATGATGAGGGTCGCGAACTCGATACCCATCCATTACTTCAGCTTTTATCCGCGCCTAACCCCAATCAGGGCGGGGCCGAGTTTATGGAGGACTGGTACGGATATTTACAGATTTCCGGCAATTCCTACCTTGAAGCGGTAAGTGTGGCAGGCGAGGTCAAGGAACTTTACGCCCTGCGCCCGGATCGCATGAAAGTCGTTCCCGGCCCCAACGGCTGGCCCCAGGCTTACGAATATACGGTGAGTGATCGCACGGTAAGATTTGGCAATGACGGCGATGACAAGGTTAGCGCAATTCTGCACATGGCGCTGTTTCATCCCACCAATGATTATTATGGCATGAGCCCGCTGGAAGTTGCCGCCATCGCCATCGATATTCACAATGCCGCCGGGTCATGGAACAAGTCATTGCTGGACAATTCAGCCCGGCCTTCCGGCGCCCTTGTTTTCAAAGGCTCGGGCGGTGCCAACAACCTCACCGAAGATCAGTTTGAACGCCTCAAGAGCGAACTTGAAAACACCTATCAGGGTGCTGCCAATGCCGGACGGCCTTTGTTGCTGGAAGGCGGTCTTGACTGGAAATCCATGGGGCTCAGCCCCAAGGACATGGATTTTATCGAAGCCAAAAATGTGGCTGCCCGCGAAATCGCCCTGGCTTTTGGGGTGCCGCCAATGTTGCTGGGCATTCCCGGAGACAATACATTTTCCAATTATCAGGAAGCCAACAAAACCTTCTGGCGCCAGACTATCATCCCCCTGGTGGGCAAAACCGCAAAATCGCTGACCCGATGGTTGCGCCCGCACTTCGGCTCTGAAATCAGACTTTGGTACGATCTTGAACAAATTGATGCGCTGCATGTGGAGCGCGACGCGAAATGGAGCAGAATTGGCGCAGCTAGCTTCCTCACCACTAATGAAAAACGCGCCAGCGTCGGCTACGACCCCGTCAAGGGTGGCGACAAGCCACCCACCGTTTCATCCCTGTGACGGAACTCACTCAAACCTTCATTGCCAAGGGCGATTTGGCTCACCTGGCCCTGTTTCTGTGGGCGAGTTCATCTTCGGCACTGCTGGTGTGGTCGTTGCGTGAACTGGTGCGGGCCAATTGCCGCTTCAATGATTTTGTCGCTGAGATTACGCGGCTGAACAGTTATTTATCCGGGAGAATATCATGATTTCTACCTTGTATTTCAAAACCTCAAGATGGTCCTTCAGGCCGTGGCTAAAACCCTCTGGCGATTACGTGACGACGTTTCGGGTTTTCACTCAGCTGATTGAAAAATCCTGTGAAAAACCTTCCCAAACCGCACGCGCGGACGCCTACACCCACAGGACAATTCAATGAAACTTGAAATCAAAAGCATAAATGCCGATGGCACATTTGAAGGCTTTGCCGCACTTTTCGGACAAGAAGACCTCAGCCGCGATGTGATTGAGCCCGGCGCCTTTAGCGACAGCCTGTCTGATCGCGGCACCAGCGGCATCAAAATGCTGCTTCAACATGATCCCAACCAGCCCATTGGCGTATGGGAGGAATTGCAAGAGCAGCCGCGCGGTCTTTATGCGCGTGGAAAATTGATGATGGATGTGGCGCGGGCCCGCGAAGTCCTGAGCCTGATGATGGCCGGTGCTCTTGACGGTCTTTCCATTGGATTTCGCACCATCAAGGCGCGCAAAAGTGACAATGGAGCCGTGCGCTATATTGAAAAAGTGGATTTGTGGGAAATCTCAGTGGTGACTTTCCCCATGCAACCCCTGGCCCGGGTAAGCGCCGTCAAAAAGCACGGTAATTTATGTGAAATCGATGACGTTGCGTTGACGCGCAAGGTTTTACAGGCCGCCAAAATGTTCAAGACCTCACCCCCGAAAGGATAACAATGAAAACCGAACTCAAAGCCGCATCGCCCGAAAACAAGGCGCTGACCCCTGGCGGTAAAAACCACCAGCTTAACTCTGCCGTTGATGAATTCATGCATTCATTTGACAGCTTCAAGCACGCCAATGACGAACGCCTGGGACAGATTGAAAAGCGTATGTCTGCCGACGTGATCACCGTTGAAAAAGTCGATCGCATCAATGCTGCACTTGATACGCAAAAACAGCTTCTCGACGAACTCAGTCTGATGTCGAGCCGCCCGCACCTGTCCGGTGAACAAACCGGCCCGCGCAGCCACGCCACCTTGCAGCATAAATCTGCCTGGGACACCTACATGCGCAAAGGTGAAAGCACAAACTTGCGCCAACTCGAAGAAAAAGCACTCTCTATTCAGGTGGATGCAGACGGCGGTTATCTGGTGCCGGAAGAAACCGAACGCGAAATTTCACGTGCACTTTCTGATGCATCTCCCATCCGGGCAATTTCCGGTGTGCGTCAGGTAAGCTCTTCGGTTTTCAAAAAGCCCTATACGCTCACCGGTCCGGCCACCGGCTGGGTCGGTGAAACCGATCTGCGCCCTGAAACCAACTCTCCAACGCTTGCCGAAATGCAGTTTCCGACCATGGAACTCTACGCCATGCCGGCTGCCACATCCGCGCTGCTCGATGACAGTGCCGTCAGCATTGATCAGTGGATTGCCGAAGAAATCCAGATTGCCTTTGCCGAACAGGAAGGCACCGCCTTCGTTAACGGTGACGGTGTCAACAAGCCACGCGGTTTTATGGATTATAACAAGGTCGACAA
>CAZVAZ010000120.1:0-7240 GCA_964625235.1 uncultured Hyphomicrobiales bacterium
ATTCGCAACTTCTCCATTATCGCCCATATTGACCACGGTAAATCGACCCTGGCCGACAGGCTTATTCAAATGTGCGGCGGCCTGTCCGAGCGCGAAATGACCGAGCAGGTTCTCGACAGTATGGATATTGAGCGCGAGCGCGGCATCACCATCAAGGCCCAGACCGTGCGCCTCGAATATAAGGCCAATGACGGGGAAACCTATATCCTCAATCTCATAGACACGCCCGGCCATGTGGACTTTGCCTATGAGGTCAACCGTTCGCTGGCGGCATGTGAGGGTTCGTTGCTGGTGGTTGATGCCAGCCAGGGCGTTGAAGCGCAAACACTTGCCAATGTGTATCAGGCGATTGAAAACAACCATGAAATTGTCCCGGTTCTCAATAAAATTGACCTGCCAGCGGCTGATCCTGAGCGGGTAAAAACCCAGATTGAGGATGTTATCGGGCTCGACACCAGTGATGCGGTGGAAATTTCGGCTAAAACCGGCATTGGCATGGATAAGGTGCTTGAAGCTATCGTGACGCGCCTGCCCGCGCCTGAGGGGGACCGCGACAAGACCCTGAAAGCCCTGCTGGTCGACAGCTGGTATGATGCCTATCTCGGTGTCATTGTGCTGGTGCGGGTTATTGATGGCGTTCTGAAAAAAGGCCAGCGTATCCGCATGGTATCAAGTGGGGCTTCGTACCAGGCAGAGCGCGTCGGCGTGTTTCAACCCAAACAACATATGGTGCCTGAACTGGGCCCCGGTGAAATCGGCTTTTTTACCGCCTCAATCAAAGAAGTTGCCGATACCCGTGTGGGCGATACCATAACGGACGATCGCAACCCCACCGATGAGCCGCTGGAAGGTTTTAAACCGGCCCAGCCGGTGGTGTTTTGTGGATTGTTCCCGGTGGATGCAGCCGACTTTGAAGATTTACGTGCCGCCGTTGGCAGGCTGCGGCTTAATGACGCCAGTTTTTCATACGAAATGGAAACATCGGCGGCACTTGGCTTTGGCTTCAGGTGTGGTTTTCTCGGCCTGCTTCATCTCGAAATTATTCAGGAACGCCTTGAGCGCGAATTTAATCTCGATCTCATCGCCACCGCACCGTCAGTTGTCTATCATCTTAACCTCGCCAGCGGTGAGACAATGGAATTGCATAATCCCGTTGATATGCCTGATCCGATGAAAATCGCCTCCATTGAGGAACCCTGGATCAAGGCAACAATTCTGACGCCGGATGAATATCTCGGCTCAATCCTGAAACTGTGCCAGGATCGCCGTGGTGTTCAGGTGGATCTGTCATACGCCGGCACACGCGCTATGGTAACTTATGATTTGCCGCTCAATGAAGTGGTGTTTGATTTTTATGACCGGCTAAAATCAGTATCCAAGGGCTATGCCAGCTTTGATTACCAGATTACCGGTTATCGGCCCGGAACACTGGTAAAAATGCAGATACTGGTCAATGGCGATCCCGTCGATGCCCTGTCAATGCTGGTGCACAGTGCCCAGGCCGAGCGCCGCGGCCGCGTTATGTGTGAAAAACTCAAAGACCTGATCCCGCGCCATCTGTTTAAAATCCCGATCCAGGCAGCCCTGGGTGGCAAGGTCATTGCCCGCGAAACCATTGCCGCCATGCGCAAGGATGTAACGGCCAAATGTTACGGTGGCGATATTACCCGCAAGCGCAAACTGCTCGACAAGCAAAAAGCCGGTAAAAAGCGCATGCGCCAGTTTGGTAAAGTAGAAATCCCGCAAGAAGCGTTTATTGCTGCGCTCAAGATGGATGATTGATTAGGTATTGAAGTCCGGGGGAGCGGGTGGCCCGGACTTCAATGCCTAAAGCGTCTGATTGGCGACGGTCTGGATGCGTTGGACTTCTCTTTCCAGGCGGTCCTTTTCATTTCTCAACCGGTCGACCTGTTTATAGAGGCTTTGCTTCTGGTCGGGTTTGACCTTGTCTTTTCTTAAATTGCTCTCGATTTCGTCAATGTCCTGATTGACATCGAACAGCTGTTTTTCAACCTGCCCGAACTGTCCGCCAAGTTCATAGCCTCGGATGAATTCGCCTTGCGATTCCGGCGGGCAGACATTTTGATAGGTCTGGGAATACCGCCCTGCCTTGAAGCCACTCAAAGGCGTGCAATATCTGGCGAGGCCAAAGTTGCGCCCGTCTTCATACTCACGCCTGTCCGGTACAACACTGGCCTTTTTACAGGATTTTACATGGTCTTCAAAAATGGCGAGCGTTCGCCCCTGTGTGCCGTCATTTTGCCCGATTTCAAACCAGTTGGCCTGCCGACATTCGTCCTTTGTCAGGCTGGCACATGCTCCAATAAACAGGAAAGACAGAACAATGGCTCTTTGCCAGTACGCACGCGCCATAGAAGCTCTCCCAACCCGTTTTTTAAACTTATGACACCGTATCCCAGGATATCATCGCGATCAACAGGCTCTGGAACCCAGGGACCATTGCACAAAAGATTGATGAGGCATCATCGAATTGCTATGATGATTTGTTTTCTGGGTATGAACAATGGCAGGGAGAGGCGCTTGATATGAATTATGTGCTGAAAAGTATTGTTGTTTTTATGGCGCTTTCTTTGGGTGCTACCACTGCCGCTGCCCATAAAGAAGACGCCAGGCCCAAGGATGATGGCAAAGCCAAAACCAAAGCTAAAGCTAAAAAAACCAAAAAAGCCAAAGCTGTACCGGCAAGACTGTTGTTTGAAAAAGTGACCAAAGCTGCCGATGTCCCGCCTCAGGCCTTTGGTTCTTATGCAAAGGGCTGTTTTGCCGGTGGTCAGCAACTGGCCATAAACGGGCCTGCCTGGCAGGTCATGCGCCTGTCGAGAAATCGCAATTGGGGCACGCCTCGGGTGGTTGCCTATATAGAAAAATTTGCCCGGGATGCCAAAGCCAAAGACGGCTGGCCGGGACTGCTGATTGGCGATATGTCACAACCTCGTGGCGGCCCGGTTGGCGGACATGCCAGTCATCAACTCGGCCTGGATACGGATATATGGCTGCGCCCGGCTCCCGACAGGCGGCTCAGTTTAGCTGAGCGCGAAAGTCTTAATTCGACCTCGGTTCTCACCAAGAACAGAAAAAAGATCAATCCCGATGTCTGGAAACCGGCATATTTAAAATTGTATCGCCGTGCGGTTTCCTACAAGGAAGTTGGTCTGATTTTCGTCAACCCGGTGATAAAACGACGGCTGTGCAAAGAGGCCGGTAAAGACAGAAAATGGTTGCGCAAGGTCCGGCCCTGGCGTGGGCATTATTCACATTTTCATGTGCGCTTAACCTGTGCCAAAGGCGATAAACAGTGCAAAAATCAGCCGCCGATTGCCGCCGGTGACGGGTGTGGTGCTGATTTGGCCAGATGGTTTAAACCGCCTCCCAAAAAAAAGAAGGGTTTTAAATTTAAATTTATCCCCAAGCGGGAAATGACGCTTGCAAACTTACCGCGCGCCTGCAGACGGGTGCTGAAGCAGTAAATCAAAGCACTTGTTCAGTTGGTGATGATTTTTACCTGCTGGCCGGATTTCAGAACAGCGGTTGGTGACAGGCCGTTGAGAACACGGAAGCGTTGTTGGCGCAGCTCAGTAAATGTCATTTTTTTGGAGATTTCAGCGACTGTATCGCCCGTCTTAACAGTGAGGGTTTGCAGCTTGCGCGGAACAGCCAGCTTGCGGTCAGCTGCTGACAGGGGACCGAAGCTTTTGGCGGTTTGCCGGAAATACCGCGATAATGATTTCGTCTGATCGGGGCTTGAGATGAACCAGAACCGGTAAATTTTTCCCGGTTTTTTTCTAATCAGGAAAATCTGATGATCAACATTGCGGTAAGAGGCAGTGCCAGAGACTGTCTCAGTGCCGTTTCGCATTGTTTTTCTGGTGTTCCAGGCAGCGCGGCCGAGGGCAAAATGCCGACCAAGAACGTCTTCCAGATCAGCCTCGGGGCTGGACGGTCTGCTGTCAAACAACATTACATTTCGATCGGGGTCGAGTGCTACAATGAGCAGCCCCCGGTTTTGAATTCGAAAACCCGGCGGGACTTTGAAACGAAACCCCAGTTGCGGATTGATAAAGGTGCGTCCGCGAACAAGGCCCTGTTCGCGATTTTGACCATAGCGCAACTTGTTGATTTTGCTGAGGTAAGCACCGCGAAAGCGCTTTTTTCTGTCGGGCATGAAACCAAGCTGACTGGCAAATGAGAAAGCTTTTATTTTTCTTGAATCAATGGCTGGATGGGTGGCCAGAAAATCAACCTGGCCGACAAGGCGAGCGGTATTGTTGAGCTTGTTTTTAAGAGAATTCTGGGCGGTCATTGTTTTAAGGAATGATATGCCCGCATAAGGATCATAGCCGGATCTTTGCGTTATGAGGATGGCAATTTTATCGGCCTCAATTTCCTGATCGCGCGAATGCCGAGCCAAAAGGCTGGCTGAACCAAGACGCAAATTACGCCTCAGCGCCGGGTCATCTTCCGCCACCTCCAGAATTCGGGTGATAATATTGGCCTTTACCGCCACGGAATAACGTTTTGCACTGTGGCGCTCGGTCAGGTGGCCAAGCTCATGAGCCAGTACACTGGCAATTTCCGCTTCATTGTTGGCCAGTGCCAGCAGGCCCCGGGTGAGGTAAATGTAGCCTCCAGGCACAGCAAAAGCATTGACGGCAGGAGAATTTAATACCGTGACCTGATAAGGCACGTCCGGCTGGGGTGAGTTTTCTTTCAGTTTTGTGACGATATTTGCCAAATAAGCATTGAGGTCAGCATTTTCATAGACACCACCAAACTGGGACACAATTTTCGGGTGAGCCTGAGCGCCGATTTTCAACTCGTCGGCCTCGGAAATGAAGGTGCCGGGACTGGTGCGGGCAAGATCAATCAACTGGCTTTGCGTGCACGACGTCAATAATCCGGTGACAAGAAGCACAAAACCAATAGCCATGCGCATTGATGATGACCTGTTAGGTTGAAATTTACGCATGCTTACGGAACCGCGGGATAATACTTTCAATTTTTCAAAAACTCAATTTGCGCCACATGTTTGACCACAATTGTGGGGCCATTGTGACGCCCCAGCCAACCTCTTACCCGAATGACTTTATTTGCCAGATCTTTAATATTTATACCGCTTTGGGTGAACAATTTGTAGGTGCGCGGATTAAGAGTTACGGTAAAGTCACGTTTCCAGTCCACGCTGAAATTTATATATATGCGGGTGCGGCGAACGGCAACCGAATGTACGCGGCCTTCAATCAGTTGAAGCCGCCCCAGCGAGCGATTTAGGGTTTTAAGGTTTTCAGCCCCGATCACCTGGTAAAATCTGCTCTTCCAAAGGCCGGTTTTTTTTAAACGTGCAGCTTTTTCCATATCGAGAAGTGGCTGGAAACACGTGGCATCAACTGTGTTGGGGAATGCACGCGCCAGACCCCGGGTAATCATCTCGGCCTGCACCCAGGTGTTTGTACTTTTGCCTGAAGGCAAAACCAGTATATGCGCAAACCTGCGACCGTAACGGTCTGGCTTGTCTGCATCAAACACCAGGCTTACCTTTTTATTCAATGTCAATCGCGTCAATAGAGTGCGGGCGTAGCTGATCAGATCGGTATTTTTCCCATCCCTGGTGGCAATGATTGAGTTGGGCGCTTCAATGGCAGCCAGCCTGACGCGCTGTCCCGTGGCGGTTTCGATTGTCTGGGAATCAACTATGCGGACAATCGTGGCCTCACTCCTTTGCGCAACCAGGCAGGCAGGTGGCGCATTTTCGGCCGTAGCGCCGGGTTGCAAAGAAGTCAAAACCAGGGTTGCGGCTAAAACAGAGTGTAGGGGGGTGATATCTTCTGCACAAAGGTTATTAAGGGAAAAGACATAAAAATCGGCGGTTTTGTTTGGAGTATCGGGGAAATAGTCAAAATTGGCCTTTTGCACAAAAATTGGATTTTTGAAATAAATATGCGCGATCTTTTGCACAAAGTTGCCTGTTAATATCCTATTTGTTCTGCCAAACCCTTTGACTTTCGACATATTCAGCAATTTTTAGGTTGCAACTCAGGATGCAATATTGTTGCAACCTTGTCAGAAAAAGTTGCAACCTGTAATTATTGAATAAAAACAGTCACTTAAATTCAAATAGAAATTCAAATTAAATGATTGAGGGTGCAATTACCATTTAAACCGTATGGCCAACCCATCGGACGCGCCCAATAATGTGGAATTGTTCCAGATCAGATTTTGAAAGAGTTTCGGATGAGTAGATTTCGTTATCGCTAACGATTTCAATTTTGCCGCCCATCATGAAGCGCAGACGCTTAATACGGGCGAAATCGCCCTGGACATAAGCGAAGATGCCATCAATCTCGGTTTTATCGCTTTCATCTATCAAGACTAAATCACCATCTGATATTGTTGGCAACATGCTGTCGCCGGTGGCTTCGAGAATGGACAAATCATCAATTGAACTGCGATTGAGTTTCTTTTGCAGGAATTCTCTGGTGAAGGGGATGTAGTCCAGCAAGGTTGCCTTGTGGTCATTCAAGTGCCCATCTCCCGCCGAAAGATGCACATCATAGCGGGGTATTTTCACTGACGTTTTTTCAGCAGAAACCAGCCCTTCCAGTTTCATGGGGCCTAGCCCTGTCACCAACCAATTCAGATTGATGCTCAATACATCTGATAGTTTATGCAAGTATTGGGTATCTGGATTGCTTTCACCCCGTTCATAATTGCCAATTGTGCGGTCACTAACCCCCGTAAGTTTGGCCAATTCCTTCCTATCGATATCCTTACGAGCTTCGATAAGTCTTTGACCTAATTCAGTTTTTACAATTTTCGGCCTAGCCATAAAATTTAAAAGGAATTATTTGGGTAAAAATACATTGATTTACCCAAATATTTCCTTTATCCTCCGTAAATACAGATTTACATACCAAATAAAAGCCGATTGCAGTCGGCTTGTCGGAGAACACAATGTCTACCAAATGGGACCGTCATTCGATACGGGCAGAAATCAACCGCAGAGGCGAAACCCTTGCTTCTCTTGAACGGCGTTATGGTCTGCCATCCAACATCTTATCGGTTGCACTTTGTCGACCCTACCCAAAAGCAGAAAGTTACCTTTCGCGCTTTCTGGGAGTGTCAGCATCCAAGCTTTTTTCCTATCGCAATGACGCCAAAGTTAAACGGCGCATTCCTCAACAACCCAAAGATACCAGAGTCGCCCCCATAAGGGAAAGTCAAA
>CAZVAZ010000121.1:0-7222 GCA_964625235.1 uncultured Hyphomicrobiales bacterium
GTGTGGCCTTATTTTTACGCCGGCACCATGGGCCACATCATGCGCGATGGCATTGAAAGACTGCGCAATGCCAAAAAATATTCGCGCCAGCACTCAACCGTTTGCGTCACCCTGTCTCAAGCGGGCTTTTTTGCCGGTACCGGCAAGCTCGCCGGACCGGACCCGCGCGAAATCTCGCACGCTGACGTGGTGGTGATCTGGGGCACAAATCCTGTGCACACGCAAGTCAACCTGATGAGCCACGTGATCAAGGCACGCAAAAAAAACGACACCAAAATCGTCGTTATCGATGTCTATGAAAACCCCACCATGGCGCAGGCCGACATGGGCCTGTGCGTTAACCCGGGTAGCGATGGTGCGCTCGCCTGTGCCATTATGCACATTTTGTTTCGCGATGAATTTGCGGACAGGGATTATCTTTTAAAATACAGCGATTACCCAAATGAGTTCGAGCAACATCTAAAGAATAAAACACCTCAGTGGGCCGCACAAATCACCGGGTTATCGGTTGAGGAAATCGAAGCTTTTGCACAGCTGCTTGGCACCAGCAAGCGCAGTTACTTACGTCTGGGCTACGGCTTCACCCGCTCGCGCAATGGTGCGGTAAATATGCATGCCGCAACCTCGATCGCGACAGTCCTGGGTGCATGGCAGCATAAGGGTGGTGGCGCTTTTCACGGCAACAATCACATATATCACTGGGATAAAACCCTGATTGAGGGCCTTGATGTGTGCGACAAAACCGTGCGCGTACTCGATCAGGCCCGTATTGGCGCCATTCTCACCCACGACTGCGATGATCTTGGTGAGGGGCCGCCGGTCAAGGCATTGTTCATTCAAAGCACCAATCCCATGGTGATTGCGCCTGAACAGGAGAAGGTAAAACAGGGGTTTGCCCGCGAGGATTTGTTCGTTTGTGTACATGAGCAGTTTATGACCGAAACCGCAGTGATGGCCGACATAGTTTTGCCAGCGACAATGTTTCTGGAACATGACGATCATTACCAGGGCGGTGGTCATCAACATATTATGCGCGGGCCAAAGATTATTGATGCACCCGGTGAATGCCGCAGCAATCACGATGTCATATGTGATCTGGCCAAACGGGTGGGCGCGGAACATCGCGGCTTTGATATGACCTCGCGTGAGATTACAGCTGAGACACTGGAAAAATCGGGCTGGCGCGGTCTTGAAGACCTCGACCGTGAAAACTGGTTTGACTGCCAGCCGGATTTTGACACAGCACACTATATAAACGGTTTTGCTCACGAAGATGGCAAATTCAAATTCAAACCGGACTGGAGCACGATATCACCTGTCAAATCCGGCGGCCTCGGGCCGGTTGAAAGCATGCCGGAGTTTCCTGATTACTGGGATGTGACGGAAAAGGCCGACAAAGACCATCCTTTCCGTCTGGTGACGTCACCCTCACGCGGGTTTTTGAACACATCGTTTAATGAAACTCCAACCTCGCAGAAAAAAGAGGGCAGGCCCGCCGCCCTGATCAACCCGCAGGATATGGCGCAGTTGAATATTGCCGAAGATGCACAGATTGTGCTGGGCAACCGGCGCGGGCAGGTGAGGGTGCATGCAAAAGGATTTGACGGCGTTAATCGCGGTGTTGTCATCGTCGAGGGCCTTCACCCAAATCACGCGTTTATCGATGGTAAAGGTATAAACACCCTGACCTCAGCCGATGTCAGCGCTCCAAATGGTGGCGCGCCGTATCATGACACTCATATCTGGGTGCGGCCGGAATAACGTGTCGCCAAGGCAGTTTTGCGGTTTCTCAACGAACATAATTCTGCTATATTTTTATCAGAAATTGAGCTGGAACACCGCCGACAGGCCAGCACGATAACCTCAGGCTTTACATGATAATTCAGGAGACCAGACATGACGATCAGACTTGGCGATGACGCCCCGGATTTTTCCGCACAGACCACAGAAGGTCCAATTAATTTTCATGAATGGATGGGAGAGGGCTGGGCGGTGTTATTCTCCCACCCCAAGAATTTCACGCCTGTCTGCACCACAGAACTGGGCTATATGGCCGGTATCAAGGACAAATTCGACCAGCGCGGCGTCAAAGTCATCGGCCTTAGCGTTGATCCTCTCGATTCCCATGATGAATGGTCCAAAGACATTGAGGAAACCCAAGGCAATGCGCTTAATTTTCCGCTGATTGCTGACCATGACAAAAAAGTTGCCAACCTCTATGACATGATCCACCCCAATGCCAGCGACACCATGACCGTGCGCTCGGTTTTTGTTATCGGCCCGGACAGGAAAATCAAACTGATGCTGACCTATCCCGCCAGCACCGGACGTAATTTTGATGAAATCCTGCGCGTGGTTGACAGTCTGCAACTTACCGCTCAGCACAAGGTGGCAACACCGGTGAACTGGCGCAACGGTGAAGATGTCATCATCATACCCGCCGTCTCCGACGAAGCCGCCAAAGAAGCCTTCCCCGACGGCTGGAAAACCGTAAAACCATATCTGCGCCTCGTACCGCAGCCAAAATAACCCCTCACCCAATCCTCTCCCCAAGGGGAGAGGGCTTTTTTTCATCCCTTCTCCCTTGAGGGAGAAGGTGGCAGCGAAGCTGACGGATGAGGGGGCGGCTTCAAACCCTGCCCGTGGTATCTCCACCGGGCGCGTCCAGCCTGCGCACCTGATAACCCTGATCCAGCAAAGCCTGTATAATGGCATCCACATGATGTTTGTCGCGCGCTTCCAGCATCACATCTATGCCCGCACCTTTGGCGGGGACATCAAGCAGCATGCGGCGGTGGGAGACTTCGAGGATATTTGCGCCCTGTTTTCCCAACAGCGAAGAAATCGACCCCAGAACACCGGGCCGGTCGGGAATTTGAATGCGCAGGGAGATGATACGGTGTTCACGGGCCAATTCGCGGTAAATGATGGATGCCAGCATGCGCGGGTCAATATTGCCGCCACATAAAATAAGCCCAACCTTTTTGCCCGTGAACAGCTCTGGCCGTGCCAGCATGGCGGCAAGACCGGCGGCACCGGCACCTTCGGCAAGGGTTTTCTGGTGGATGAGAAAGGCGTGCACCGCCTGCTCCAGATGACTTTCGCAAACTTCGATAATCTCTTCGGCAAACTCACGCACATAGACAATCGTACGCTCCGTCACGTTTTTAACAGCGATGCCTTCAGCAAGCGTCTGACCGCCACAACTGACGGGTTCCCCGCGCAGGGTTTGCGACATGGACGCATATAATTCAGCTTCTGCACCATATATTCTGATATCGGGTTTTATTGCCTTGGCAGCAACAGCATTGCCCGCAAACAATCCACCACCGCCAATGGGTATCACCAGCACCTCAAGTTCAGGTTCGTCCTCCAGCATTTCCAGCGCAACCGTACCCTGACCGGCAATAATCCTGTCGTCATCATATGGGTGCACAAGCGTCAGGCCTTTGTCTGCTGCAATGGCCAGCGCCGCGGCCTGGGATTCGACCAGTGTTTCACCCTCCAGAACGATTGTCGCTCCCAGGGCTTGCGTACTTTCAACTTTGACGAAGGGGGTGTTTTCCGGCATGACGATGGTGGCGGGAATGTCCAGCCGGGCGGCATGATAGGCCACCGCCTGGGCGTGATTGCCCGCCGACATGGCAATAACTCCACAGCGTTTTTCCGTGTCACTCAAAGAGACCAGTTTGACATAAGCCCCGCGCGCCTTGAACGAACTGGTCACCTGCATATTTTCGAATTTAACAAACACCTCGGCGTCTGTTAGCGCTGAAAGACCACGCGATTTCATCATCGGTGTTCGAATAACTTCACCGCGCAGAAGTTGTGCCGCGGCCTGAATGTCATTTAATTCTACAGTCATTTTCGAAAACCTCGCGTTTTCGCCATGTGGTGACCTTACCCCTTGACCTGCGGGTCGAGTATGCGGTCAATTGCAACAGTTCCAATCACGGTGATAGAAGCCCCAAGCTTTGGGGGCAACCAAAAAATTAAGGGAGTTTAACAATGGCTGAGCAAGTTGCATTTCTGGGTCTGGGTGTTATGGGGTATCCGATGGCGGGCCACCTCGTCGCGGCAGGCCATGACGTCACGGTGTATAACAGGACCACGGCCAAGGCCGAAAAGTGGGCGGACGAGCATGGCGGCTCCTTTAAAGAAACACCGGCCCAGGCCGCTGAGGGTAAAAAGATTGTCTTTGCCTGTGTCGGCAATGATGATGATTTACGCTCAATTACCATTGGCGGGGATGGTGCCTTTGATACCATGGAGCCTGGCACGATTTTCGTTGACCACACCACAGCGTCAGCCAATGCGGCGCGCGAACTTTATGAGATTGCCAAAGACAAAGGCATAGACTTCATTGACGCACCCGTTTCAGGCGGACAGGCCGGTGCTGAAAACGCCAAGCTCACGGTTATGTGCGGCGGCGACAGTCTGCCTTATGCCAAAGCAGCACCGTTGATAGATTCTTACGCCCAGCGCTGCGAGCTCATGGGTGCATCAGGGGCTGGACAACTGACCAAAATGGTCAACCAGATCTGTATTGCCGGACTGGTGCAGGGGCTGTCAGAAGCCGTGAACTTTGCCCAGAAGGCAGGTCTCGAGACCGATGCGGTTTTCGATGTGCTGTCAAAGGGAGCGGCGCAATCGTGGCAGATGGAAAACCGCCACAAAACCATGGCGAATGGTGAGTTTGAGCACGGATTTGCCGTTGACTGGATGCGCAAAGACCTTGGCATCTGTCTCGAAATGGCCAACAATATCGGAGCACAACTGCCGATAACGGCACTGGTGGATCAGTTCTACGCCGACGTGCAGGCCATGGGCGGAAACCGCTGGGATACCTCAAGCCTGCTGGCGCGGATCAACAAGTAGGATTGCGTATGGCACAAGGGTTTAACCCCTCAGGTGTATGGCAACCGCAGGCGCGCGGCTTTAACATGGGCGTTGTGCAGCATGAAGGCCAGGTGGTGCATTTCACCGGGCAGGTGGCGTGGGATGAAGCTGAGCAGATTGTCGGTAAAGGGGACGTGGAAGTTCAAACCAGACAGTGTTTCAGGAATATTATGATTGTGCTGAAAGCGGTTGGAGGCAGGGCGGAGGATATTGTCGCTATAACAACTTATTTTACCGACCGGACACAGCTTGCCGCCATCCAGAAAGTGCGCGGCGAATTTCTAAATGATACATCAGCACCGGTAAGCACATCGGTGATGGTTGCCGGGCTGGGTCACGAAGATTTTCTGGTGGAGCTGACGCCGATTGCTGTGGTTCCTTTTGAGCGATTTATCCAGCCCGAGTGAAGGCAGACTGACTTTGGCCCCGGCACTATTTCGAACGCCCGCCATCAATGACACGAAGATGCTTGACGGCTGTGAACTGGTTGCCATCGATTTTTTCCAGTTTTTCCGAATACATCTCCGGAAACACATTGATGGTGGTAGCTTTCTCTCGTGCAGGCCACATCATTCGCAGGCTTGAAACCTTGTGGTGAGAAATTTTCTCGGCATCATTGCCCACCCATACCGGTGTGCCGAAAGCCGAAATACTGCCCAAAACCCGCGGCGGCTTTTGCACCGGAGATTTTACCGGCATCACCAGCATTTCCATGTTGCAGGAACCCTGCTGACTGGTATGGGCGCTAAAGCCGACAACACCAACAGCACTTTCTTCAATCACACTTTGCAAAACATGGGCAAGGCTGGTGCGGTCCTGACCATCCCAGAAATCACACATGTTCAAGCCACGTAGTTCAGTGTCGTAATGGTCGCATAATTCGGTGCCGGCCAGGGAAAAGGGGAAATTTTCTTTTCTCTTGTACTCAAGAAAAAACATACCCGGCAGCAGCCATTTTATGGCACCGGGGTCAATGTCTTCACGGTGAGGGGCATTTTCCTCACCACGCAACTTATTCCAGTATTCAAACAATGCGACTGTATTTGTATGCTTCATAATCCCTGCGCCAGCCCATGAGGGACATCATGGTCTGGCTTTCTTCATCTAAATCCGGTTGTGCCGGTTAAGAAGCACAATGCATGCCAATTCTGCGGGCGCAGATGACAGCGGCGTTGAATTGATAAAAATGGCAAATTTCCGGGTATTTTAGATAAGACATATGGTTTTTTGATGACCGGATGTGTGCAAATTGGAGAACCCGCTATCTGGTATTGTATCACTATGAGCCAATCTGCGCGAATTTCCAAAGCACTTCAACCAACGGTGCCCTAGCCAAATCGAGCTTTAATTCTTATGTTGGCAGCAATCAACCGTCACTGGTTAAACGTAATCAATCTCTTCTCAGCCAAACGGAGCAAACTTGCAAAAAAATCCTCCAATTTTCAACGTACCGATAGTGGTTTTTGTCTTTATTGCCCTGTTCGTCGGCGTTCATCTGCTGCGCCAGTTTCTGGCGCTCGAGGCCGGTTGGGAATTTCTTTTAACCTTCGCCTTCATTCCGCAAAGATATGCCGCTGCCGCTGCCGGTCACGCTGGCATGTTTCCCGGCGGATATCTGGCCGATATCTGGTCGTTCGTCACTTACATGTTTCTGCATGGCAGCTGGACCCATCTTGCCATAAACAGCCTGTGGATGCTGGCTTTTGGTACACCGTTAGCTATCAGGTTCGGGGCTTTGCGATTTGTTGTGTTCAGCTTTGTTCTCGCTGCCGCCGGTGCCGGTCTGCATCTGAGCGTTTATTGGGGGGAAATAGTGCCCGTTGTCGGCGCATCAGCAGCAATCTCCGGACATATGGCAGCGGTCATACGCTTTTCCATGACCGGGCCTGCCAATGCTCCAGCTCAACCATTGGCGCAAGTGCTGAGCAATCCGCGCGTGCTTGTCTTCATTGCCGTCTGGTTTGGTATCAATTTTATTTTTGGCGTCGGCATTGTAGATGTTACCGGAACCGATGCTCAAATTGCCTGGGAGGCTCACCTCGGTGGATTTCTTGCCGGTTTGCTTCTGTTTCCGTTTTTTGATCCCGTCGGCCGCACCCGTTCTAGCTAGCCATTGCCGGCATTCTGTTCCAGGCATCGAGCGCGGCAATCTTGTAGGCCTCGGCAAGGGTGGGGTAATTGAAGGTGTTTTCAACGAAATATTCCAAAGTGCCGTTCAGGTTCAAAACCGCCTGGCCAATGTGGATCAGTTCTGTTGCCCCTTCACCAACAATATGAACACCTAAAAGCTTTCTGGTTTTGAGTGAAAACAGCATTTTCATCA
>CAZVAZ010000122.1:0-6963 GCA_964625235.1 uncultured Hyphomicrobiales bacterium
GATTGCAGTTTAATCGCCTTCGCCTCACGGGCTTCAAGTCCTTTGTTGAGCCGACCGACCTGTTGATTGAGCCGGGCCTCACCGGGGTGGTTGGGCCTAACGGCTGTGGCAAATCCAACCTGCTCGAAGCCATTCGCTGGGTTATGGGTGAAAGCTCGTATAAAAACATGCGTGGCACCGCCATGGAGGATGTGATTTTCTCCGGCAATTCCAAGCGCCCCGCCCGCAACATGGCGGAAGTTGCCCTTTTCCTCGACAACAAAGACAGAACCGCTCCCGCAGCCTTTAATGACAGTGATACGCTCGAAGTGGTGCGAAAGATTGAGCGTGAAGCAGGCTCCGCATACAGAATTAACGGCAAGGAAGCGCGTGCCCGCGATGTGCAGCTGTTGTTTGCTGATGCATCTTCAGGCGCGCGCTCACCGGCTCTGGTGCGCCAGGGCCAGATATCCGAAATTATCGCCGCCAAACCAAAAGGCCGGCGTAAAATACTGGAAGAAGCAGCCGGGATAACCGGGCTTTATACCCGCAGGCACGAAGCCGAACTGCGCCTCAAAGGTGCCGAAACCAACATCACCCGGCTGGATGACGTCATGGGCCAGCTGGAAATACAACTGGTCGCTCTCAAGCGTCAGGCCCGCCAGGCCAGCCGCTATCGCAATATCTCATCAGACATCCGCAAAGCCGAGGCCATTCAGCTTTATCTCAAACTCAGTGAAGCCGAAGAAGCGGTCACCCACGAAAAAACCGTGCTTGATGAGATCATGCGCGAGATTGGCAGTCTGACCAAGGAAACCGCTCACGCAACACGCCTTAATGAAGAGGCAGTCGCCAAAATATCCCCTCTGCGTCAGGCCGAAACCGTTGCCGCAGCGGTGCTGCATCGCTGCAATGTGGAGCAGGAAACCCTTGATGCCGAAGAAGCCCGCGCCAACCAGCGCCGGGCTGAGTTGAATGCAACCCTGGAACAGATTTCCGCTGACAGCGGGCGCGAACAGGAAATTGTCGCGGATGCCGATGGGTTTTTAGAACGATTGGAAGACGAAAGATCAACATTGCAGCGTGCTGAAAATTCAGAAGCTGAAAGACTGCAGGTTGCAACATCCGAAGTTGAACAGTCTCAGGTGGCACTGAGTGCCATTGAGGAAGAATTCGAGCAATTGGCGACCACAATTGCGTCATTAAAAGCTGCGCGTTCAAATCTCGAAAAAAGCCTGAGCGAGCTTGACCTGCGCCACATCAATCTCGTCACTAACAGCCAGAAAATTATTGCCGAACGCGACCGGCTTGGGCAGGACAAGGCCGCAATCGAAGGAGCCGCTGAAGCAAAATCTGCGGTAAGCGAGCTTGAAACAAAAGCGCAGGCGGCTGAAACCGGGATGGCAAAAGCGGAAAGCGAAAATTCAACTGCCCAGGAGGCTGTTGGCCCTTTGCAGGTCAGGTTTAATGAAACCACCCGTATTGCTGACAAGCTGCAAACCGAAGTTGCTACTTTGCGCAAGGTTCTCAGCGTCGCCGAAGGCGATTTATGGCCACCTCTGGTGGATGCGGTTCAGGTAAAACCCGGTTATGAACGCGCGTTGGGTGCAGCCCTTGGCGATGATCTTGATATGCCCGCTGATACTGCCGCCCCCGTCTACTGGGATCAATTATCACCTCTGGATGCAGCTGACGTGTTGCCCCGGGAAGCGCAACCCTTGAGTGATTTTGTCACCGCACCCGCAGCCCTTGGCCGCCGTCTGTCCCATATTGGCGTGGTCGGACAGGAGCAGGGTAAACCTCTGCAAAAGATGCTTAAAGCCGGTGTTCGACTGGTGTCAAAACAGGGCGATCTATGGCGTTGGGATGGCTTTACTGCTGCAGCGGACGCACCAACGGCTGCTGCCATGCGGCTGGCTGAACGCAATCGTCTTGATGAACTTGAAGGCGACGCCACAAAATCCGCAAACGAGGCCGAGGTTGCCAGAAAGGCCCTAGATAGCGCGCGCGAAACTGCTGGAAAAACCGCAGCTTTAGAGCAGGAAAAACGCGCATTGTGGCGCACCCTGCAACAACAGCTTGGTCAGGCAAAAGAACATGCCGGCATGTTCGAGCGCCAGCAGGGTGAAAATACGGCCAGAGCTCTCGCCCTTGTTGAAAACCTTGAGCGGCTGGAAAGTGAAATTTCCACTCTTGACCAGCAGCGCACCGAAGTGCGCGAGGAGTTATTGAAAACACCTGAAGCAAAGGAGCAGGAAAAAGAAGTGGAAGTGCGGCGTGCCGATGTGCACGAAAAACGCAGCCGTGCTTCTGAGTGCCGCGCATTGCGCGATGGACTGGCGCGCGAAGCTGATGGCCGTCGCCGTCGCCTTGAGGTCATGGACGCCGAAAGCAAGGCGTGGATAGAACGCAAGGCCAAAGCTGAAGATCAGGTCAGGGTTCTGGCAGGCCGCGCCGATGAAGCCAGAAAAGCTCTGGACAATACCTCCGCCCTGCCACAGTCAATCAGGGACAGGCGTGAGAAGCTTATTCAATCAATATCAAAAGCTGAAATAGAGCGTAATCTGGCCGCCGACAGGCTGGCAATTGGGGAAAAGGCCTGTGTCGATGCCGCCAACCTGCTGCGCAACGCTGAAACCGCTTTGAGCGAGGTGCGCGAGAACAGGGCGAGAAACGAAGAACGACTGCAAAATGCCCGCCAGCGCCAGCAAGATGCCATTGTGCGGATTGAAGAGGTTTTAAAATGCACCCCGGAAACACTGTTGAGTGAAACCGGCATCAGTGATGTGTCAAAAATGCCGGATATCGAGACGATTGAACGCAAACTTGACCGAATTCGTGCAGAGCGCGAAAGACTGGGCGGGGTAAATCTTCGCGCTGATGAAGAAGCTGGCGAGTTACAGGAACAGCTCGACACCATGAACAGCGAACGCAGCGATCTTGAAAAAGCCATTGCCCGCCTGCGTCAGGGAATTTCAAGCCTGAACAGCGAGGGGCGCGAAAGACTGCTGGTAGCCTTTAAAACAGTGAACGAACATTTTGAGCGGCTGTTTACGTCGCTATTTGATGGTGGCAAGGCATCTTTGCAACTGACTGAAAGTGACGACCCGCTCGAAGCCGGTCTGGAAATCATGGCCCGCCCGCCGGGAAAAAGATTGCAAACACTCTCACTGCTGTCCGGTGGTGAGCAGGCTTTAACGGCCATGGCCCTGATTTTTGCGGTATTCTTAACCAATCCCTCGCCCATCTGTGTGCTCGATGAAGTTGACGCCCCGCTGGATGATGCCAATGTGGAACGGTTTTGCAATATGCTGCAGGAAATGTGTGCAGAAACAAATACCCGTTTTCTCGTTATCACCCATCATGCACTGACAATGTCACGGGTGGACCGCCTGTTTGGCGTTACCATGGCAGAACGTGGCGTCAGTCAACTGGTATCGGTTGACCTGGAAACCGCAGAAAGTTTCCGCGAGGCTGTTTAGCGGCTGGTCTCCATAGTTCTGTGCTCTTTGGTGTTTTTGCAGTCATACATTTATTAACCCTGAGCTGGTATTTTTAGCGTCTGATAGAGCCATCAAAGCTCTTTAAACGTGAACCGGGGAAAATTCGTTATTAAGGAAGTTTTATCAAAAAATAGCCCGACAGACCAGGAAAAGGCCACGCTGGAGGACCTCACCTCTCACCTTGAAGCGTTGGGCGAACATGCGATTACCGCAACAACGGATATCAAGGGTACGATTATCCACGCAAATGCAAATTTTTCTGAAATCTCCGGATACAGCAACACAGAGCTGATTGGCCAGAACCACCGAATTTTAAACTCCGGGCACCACCCGACTTCTTTTTTCAAGGAAATGTATAGAACCATAGCCAGTGGAAAGACCTGGCGTGGTGAAATCAAAAACCGCGCCAAAGACGGCTCTTTTTATTGGGTTGATACTACAGTTTCGCCGCTCAAAGACAGCCGTGGTAAAATTTACAGATACATTTCCATTCGCACTGTTTGTACCAGGCGAAAACATTCCGAAGAGGTTTTGAAGAGGAACCTGGATATCCTCAATACAACCTTCAACAACTTTCCCGGCGGTATCAGCGTATTTTCCAGGGATTTCAAATTGAAATTTGCCAACCCCGCATTTTATAAATTGCGGGAATTTCCCGAAGACAGTTTTCCAATTGGCACAGCTTTTGCGGATTTCATCAGATACAACGCTGAGCGTGGAGAATACGGGCAAGTTGATATTGAGACCAAAGTTAGCGACAGGGTTGAACTGGCGCTGGAATCTGAACTGCATCCATTCAGAAGAATTCTGTGCAATGGCAGAACCATTGAAATCAGAGGCTGGCCAATTCCTGAAGGCGGTTTCGTGACAACCTATATGGATGTGAGTGAAATCGACAGTATGATATCGGAAACGTTCACGCAGAATGAGCGATTTAACGCTGCACTGGATAATATGTCCCAGGGACTGTGTATGTTCGATAACCAGCAGCGCCTCATTGTCGCCAATAAACATTATGCCGAGATGTATGGGGCTCCCGCTGAATTGATGAAACCGGGAACACCACTGCGCCAAATTCTGGAGTTCCGCATAGCCAGGGGTTACTACTCCGGCACCGATCCCGAGGAATATATCAGGAAACGCCACAAATGGATATCCAGCGGCGAGGCATCGAGTAGAAATCAGGTGCTCCGGGATGGGCGGGTAATCTTGATTTCGCACATGCCAATGCCCGGAAACGGCTGGCTTACCCTGCATGAAGATGTCACCGAGAAAATTAAGGCCGAGGCGGCCACTCAGCGTTTGGCTAAAATCGTTGAACATTCCACCAACGAAATTTTCGTATTTGATTCCGATACTTTAAAATTTCTGCAGGTTAATGCGAGCGCGTGTAAAAACCTGGGGTATACCGACGAGGAAATGCTTGAACTGACCCCGGTCGATCTTAAACCCCAGATATCAACCGAGCAGTTCGAGGCTATGTTAAAGCCTTTGCGGCAGGGTAAAAAGGATCATATACGTTTTCAGACCGTCCATCGCCGCAAGGACGGAACCTCCTATGATGCCGATATTATTCTGCAGGAAATTCATTCAGAAAACCCATCGGTTTTTGCTGCCGTTGTTGATGATATTTCGGAGCGCAAAAAGGCAAAAGATATTCTGACGGCCCACCGCGATCGTTTGCAGGGTATGGTTGATGATGCCACACAGGAATTGAAAATCAAGGCTGAAGAACTGACAGAGGCCCTGTCAAAGGAAAAGAAGCTAAACGAGCTGCAACGGCAGTTTGTTTCAATGGCCAGTCATGAATTTCGCACGCCTTTGACAATTATCGACAGCGCCGCACAATTGTTAAAACGCCGCGCCAGTAAAGTGACGGCCGAAGAAGCAATCATGCGCTCCGAGCGCATCCGCTCCGCTGTGCAGCGAATGACACAATTAATGGAAAGCACTTTGTCAGCCGCGCGCATGCAGGAAGGAAAAATCGGGGTTAAGATCAGGCAATGCGATATTGCGGAGGTGGTTGAAGATGCCTGTAGACGTCAACAGGAAATCAGCCCGAAACATAAAATTTCATGGGAACTGGAAAACCTTCCCGACACCATACAGGCCGATACCGGTGCATTGGAACAGGTTTTCACCAATTTGCTTTCGAATGCGATTAAGTATGCACCCCATGCGCCTGAAATTGACATTGTCGGGTACAGACAGGCCGACGATGTAATTATCAGTGTGAGCGATCATGGCATCGGTATAGACAAAAACGAGTTGAACAGAATTGGCGAACGTTTTTTCCGGGCAAAAACATCTACCGGTATTGCAGGCACCGGTATTGGCCTCAACCTGGTAAAAATGTTACTGGAATTGCACGAAGGCTCTATCGCCATCGACAGCGAGAAGGGCGGCGGTAGTACATTCTCTGTGCGCCTGCCGATATCTGGGCCGGAAAAAAAAGTACCTACATTAGAGGCAGATGTAGCCTAGTTGTGAGTTCTCACGAATCTGGGTGATTTAAACGTTTTTTTTCAATGGCTTACCAGTGATTTACAGTGCTTGACAGCTGGGGTTCGGCAACCTATTGTGCGCGCGTCTTGCAACATGGGGTTTCGACCCGATGCCTTGGTCAGTGTTTGGGGATGTGAAATGGCTAAAAACACCGGTAAAAAGGCCGGTAACATAAAGCTCAGCGACAACCGAAATCTGGACCCAAATGAAGATGATCGGTTGAAAGCATTGGAAATCCGGTTGCAAGCTGCTCGCGCACGTGGCAAACAAGCAGACAAGCCTCCTTCCCGGGGAGTGATTTTAGGCAGAGCCTTCCGGTTGGTGAGCGAATTGGTTATTGGCGTCGCTCTTGGCGGGGCAATCGGGTGGTATCTGGATCGATGGCTGGGAACAACTCCCATTATGCTGTTGATTTTTTTCGTTCTCGGTGTTGCAGCAGGGGTTCTTAATGTTATGAGAGCCGCAAAAAGTTTTGAGGCAGATGCCTCGCTCGATGAAGATGCGCTGAATGATCATGAACATCATGACAGCAGCAGGTGAATGACGAAAAAGGGTTAACCCGTGGCGATTGATATTAGCACAGCAGCAGAAGTCACTGGCGGTGGGGCCGGTGAAAGTCCGATGGCGCAATTTGAAATTCTTCGCCTGAAGGAGTTCAGCCTGTTTGGATTGGATGTCTCGTTTACCAATTCATCCCTGTTCATGGTCATCGCCATTGTAATTATCAGCGCCGTGATGTTATTGGGATCACGCAAGACAACCCTGGTGCCCTCGCGCATGCAATCTGTTACAGAGCTGTCTTATGAATTTGTTGCCAATATGGTGCGCGAGAATGCCGGCACTGAAGGGTTGAAATATTTCCCCTTTATATTCACATTATTCATGTTCATTCTTACCAGCAATATGATCGGCATGGTGCCATATACATTTACAACCACCAGCCAGATTGTTGTGACGTTTTCTTTGGCCGCTGTGG
>CAZVAZ010000123.1:0-6946 GCA_964625235.1 uncultured Hyphomicrobiales bacterium
CCAATCAAGGTCGACTTGCCATCATCAACACTGCCGCAGGTGATAAAACGCAACAGGCTTTTCGAGCTTTCGCCAGCGATGAATTCAGCAACCGATTTAGGCGGGTTTGAACCAGCAGACATTAAAAATAACCCTCCTGCTTTTTCTTCTCCATCGAAGCTGCCTGATCACTGTCAATAAGGCGCGACTGGCGTTCGGAAATTGTAACGTCGGCCCTCTCGAGAATTATCTTCTCCAAAGAGGTGGCGACAGATTCCATGGCACCGCTAAGGGGATAACATCCCAGGGTTCTAAATCGGACAGATTTCATTTCCGGCACTTCACCTTTTTCCAGCGGCAACCGCTCATCATCCACCATAATCCATAACCCCTGGCGTTTAACAACCGGACGCGGTCTGGCGAAATAGAGCGGTACAATGGGTATATTCTGCGCATGGATATATGTCCAGATATCCATCTCGGTCTAGTTGGATAAAGGAAAGACCCGCATGCTTTCATCGCCACCCAATCGGGTATTATACAAAGACCACAATTCCGGGCGCTGGTTTTTCGGATCCCACCGGTGTGACGGTGAGCGGTGGGAAAAAATACGCTTCTTGGCACGGGATTTTTCTTCATCGCGCCGCGCCCCGCCAATCGCTGCATCAATGCGGTGGCGGTCCAGCACCTGTCTCAGCGCCTGGGTTTTCATAATGTCGGTATAGTTCGATGAACCATGATCGAAGGGATTTATATTGTCCTTGCGCCCCTGAACGTTGGTAGGGACTATCAATTCAAGATCGAGGTCTCTTACGGTCTCATCGCGAAAGGCAATCATCTCGGCAAACTTCCAGGTGGTATCCACATGAATAAGCGGGAAGGGGAGATTGGCTGGATAAAATGCCTTGCCCGCCAGATGTAGCAGAACGGACGAGTCCTTGCCAACTGAATACAATAGTGCCGGTCGTACAAATTCAGCCGCCACTTCGCGAAAAATATGGACGCTTTACTGCTTCCAGCCTTTTGAGGTAGGAATTTTTTTCTGAGATCATAATTTTCGCAATCAGCCTTATTTACGCCTTGACTTGAAATCAAAAGACAACATGATCAACGGGCATACTGTGATTTGTTTTATAAAGAGAACAATTTGCTTGTCCAAAAGAACAGATGCGAGATGCTGCTGCATTAATTTTAATCCCGGTAAAGGGATAAAAGAAATTCTGGCATCGCCGGGGAAATTTTAAGTGTATTGGCAACCATAGAAATGGCAAAGAAGTGGCTTTTTTCAGCGCTGGCTCTTGTTTTATTGAGTCTGGTCGTTTTTCGGTTTTTGTTACCCGGACCTGTCTCGCCGCAAGAACAGGCCGTAGCCAGCTGGTTTCAAAGTCTGAAGGATGCCGGAGCAACCACGGCCAGGTATGATGCCTTAAAGTTTGATGAGGCCAGCGATACCGTCACCATAGAAAATCCGCAGATTGACTGGCGTCTGGATTTTTCCATAGAGAATATTCCCCCCTACGACATCAGTTTTTCAACGTCTCAAATCGTGATCACCGGATTGAAGCAGGAAGCCGAAGGCTTCAGCGCCAAACAATATTCTGTGCCCGATGACGCCTTGTTGAAAATAAGTGGCAACGATAAAAAAGGCGATACATTTTCCCTGACGGGCACGATAAAGGGCCTGAAAGCGGAGGAGGTGTTTTACCCCCGAATTACCGCTGTGCCGGAAGATCCAAAGCGACCGGTCTCGCGCTATCTTCATTATTACGACCTGTTTCTCAAAACCATGGTCAAAAAATTCAACATCGATCAGGTGCTGATAATTCAGACTGTGAACGGCGAGGAAGGCTTCCGTTCTGAATATAACGGCCTGTCGGTACAGGATTTGCAAACGGGTCAATTCGAAGAAATGCGGATGGCATCCTACAAGCAAACCATGCGGCTTGCCAAAAAGACCGACGATATTCCTTTTGATAAAATGGAGACCTCCTATGGTGAGATGATCCAGCGCGGCGTCGATTTGCGCCCGATAATCGATGCATTGAAGGGCGAGGGCAAGGGGCCTGAAACTGACTACAGGACCATCGTTGCCGAGACCTCGTTATCAGACATGGACATCGTTGTTGGACCTGTAAATCTCTCCATGGAAAATTACAGGATCGATGGCATCAAAGTGCGGCCGGGCAAACGTTCTTTGCTGGCGATGCTGGATCGTCTCGCACTTGGCGAGGCAATTGATGATAAGGAAACGTTTGCCATTTCACTGGATTTTATCCGTGGTTTTGCCATGGATAAATTGTCGATCTCCAATTTTCAGGGCAGCGGCCCGCAAAATGTCACCGCCAGCATGGCTGAATTTATTATCAAAAATCTGTCTAACCAGGGGCTCGAAAAAATCACCGTCGAAGATATTGACGTCAACGGAAACGATGGTGAAAAGCTGAGCCTCGCAAACGCAACAATTGGTGACGTAGCGTTCCCTTCAATTGAGAATATTGTGGCCGCGTTTGAACAGGGCTCGCCTGGCAATCCATTTTCAGCTGCAGCGCTGGCCCCGAGAATCGGTAAAATAGAAGTTTCAAACCTGTTGATTGACGACAAAATGAACCCGGCACTGTCTCTTGGTCTGTTTCGCCTGCTGCAATCAGGTTTTATCGGTGCCATTCCAACGGACATCAAAATTGCCACCAAAAACCTGAAGTTTCCCGTGGCCTTTATTGAAGATGCCAGAGCGCAATTAATATTGCAGTCTCTGGGGTATAAAGTGCTGAAAATCGCCGCCAGATTTGCCTTGAAGTGGGACGAAGCAAGCGAAGACCTGACATTGGAAAATGCCGATATCTCGCTCGACAATGGTGTAAAGATAACTCTTAAAGCCGGATTGGCGGGATTGCCGCGTTCGGTGATTGAAGGACCGCGAAACATTATGCAGGCAATGGCAACCCTGGCCTTCAAAAATCTTAATTTTCTTGCTGAAGATGCAGTCCTGGTATCCGGTCTTGTTGATTATTTTGCCAAAACGCAAAATAAAACACCTGAAGAGATTCGCGCATCAATTATTCAATTGATCGAGCTGCAGGCAGGGCCTTTAAGCGGAACCCCGTTTATGGAAACCGTGAAAACGGCCCTGCGCTCCTTTCTGGAAAACCCCGAAAAACTGGCTGTAGATGCAAACCCCAAAGCACCGGTTCCGTTCATTGAGGTGTTGGCCATAGGTTCCATGAGCCCTGATCAGGTACCTGAATTACTGGGTGCAAAGGTTTCAGCCAACGACAATGTAAACTAACGATTGAGGAATATCATGCGTTGGACTAAACGGCGTGAGTGCTTGCGGCAACTACTGTCGGGGGACCAGTGCTACCATCCCGCTTCCGTGTTTGATCCCATGTCGGTCCGCATTGCAGAAGACCTCGGGTTTGAATTGGCGATGTTTGCAGGCTCGGTTGCTTCCCTGACGGTGTTGGGCGCACCCGATCATATCGTTTTAACCTTAAGTGAATTCGCAGATCAGGGCAGACGCATCTGCCGAAGTGCTGAAATTCCTCTCGTTGTTGATGCCGATCATGGCTATGGCAATGCACTCAATGTCATGCGCTGTGTCGAAGAACTCGAAGCTGCTGGCATATCGGCACTGACGATTGAAGACACAGCCTTGCCGATTGTCTATGGCTCACAACACTCAACACAGCTTTTGTCTGTTGAAGAAGGGGTTGGAAAAATGCGTGCAGCCCTTGAAGCGCGTGTTGACCCCAACCTCATTATCATCGGGCGCACAAGTGCATTTGGGCTAAGCAGTTCACAAGATGCCTTGCTGCGCGCCAAGGCTTATGAAGCTGCCGGCGTTGATGCTCTTTTCATGCTGGGATTGAAAAATCATCAGCAGATTGAACTCCTCAACTCGGAAATAAAAATCCCCCTTATGCTGGCCGGGTTTTCAGACCTTGAATTCCTGGCCGCTCACGGCGTTCGTATATGTTTGCAGGGACATCATCCCATCAAAGCATCCGTTCAGGCCGTGTATGACACGCTGGCGGCATTGAGATCTGGAACGCCACCAGAAAAAATTGACAGGCTGGCATCGGCTGACCTGATGAAAAAAGTCACCAGAGATGCAGATTATCAGCGCTGGATTGAAGGGTTTCTCTAGACCCTGGCCAATTCGACAGGGTTTCAGGCTCGGTTTCAACCCGGCCTGAGTATCAATTTTTTTGGGCAGTAACCTGCTGATATTAAGGATGGGTTAACCATAAACCATATAGTTTTATTGATTAAGGCGTTGATTTTATTGTCACTCACTCAATTTAAACTGAAAAATTACTGATGTTGCCAAATTCTCATCCTTCTTCAACATCATTGCTTGATATTTCCCGGCAACTTGCTTTGAGTGCCCATCGTTATGTGGAGGCAACCGGTGTGCGGGAAACCGCAGAAATCCTGAATAAAATTCAGCAAATACTGCTGCAGCTTGAAAATCATCAAATATGTGACGATCCCGCAACTTCCGCTGCGGTCGATGATCAACTCGGCAGCGACATCCGTCGTTTTATTTCAACGTCGAAATCCCTTCTGTCAAAGGATGCGGACCAAAGAGGGAATTCTGGCGAAATCCTCAATAATTTATCCAGCCTGGCGGCGAGGTCCTTATTCCATCGTTTAGACGGAGCCAGCGACAATCGTGAGCCGGGATCAGAACAGAAAATTCAGCAACTCGAAAATACCCTGCTCTGCCTGTCTTTGCTTATCCTGTCATTGGCAACCCGCTCCAACCCTGTTGCCAAACCACAGCAAACGGTCGAAGCGAAGAAACCCAAACTGGCCTTCAGGGTGGTGCGACCTGCCGCACTGCCTGGGGCTCAGATAAATCAGGAAATTCCTGATGCCTATAAAGACATCGTCATGTCGATGGATAAAGGCGTTGTTGCCTACGACAAAGATGACCGGGTCATTGTGGCAAATCCGCAATGTTGGGAACTGCTTGAGGTTCCAGCCGAACTTTTTGACAAAGGCCAGCCACGGCGGTTATTGGTCGAGCACGTTGTTGAGCACGGCTATTGCAGCGAAGATGGCGAACTTTGTACCAAAGAAATCATGGCCCAGTTTGCCCCGGGCAAACAATCTGCCCTGCATCGCAAAACACCTTCCGGCCGCATTATAAGAACCGTCAGCAAGGCGCTGCCGAACGGCGGCTCGGTTCTCACCCACACGGATATTACAGAATTGCGTTTGAACGCCCTTAAACTGAAAGAGCAGGCGCAAATTCTGGAGACAGTGCTCGAAAATCTCGACCAGGGTATTTGCATGGTTGACGAGCAATTGAATGTTGTATGCTACAATGACACCTATCTCGATATATACAAAATACCCCATGATGGCGTGAAGGTCGGCGACAATCTCAGAAAATTCTGTGAGTGGGGGGCGAAGGCCGGCAATTTTGGTACTGAAAATATCGAAGAAAAAATTAACGCCCATCTTGAAAATATCGCCAACTCCTCAGATGATATTCCTGAATTTCATCTGAATGGCCGGATTTTCAACATCCGCCGGGTACCGCTCCCTGATGGCGGGTTTTTACGAACCTATTCAGACGTAACAACAATACTTGGCCGTAAACAGGAATTGCAGGCCCTGACTGTTGACCTTGAAACTGCAAATGGAGAAAAACAGGCCCTGCTGACGCAGTTCAAGGCGGTGATTGAGAACATCGACCATTGTGTTGCCTTTTTTGATAAGGACCTAAAGGCAATAATTCTCAATAAAGCCTTTCGGAACACATGGAATGTAGGCGATGATTATCTGGATAAGGGTATAAATGCCCGCGAGATTATTGAACTCAATCGCCACAGGAATATTTTTGATACTGCGGGCATGACCTGGGAAGATTTTGTCGAAAAACGAATTTCCGCCGTAAAGGCAGGTTCCATTCCCCCTACCGAAAAACGCCATTTGGACGGGAATGTATTTATTTACCATTGCGTTGCGCTGGAAAACGGGTCTCGCATGTTGACATATTACGACATCACCGAAATGAAAAACCGGGAGGAAAAACTTCAGCTTTTAGCCCGGAAACTCGAAAGCGCGAGCGCGGAAAATAAGACCCTGCTGGCCCAGTTCAAAACCTCAATAGAAAATATCAATCAGGCCGTGGTCTTTTTTGACAGTGATTTGAAGGCAACAATTATCAACCGGGCATTCCGGGAGCTGTGGGGCTATGATGATGAGTTTTGCAACACCCGTCCGACCATGGGAGAACTTCTGACATTCAATCGCTACAATGACATCTACGACGTCAGCGATAAAGATTTTGAAGCTTACGTAAAAGCGCGCGGAACTGCTGTAAAGGCAGGCTCGATAGAACCGGTTGAAATGCAGTTGAAAAACGGTAAAACCCTAATATATCAGTGTGTTGCACTCGAAAATGGTACGCGAATGATCACACATTTTGATATTACCGAGCTTAAAACCCGAGAAGAAAAACTTGAGCAACTTGCCAGAGAACTGACCAAAGCCAATGTGGTCAACCAGACCCTGGTGGACCGGCTCGAAACCGTAACTGACAAAATGGATTACGGTGTCCTGTTCCTCGATAGCGATCTCAGAACCATTTTTTACAACCGGGCATTTCGTGAACTCACCAAAACACCAGAGGATTTACTGTCAACCCAGCCAACTTTCCGCGAAATTGTTGAAAGTCACCATAATGAAAAAGTCTATGGCATTGATTATGACAGATGGGATGAACATATTGAACAACGGGTGAATGAAATCAGGTCTGGCCAGATTGCACCGATTGAACGACGCTATGTTGACGGCAGGGTATTGATACACCAATGCACGGCTCTCAGCGATGGCTCAAGGATGTTGACATATTACGACATCACCAAAATGAAACAATATCAGGCGCAACTCACGCAAGCCAAAAAGTTTGCTGAATCCGGCAACCAGGCCAAATCCGAGTTTCTTGCCAATA
>CAZVAZ010000124.1:0-6837 GCA_964625235.1 uncultured Hyphomicrobiales bacterium
TTGCGGCCGGATATCGAAGTTGTAAACTTTCGCGGCAACGTACAGACGCGGTTGAAGAAACTGGAAAGCGGAATTGTGGACGCAACGTTGCTGGCCTACGCCGGGCTAAAGCGACTGGGCATTGAACATGAAGTCACCAGCTTGATTGAAACAACGGATATGCTGCCGGCGGTGGCGCAAGGGGCTATCGGCATAGAAATTAAATCTGATGATGATGACGCGCGTGCTGCCATCGCGTCGCTGAATGATGATCAAACTGAAATCTGTGTTGCTGCTGAACGCGCCTTTCTCAAGGTGCTTGATGGCTCGTGTCAAACGCCAATTGCCGGGTATGCTGAGGTTAAAAACGCAACCGTAATGTTTTCAGGCATGATTTTGAAACCGGATGGCTCGGAAAGTTTTTCCTGCCACCGCGACGGTGGTGTTGATGAGGCAGCAGCATTGGGACATGATGCCGGTGTTGAACTAAAAAAGCGGGCAGGGCCGGGTTTTCTTGCCAACTTATGATGATATGACCAAAGGCTCAAATGCATGCGTCTTTTGATAACACGACCGCGAAGGCAAAGCGAAGTGTTGGCCCGCCGGTTGAGCGACCTTGGCCATGACGTGCTGATTGAGCCGATGTTGTCGATTGAAAATGTGCAGAATGTAACAATTGACAGCACTAACCCCCAAGCCATTATCATTACCAGTATCAATGGTGCGCGGGCTTTTTCGGCTCATACCGATGCCGGGAAATTTCGAGATACGCCTGTCTATACTGTTGGCCCGGCAACGGCAGATGAGCTTGGAAATTTTAATGTGGTTCACAGGGGCAGCGACGGTGTTGAAGCGTTGAGAAACATAATTTGCACGCAGCTTAAACCTGATAGCGGACCTGTACTTTATTTTCGTGGTGCCCATGTCGCGGGCGATCTCGCCAGCGAGCTGACAGCATCGGGTTTTGTGGTCGATGAGGTAATCATTTATGAAGCAGTCGAAATAATTACGTTGTCTCAAACAATTGTTGATGGCTTTAAAAATAACCTGATTGATGGTGTGGTTTTATTTTCACCTCGTACAGCAGCAACGTTCTCCAAACTGGCAATGAATGCCGGATTGGCTAAAAAACTTGAGGACGTGACATTTTATTGTCTATCGAAGAATGTGTCTGATAGCATACAGTTAGGTGATAAACTGAGGCGCAGGCAGGTGGTCATTGCCGAACAGCCGACGACGACGGAGCTGATTAATGCTGTAGGGGGGCAATAAGTTTGCTATCAGGTCAATATGAATTGATTGTTGATTGATCAGTTTTTTGCAAATGGAATATCTGAATGAGCAATAGCGATGATAAAAAGGGTGGCAAGGCTGGTGAACAAAAATCACCGGCACCAAAACCGTTAAAGCCTGCCCGCAAGCGCCAGGCTTCGCGCCCGCCAACCATTGAGGGTGAGGCGGTTCGACTGGAAGTAGAAACGACGGAAAAGCCCGCACCTGGGAACGGTAATCAGGGAAAAGCTAAATCGGAACAGGTAGATAAGAATAGTGAAAAAGCTGAAGCTCAGGCAGATGCCGGTAAATCAAAAGATAGCTTTGGTATTTTTAAAGATACGCCCAGCCAACTCTCCACTCGTGATCTGGCTCTTTCTGCCAGCATCGGTGCAGCGGTATCAATCGTGTTGCTTGCGGGCGTTTTGGGCATCCAGTTTTTTTCTTCGGATCAACAGGATCTGGAGGACAGAATTGCGGCCCTGTCGGCGGAAATAGCAACCTTGAACGCTTCGGTGAAAAATCCTCCCGCCAGCCAGAACAATGCCAACGCCATTGATCAATTCACGCAGCAGGTGGGCGAACTGGCAAAGCAACCCGAAGCACCGCTGATCAAGAAAATCAGCGAACAGATTGAGGCGATTGAAACATCCATTGCCGAATTACAAAAACCAGCCGTTGGCGCGGCGGAATTGAAAAATCTGTCCGCAAGACTGGATGCTCTCGATGTAAAAACCGAGGAGGCAAAGACCAGCGCTGAAAATGCTAACCGCCGGGCTGACAGTGTCGAGCAGGCGGTTAAGGCTGCGGACGAGGCTATCAAGGGGTCTACCGATGGCATGCAGGGCTCAACGATTGCGCAAAATCTGCGCCTGACAAATGTTGAAGACGAATTAAAGCGCCTGTCGGAAAATCTTGAGAGTATAAAAAGCAAAACAACCGATAGTTCAAGAGTGGCAAACCTCGAAAAAATAACAACTAATCTGGTGAGTAAAATCGAAACCCTGGACGGTTTGATAGTCGCAGCAAATTCGGCGCTGGCTTTATCCAGAGCTGTGGGGTCGACATTAGATGAACGGCTGGCAAAGCTCGAACAGGAAGGCAAATCTGATACCACAGGTCGACTGGCAGCGCTCAGTTTTGCCATGGAAAACCTGCTACAGAAGATTAAAACCGGGGAAGTTTTTAAAAGAGAATTAGATATTGTTTCGGCAGTGTTACCAAAAAACCCGGAGCTGGAAAAATTGAACGATCAGGCCCGAACAGGCGTTAAGTCGATTGCCGGATTGCAGCGCGAATTTGCTTCCGTCCTGCGGGCTGTCCTGGCTGCAGAAGATACGGTCGCTGCTCCTGGTGTGATGGCAAAACTTGTCGGAACAGCTAAATCCCTGATCAGAGTTCGCCGCGTTGGCGACATTGAAGGTGACAGCCGTGAAGCTATAATTGCGCGTCTGGAAACCAGAGTAAAAGCCGGTAACATGGCGGCAGCACTGAGTGAGGCTAAAAAGCTGGATGGCGCTTTTGCCAGAGCTGCGGCAAGCTGGGTTGGTTTGGTTGAGGAACGGGTAAAGGTGATTGAATTCATCAACGATTTACGTAATGAAGTTATTTCAGGTCTTGAGCCCGGGCAATGAGGTCGGGTGATGTCAAATTGGCAATGAGGGGGTAAATTCGGGTATGTGGCGCGCTGTTACGTATTTCATTGCGATCGCAATACTGGCTATTGGAGCAGCCTGGATTGCCGATCAACCTGGTGAGGTAACCCTGACCTGGCTGGGACGCGAGATTACCATGGATATAGTGGTTGCCATCGCTCTGGTCGTTACCATGGTTGCCGGCATTATATTTTTCTGGTCGCTGGTTAAGCTGATTATGAATGGACCGCAGGCCTTCACCGATTTTCTGTCGGTGCGGCGTGAGCGTAGCGGCTACAGTGCCTTGTCCAATGGAATGCTGGCTGTGGGCTCGGGCAATGTCAAGCTGGCGGCGAAACATGCAACCCAGGCCAACCGGTTATTGGCGGATGAACCTTTGACGTTGCTGCTCAAGGCACAAACAGCGCAACTGCAAGGAGATGATGCCGCTGCGCGGCGTATCTTTGACGCCATGTTATTGCGTAGTGATACGGAATTATTGGGATTGCACGGATTGTTTGTAGAAGCCCAGCGGGCGGGGGATATGGAATTATCGCGCGCCTATGCCGAGCGCGCGGTTGAGCGCCAGCCGGACTTGCCGTGGGCTGGAAAAGCTGTGCTTAAACTGCAATCGGCCAGCCACGACTGGGGCAAGGTGGAGCAGACTATTGACCGCAACCAGCGCAACAGGCTGATTTCCAAATCCGATGCCAACCAGAAAAGGGCCGCCCTGAAAGTTGCCCAGGCTTTGGAGCGGGAAAAGAATGATGAGGTCTTTGCGCTGAAATTGGCGGAAGATGCGCACAAGCTTGACCCTGATCTCGTACCTGCAGCGGTAATTGCCGGGCGTATTCTTTCTGGCCGTGGAGACATTCGCAAGGCAACACGCATCCTCGAGCGAACCTGGCGCAAATCGCCGCATCCAGATATTGCCGAAGTCTATGGCGATGTGCGGCCGGGGGATTCCCCGCGCGATCGCTTGGCGCGGGTAAAATCACTTGCCCAGATCGGCGCTTCTGGTGAGGAAGGGGCGATAGCTGTTGCGCGCGCTGCAATTGATGCGCAGGCCTGGGACGACGCCCGTAATGCACTGGCACCCTATATCGACAACAGGCCTGGCCAGAGACTGTGTATTTTAATGGCAGAGATTGAACAGGGCGATAAAGGTGATACCGGACGCGTTCGTGAGTGGCTGGCGCGAGGTGTGCGCGCACCGCGTGACCCGCAATGGACAGCAGATGGTTTTACCTCGGCAAACTGGTTGCCAACCTCGCCGTCGACCGGAGAGCTTGGAGCATTCAGGTGGAAAGTACCGGTTGAGCTTATTGGCTCGGAAAGAGAAGTTGATTTTATTTTTGATGAGCCTGTCGGAACAGTTGTTGAGGCTGAAATCGTCGATCAGGAGACATCATTAATTTCGGATAATAGCCAAAAAACAGAAGTTGTTTTGGTAGCGGAACGTATTACAGAAAAAACCAAGCCTAAAGTAAATGACGATCTGGCGGATGAAAAAGACGATGAACCAGCCGACAATCAGCAAGACGATGACGCCAAGGATGATGGCGATGAAAAGCCCTTTGTGCCACCGAGGCCACCGGACGACCCGGGCCCGCTAGCAAAAAAAGATGAAGAAGAAGAGAGCTTTTCAACCCGCTAAGGCATTGTTTGCAGGAAATCTGTTTCCAATCGATGCCCGGCAAGCCATATTGCAAAGATATATCAAGTCCGATATCAGGACCAAAAAAGCCGCATTAGCTCAGCTGGTAGAGCACGTCATTCGTAATGACGGGGTCGGGTGTTCAAGTCACCCATGCGGCACCATTATTGCGCTCACGCCAGGTTCACTTCGTTCACCGGCTCCGCGAGGGCGGGCTGACCGCCCGGCGACCGCTTGGCCGCTTTTGATGCACCCGTATTGAGGCCCCTTTACCTCGAGGTGCACCAGCCTTCGCGCTTCGGGCGGGCGCAGGCTCCAGCGGCACTTTCTACTCTTGGTTTAGTCTCAACAATTCTTTTTCAGCTGGACCGATATTTTTCTGACCTTGCCTATTTTGCCGGTGACCGTCATTTTTTGCGAGCAGGCGAAAGTGTAAAGGTTCATGGTGGCGGATATTCTTCGGCCACTGAGCCGGAGGTTGAGCGACCTGCCCCTGGCATAGCCTTGAATGTAGCCTTCGACGGCACCGCTGGCTGACCAGCTGCCGGCTATGGTTTTATTATTTGCGATGAGGGATATGCGGACTTTAATCTTCTGGCTTACACTTTTGCACGAAACGTTTTGATAAATACGCGTACCATTGACTTCCACATTCGATTTAATTTTGCAGTCGACTGTTTCCTTGCGGCCGTCTTTTAAGGTGAACTGACCGGTACCGCGCCAGGTGCCGGAAAATTCGTCAAAGACACCGGCCGAGACCGCGCTGGGCCAAAGGGCCAATGGAAAGATAAAAAACAGTGTCCGGACAAGTGCACGGCGCAGGGATAACAATCGGATTTTTGAAAATTCAATGGAACTGGTTAAAACTGCCCTATCATGTGTCGTCACTGGGATTTACTCGCGTTATTTGTTAATGTTCGAAATAATAGCTTGAATATTGCCGTTAATTGATGCTCTGAAGCAGGCGTAGTGCCTGTTGCTCGCATCCGTTTTGTGCCATCCACACGGCTGCATGGGCCTGTGTAGGCTGGTCCGGCACCATTGTAACGGTCAGTTTTGGCAACTTACTCTCGCCGGCAAGATCAACACGGTATGTGGCACCGTCGACCAATGGCATCAATCGAGGCCAATACAGAATGTTCTGACCGGAGCTCCAGACGGTTTTGACTTTATGGTTATTGTTAAGATTTATCAAAATGAGGTTGCGGGTCTTTTGGCCATTGGCCCGCCACAAAACCACGGGCTTTGAAACTGTTACGCAGTATTTTCCAGTTTTCCCGGCGATGATTGCCCAGGGATCTGAGGGCCGTTCAGGTGCGCCTATGCTGCGCATTACACCAAGGGTGGTCACTTCTGTTTTTTCGCCGGCGAGTATGTTTTTGATTGAGGATATCAGTCCACCGTTTTTATCTGCTGAACCTTTAACCTCAACGACACCGGAGCGTGGGCCTTTGAGAGCAAAGACTTTTCCGCTTTCGGAAATGAGAGTGAGGGTGGCATCATTGGCCAATTTGATATCTGAGGATGAATCAACCACCTGTCCGGCTTTGAAATCGCTGTTTGAACTTGCGATAACCACCAGTTCTGCGGCGTTGAGTGCGGGTGTAAAAATTGTTGTGAACGCTGCTGCCATCAGTGCCATAGAGGCATTTCGCAATAAGGTGCCTATAGGGGTGAGTACATAAGAATAGATAGACTTATTGCGCTCAACTCGATCAGACATCACTTAACTCCCAAATCTATTATTATTCCAGCTTCTCCGCGTTCCAGCCGATCAAGGTGAAACGCTGATAATCTGTCATTCGGATTTTTCTCTACAATCCTTCGAAATGCGTCGATAGCATGACCATCGCCGCGACGCAGGGCTTTAAAGGCATCATGGTAGGCAGGCACATCAATTTCTGAACCATCGCTATCCGCTATAGGTTCAACAGCAGCCAACTGCCCGGATTTGCCTTTCAATACAAGATCGCCCACCGGCCGAAATATCACTCCCGGGCATTTTTCTGCCGTCACAGCACTTATGCAAATTCGTGTTCCCAAATGTTTGTTAATGCTTTCCAGGCGTGCAGCAGTATTGACCACATCGCCAAAAGCGGTGTAGTCGAAAAAGTTTTTACCGCCAAAGTTACCAATTGTTGCAATGCCGGAATGCACACCTATGCGGGTGCGTCCTATGGGTATGCCTTGAGCTGTTTTTGTGGCAGCAAAGGTCCGGGCGAAGCGATCCAGTTCCAGCGCGCAAGCCACGGCTCTGGCCTGATGGTCAGGCTGATCAATGGGGGCGCCAAAAAA
>CAZVAZ010000125.1:0-6828 GCA_964625235.1 uncultured Hyphomicrobiales bacterium
AGCCCCCAAACCTACCCCCGGGCCAAAACCCAGCGGGCGAAATCGAGGGCGAACTGGGTGTCGATATTGACCACGGTCCGTGCCGTTATCTGCGCGCGGGTTTGTGGTGATATGATTTGTCTGGTCTCAAGAATAGACGCTCTATCTTTAAGATATATCAGACCGTTAACCATGTAGTAATCGGGATTGAACTGGCGGTTTGTGTGTTCTTTGCGATGCTTATTGTAGTAGGAAAGCGTGCCTTGCTCGCCTATTTCCAACAGTTTATTGGGATTGGCACTGCCCGGTAGTTCGCACACTGTCACCACCCCATCGCAAGTGTGAGTGTTGTAAGTCTCATAGGCTTGAGCAAAATCATCTGCCCTGCGGCACGGGCTTGTCGGCTCAAGCCAGACGCACAGGTCATAGTGCTGCTGAAATGTCGTTTCCGCCAGCTGCCATTCATATTGCCACACATCCAGGGCCAGAGCGGTTGAAGTGGCAAGTTCTTGCGGCCTGAGTGCGATACATTCAGCCCCGTGCCTGACAGCCTCATCGGCAATGTCGCGGGCATCCGTTGAAATCAATACCTTGTCAATCCATGGCACTTCCAGTGCCCGCAGCACAGCGAGGCCCACCAGGCTGACGCCATCGATCTCCTTGAGGTTTTTACCCGGAAGTCCTTTTGAGCCTCCGCGTGCAGGTATGATGGCGAGGCACTGTGTCATTGAATATCTTTAGCCGTTCAATTCTGCCGTCACCGAAAATGCCATGGGAAAGCGGGTATGATTGCGGCATTGATTGTCACGATGTTCATGGTCCCAGTCCATCAGCTCAGGCATGTGTTTTTGGTAAAACCACTCGCTCATTTCTTTGCGCTTGTCGTCAGGGAAATATTCCAAAGCCTGCGCCCAGCAATAAGCGATGGCTGAAAACGGCCCGCCAACTTCTTCACGGTCCGTAACGCTAAAGCCGTTTTTCTCCATGGCATCACTTAAACCATAAGGCGTGTAGCGGATAAAATCGTCAGGTGCCTGATGGATTTCGCGCACTAGAGGTTCGAAAATATACAGCGTGCCACCGGGTTTGAGAACGCGCGCTGCTTCAACAAACATCGCATCCTGGTCTTGCACATGATGCACCAGATTTGGAATTAACAGCAAATCAGCGCTGTTGGCGTCAAGAGTGGTGTTTTCAATGCTGGCACGGCAATGGGTTTTAACGCCAAAAAACCGCTCATCATCCACCATCGGACTGTTATAAGCCCCGCGCTCCTCAGCACTTTTGGGGCTGCAGTCAACGCCGATAAAATTAAACTGCGAAAATAGCGGGCCAATGAGGCTGTAACCACCATAAAGCACCCCGCGTTCCATCGTCACCACGGTTGCATCAGGTGCAAGGCCCGACAGCAATTTGGGAATATCTTCGAACAACAGGTTGAAATGCGGCCACTTGGTATCCACCTGAAACACGCGTTCTTTCAAAAGGGATATGTGCGCGTCAATTTGTGATGTTGTAGGTTTCATTTTATTCATCGTTCCTGATATGGCCCCGGTTTATAATACGGCCCAAGGCTCGCACACAATCGCCAACTAGGAATTGACCATAATCAAATTGCCATCACGTTGGAACAGTTTTCACCACTCAGCCACTGTCAAATTGAATTTTTTCAAATTCCAGGGATTTTCCAGCCCATTTCTAGAGTTTTTATCAGAGCCGGTAAAATCATACCAGAATTTCAATTCTATGGTTCCCTTATTGAAAGAACCCTGCTATGAAAGCCGCGTTCGCTGTTGAGACTAAATTCATCAGCCCATAGGTTCCCTCATACAAGAACCCGACGTTGTGTCTCTCCAGCCGGTTTTATGGTCGGTGAGGCTTCTGATGGTTGCAGATTGCAACCCGCATGTGGGTGAAAATCAAAAGGGAACAGGTAAGCAAGACACCTTGTCGCGGGGTGGAGCAGCCCGGTAGCTCGTCAGGCTCATAACCTGAAGGTCGTAGGTTCAAATCCTACCCCCGCAACCAAATAAGTAATTGAAATCATTATATATATTGAAAATTCCCTTTTTGGGAACATTGTTATTTTCGGCTCTGGTAGCCACCTAGTAGCCACCGTGAAACGAATATTTAGCCAATTAAGTCCATAATCGCCCACTGTTTGATATCAAAGTAATTGCAGATACCCTGTCGTGGTCATCCATTTCGCCCGCTTCAGATGCGCCTGATAGTGCTTAAATGCGCGTTTGTGGTTTTGTATCGCACTCTTTCCAAAAATCCTTTTGTAAGCATCAGACCATTCTTCGCCGGAAGCATCCGCATCAAGCAGCGTGATGTAGAGCTTGAAACATTGCCGATCATAGGCCGTCACGGTTTCTGATTCAGGTGGAAATTCTTCAGTTTCAGGTGCCATTGAGTTTTCACATTCAGTTCGCAAACTGTTGGTTCACAGCAATATGTAGAGAATACTCCGTGGTTAAATACTATGCAATGACGCTTCCATGTTTTCCATGGAGATACGAAAGACATTTGCAGCCAACCTGAAGAGATATCGAAAGACCAAAGGGCTTTCGCAGGAAGACCTTGCTCATCAGGCCGAGCTGGATCGTACCTATATCAGCGCGCTTGAGCGGTGTGTCTATGCTGCGAGTATTGATGTAGTGGGAAGGATTGCAGAAGTCCTGGAAGTCAAACCTTCAGATTTGCTGGTAGAACACGCGCAATAAATTTTCCATCCGGTATCGGCGTGTTTTAGATGTATTTTACAAAGTCATCGTTTTCTGAAAGGTGCTCAGAACAGATATCTGTCTGCAATGCAGCCAACGGCGACTTGGAGTTAAAATTGCTTATATTCTGCGACGTGGCCAAAATCGGCTTTGGTGAACTCACCTATCCGCCGAATGACCCCTTAGCGCGTCGCATGGAACGGCTGGTTGGTCCTTGTAGGTCTCGGAAATGAAATGCGTGGTGTATCGCACCACGCTTTCAACGCCATCGAAGAGCCGGTCACATACCTCTTGGTACTCGATCATGTCTCTAAAGTTTCCGATCAAGATCGCGTCCAACTCACCTGTGACACCGTAGGCATAAGCAATGGCTGGTTCCGCCCGGATACATTTCGCCAGTATCTCCCTATCTGCACGTGTGTGATCTTTCGTTGTGGCCGTGATGATTGCCCGGAGGCCACGTCCAAGTCTGGCGGCATCGGCGAGATAGATGTTCCGGGTCAGAATACCGGATTTTCGCAGGTCGCGAAGCCGACGCAGGCAAGTCGAAGCTGTGGAGCCAACCGCTTCTGCCAGCTCTGCATGGGTCATGTCGCCGCGGTCTTGCAGTGCTTCCACGATGCGAATGTCGAGTGCGTCCATTGAGTCTCTGCAAGATTACACCAAATAAATGGAGATTTTAACCACACTTTGCATGAAAAATCCATAACTTCTCTCCGGAACACCGGAGCATCTATTATGTCAAACATTCAACTCGGACTGATCTGCTGTCTGTCTTTCGTCACCCTTGAAGCCTTCCAGGCAGTCTATCTTGGAACTGTGTTTCAGGATGTGGACTCGTTTCTTGTCGGCACATGGGTCTTCGGCATTTCTGTCGTCGGCTGCACCCTCGCCACAGCAATCTTACGTCCAGCCGAACTTGCAGCATCCGGCCAAGCATGGAGGATCCTCGTCGCTGTCAACCTGTTTGCGGCTTTAACTTGGACCACCTACTTCATCGCGGTTCAGCTCATCGAACCGGCGGTCGTGTTCACCATATTCTCTGGCATGGTTCCGTTGGGAACAGTCATCGCTGCGTGGCTCGGATTGCCGGAGGCTTGGACACCAAATCGGCGGGTCGTCCATGCGGGCAATGCGCTGATCCTGATGTCTATCGTTGTGCTTGCGGCGATCACTGTGTTTGGGTTCTCGGGGTTCGTTCGGGGCGACTGGCTTGCCGCACTGGTCGGTGTCAGCCTGTCCGCGCTCTCTGGTGGATTCACCGCGTTCGGCATACTCTACTCAGTGAGGCTGAACGCTAGAGGCGTCGGCCCGCTGGCACAGTTCGGGCTTCGGTTCGTGCTATACACACTGCTGGCACTCTTGGCTTTTCTGATTGGATTGGATGACAAGGGTATTGCGACGCCAGCCGGTGACCTAACCTGGATCATCTTGATCGGTTTGGTCGTCATCGCGTTCCCACTCTATCTGGTTCAAAAAGCCGTCCCGCTCATCCAGGCATCGATGATCGCAGCAATGACCGCGCTTGGTCCGGCGATGGTGTTTTTGATGCAGCTATTCGATGGACGGATAGATTATTCTATGGCAACGCTCACCGGGCTGACCATCTACATCGTCGGTGCCTTGATGACAGTTTACGGGGTATCGAGGTAGTCGGATATGTTTTCGTTCAGTGCGGAAGGTTAAACAATGAGCAGACATTGGTTGCGAACACCTAAAGGTCGGCTTCGTCCGCACTGTTGCCGTTTGATTGGAGCAAAATGAACAACCGAACCGGATCATACCCGGTCACTAGCGCGGGGTATTTGAACGTCTGCTGTGCTACTGGAAACAGGCATCTTGTTTTTCTTCTGGAACCCCCGATCAGTTTTGATGAATGCCTCCAGTATATGTGGGATAAGATCGTTAACAGATTCTCGTTGGCCATATTCCACCTCATATCCCGAGGCGTAGTCAGCTAACAATTTGTTCAATTCCGCACTCGCTGTAAATGTTATTTTGACTGTTTTACGGTCAGGCAGTTTATCGAGTTTGAGGCCAACCATATCAACCGCCATTTCCAACATACGGCGTCATGATGATATCTTCGTTGACGATGATGCGCAGGGGCCAGCCTGGTCTTACTGTGATGGTTGGTTGGATGTCTAAAGTTCTGTCGACCAGCTTCTGCCCGGCACGATTGGTGGATTGCTGGACACTTTCTCGGATGGCTTTTACGAGGTCGCTTTCGTTGTTGCCGAAGGTTAGTTCTGTGCCAACGCCGAGCAGGGTTGAAAGGGCGATGCCCTTGATCAGTTTCCAGGTGTGGAGATTTACCTTGTCGGACAGGCCGGCATAACCGGTGGTGTCGGTTGCGGGTAGATTGTCGATAATGATTGAGGTTCCATCGGGGCGGATGATCCGCTGCCAGATGACCAGGGCGCGTTCCTGACCGTAGACAATGACGCTGTCATATTTACCGATGAGGCGGGTGCCCTGGGGGATCAGGAGGTGTTGACCGGTTACGGTGTCGAATACGTTTTCGGTCACCTGGGCGATGACGAATCCCGGGAGATCGGAATTGAGACCGGTGACCAGACTGGCCGGGATGATGGTTCCGGCCATCAGTTGATAGGGTGATACCGGTGTCTGTTGGGCTTGTCTGTTGTAGATTTCTGCATCAGGCTCTTTTTGCAGAAAGGCGAGTTTTGCTTTCTGACCGTTTGGGTCAGAAGTTGCTTCGCTAGCATGTGGTTCAGCGCCAATGGTATTGGTAAGTGCTGTTAATGCGTCGAGTTCGGTTCGGCGATTGTTGATGTTTTCGCCGTTAGGTTTTGTATCCACTCCGGGCAATTGTTTTCGGCTGATGGTGAAGAACACGCCGGATTCCTGTGCCTGGGATTTTAACCGCGCCAGGCGAATGCGTTCGGCTCGCAGAAAGTCGGCTTCAGGGTCAGGGCGGTAGGAGGAAATGGGATTTGTTATCTGTGGTTTGATGCCCAGATCGCTTTCCAGACGGGCCAGTGATTTACCGATATCGCCGGGATTGGGTGGTCCGAGTTTGGGAATGCGGTCATAGGAGGATGGCAGTTGATCCAGCCCGTCCGGTTTGGTTTTACTTTTAGTTTGATAAAGTTCGCTTTGTGTGCCGGATTTCCAGTCCGGTGGATCAAGCGCGATGAGAACGGCTCCGGCAATGAACAACAGCGTCAGTGCACTGCCGCCCATTAGCACCTTGCGGCTGATCCTTGTAATTGGCTTTGGCCTGGCGCGCAGTTCCAGGGTTTCCGGATCAATTTTGTTACTTGTTTGACTATCGCTCATCGAACACCCTCCTGACTTTTTTGGCAGACCGCAGTTTGGCATCGGTGCGGGTGATGCGGACAATCTGTTGTGGGTCAGTGCCCAGCCGCAGTTCTGCAGCAGCAAACATGCGATCAACAATGTAATAGGTGTCGCGTACCCGGTAGTTGACCAGGGCCGGTTGGCCGTCGGAGGAGATGACAAACAATGGCGGTGCTTCGCCCTGGCTCAGGCCGGATGGAAACTGGATATAGACCTTTTTGCCGTCATCAAATGCACGAATTGGCTTCCATGGCGCTTCACCGGTGATGCGATAACGAAACTTCAGACGATTGAGCTTCAAGCCGTTATCAATAACAATTTTGCTTGCCTTTACGGCTTTGGTGTTTTTTGCTCTTAGGGCAATCAAATCGGAATAAGGGTAAGTCCATGAGATTGATGCCATGTAGGTGTCTTCGGTTGAGCGCATTTCCAGATGATAGGTGCGCCGATCGGTGGCGATGACCAGATTAGTCTGCAGGTCCGGGGCAATGGGTTTGACCAGAATGTGCACTTGGGCCTGGTTTCCATCACCGCTCTGAGTATCACCAACCACCCAGCGGACTGTATCACCGGCTGAAACTGTTATCAGTTTTTCGCCCGGTTCCAATGCAATGTCGGAAACCTGATTGATGGCAGTATAGAGTTGATAAAGCGCTCCCTTCACATAGGGGTAGTTTTGGATGGCATTGATGTAACCATCTTTGGATGGTTCGACTTTGGCAGCCATATTAGCATCAATTACGCGGGTTTTAGGAGGCCGCTTGTCACGTTTGTTTTTCTTATTCTTTCCCTTCTTTCC
>CAZVAZ010000126.1:0-5364 GCA_964625235.1 uncultured Hyphomicrobiales bacterium
ATGGGCAAACCCCTCCACATTCCCTATTAATCCTCAAGGCTCTGTCGCCCTATTTGAGAAACCATAGGGGTTAACTCTATTCCACCCCTCCGGGGCGATGTCAATAGATGATGAGAACTTCCCTTCTCCCTTGAGGGAGAAGGTGGCAGCGAAGCTGACGGATGAGGGGGAAGAGCTGCAAGCGAATAATTACGAGCTATCTTCCATGGTAGCAGCACGAACAGCCTCACAAACGCTTTCAATATTACGCAAAACCTCATTGTTCCAGAAACGCAAGGTTCTATAACCAAGTTTGATCAACTCCGCATCACGCGTGGTGTCATAGTCATTTTCAACATGCTGGGAGCCATCCACTTCAACAATCAACCGATGCTTCATACAGGCAAAATCGACAATATAGCCGCCAATCGGCATCTGGCGTTTGAATTTCAACCCCATCAAACGCCGGTCTCTGAGCCTGCCCCACAAGGCTTTTTCGGCTTCAGTCTGATTTAACCGCAGGGAACGGGCGCGGGTTTTCAGGATAGGCGGTGTTGGTTGATGAGGCATTATACGGCGATGGTATGGGGTATTGTTGTATGTTTCAACCCCTCATCCGACGCCTCCGGCGCCCCCTTCTCCCGCAAGGGGAGAAGGGGAGAAACCCGCAAAAATTTGCTAAAAAAGCCCTCTCCCCTGGCGGGAGAGGGTTGGGTGAGGGGGGGGGTGGCCCAGGGCGAATAACTCAAACGAATGGGAATGAATCCAATCAACTGTAACGCGCTTCAAGCGTTTGTTTTCGCCTGTACCAGATTCACAAATGCCGAACAGGTAACAAGCATAAACAGGGCATCCTGTTGATCAAGGTCATCCTTTTCCATGAGCGCATGCCGAATGCCATTCTTGTCAGATGTATAACCGTAGAGTTTGCTGAAAGCCTCGCGCAAAGCGGGATGTAACCCAAGTTCATCATCCATCTTCTTCAACAGATCACCCAAGGTACCCTTGTCGCTGTTTACAGAGATTTTGACTTGAGCTTCTACGGCCGAAATTGCCTCCTTGATTGCGTTTCGGTAGTCAGGATTGTTACGGTCAGATAGACGCTCCAGAGATCGATCAAGGTGTGTCCTCACCGGAGTTGAGGCATTTTCAATAGCATCTTCGATGGCCTTGATTTCTGCATCTTCAACTATTGGAGCAAGCTTGCCCTCAACGAACCTCCAACCCGACATATGTCTCTTGAGTTCCCGGTTGTTGGCGTCATAAAAATCACGATTGCTAATTCCAACGGATTTAAATTCGAACTCGGACCCTATAAATTCGATGAGATTATATACATCGAACCACTCGCAACCGAAAAAGTAAGATTCAATTTCACCTTTGATTTCATACCACTTTGAAGGTATTTTATCTATTCTCTTATGAAAGTAGTGTCGCCATAAACGGACTGCAAATAAATGCCTAATCCCATCTGGCTCTCCGTAGTCACCAATTTTTAGATTGTGAAAACAACCAAGACAAATAACATTCCACAAGCCATTGCGAAGAGGCTCATCCATTGTATTTTTTTGGACTATATCTCTCGGTTGCGTAAAACCCAACCGGTCCGAAAATTTCATAATGTTATCCACTGCTGGCTTATTCGAAAAGTATGCTTAGTTTAGTTCAGAATCAGGGAATAAGCCACATTCGAAGAATACAGTTGGACGGGCTCGCATGCCCTCAATTAGAAGCAACTGCAAACAGCGCATCCACATCAAGATACTCCTCCAGATGTGCTCCCAGCCTGTCCAGCGTGTCATCGATGGATTTATTGTAATCCGGGCTGTTTTGCAGTGATGCGCCCAGGGATTTCAGAAAACTTCTTCTGAAGCTGTCCGAGGTGAACAGCCCGTGCAGGTAACAGCCGCTGACAAGGCCGTTGGCGGAGGTGGCACCATCCGGGCGGTTGTTGATGGTGAGCATGGGTGAATTTGTATCAGGGCCTTTTGTCTGGCCCATGTGGATTTCGTAGCCGGTGATACTGTCGCCAAAGGCAACGCTTATTGCTGATACGTTTCGTAGCGTCTTTTTGGGCTCAAGTGTGGTCTCTATATCCAGCAGGCCCAGTCCCGGGGTTTCTGTTCGAGCACCTTCGATGCGGTCGGGGTCGCTGACTTTTGTCCCCAGCATCTGATAGCCGCCGCAGATGCCGAGTACGTGGTTGCCGCGGCGCACATGGGCGTGAATGTCGATGTCCCAGCCACATTTGCGCAGAAATTCCATGTCGCCGATGGTTGATTTGCTGCCGGGCAGGATGATAAGACTGGCATCACCAGGCAAGGCTGTACCGGGCTTTACCATCACCAGTTCCACATCAGGTTCGGCCTCTAACGCGTCGAAATCATCAAAATTGGCGATGCGTGATATGATGGGAACGGCAATCTTTATGGTGCCCGGTGTCGAAGCTTTGGGCGCTTCCAAGCTGACACTGTCTTCGGCGGGCAATGCGTGTGCGTGGTCAAACCACGGGCAGATGCCAAAGGATTTCCATCCTGTTCGATTGACGATTTCGGCTAACCCCTCGTCGAACAACGAGATATCACCTCTGAATTTGTTGATGATGAACCCGGCTATCATGTCGCGGTCCTCAGGCGTCAGGATTGCATGGGTGCCGACGAGACTGGCGATGACCCCGCCTCTGTCAACATCGCCAATCAGGATAACCGGCGTGTTGGTGGCGCGGGCAAAGCCCATATTGGCTATGTCGCCGTGACGCAGGTTTATTTCAGCGGGACTGCCCGCCCCTTCCACGAGAACAAGGTCGGCCTGCTCACGCACATGCGCATAGCTTTCGAGCACGGCCTCAAGCAGGGTTGGTTTGAGCTTTTGATAATCGCGTGCGGCCGCCTGACCATAGACCTTGCCCTGCACGATAATTTGCGAACCTTCATCGCTTTGTGGTTTGAGTAATATGGGGTTCATGTGGACGGAAGGTTCGATGCGCGCAGCGCGCGCCTGCAGCCACTGGGCGCGGCCGATTTCGCCACCCTCGTTTGTTACGGCTGCGTTATTGGACATGTTTTGCGGCTTGAACGGGGAAACCTTGATGCCGCGATTGGCCGCCAGGCGGCACAGGCCTGCTACCAGCAACGACTTGCCAACATCAGACCCGGTTCCCTGAAACATCAAGCTCTTGGCGACCACGTGGCTCAACCTTCAATTGTTGGTTCTGGCTTCAAACATTGAACTGGTAGGAAACGGGAACGTAGCGGTAGCTGGGGCCGTCGGATTTTTCGATAAAACCAAGTGCGGGGAACGGCATGTGGTATCCGGCAAAGGGAATGCGGTCCTTGGCCAACATGTCAAATAAGCGCTTGCGTGTGGCACCAGCTTGCGTCTTGTCCATGTCAAAGCGCACATGCCAGTCGGGCCGCTGCAATGACGCAACAAAGTGATTGACCGTATCAGCCATCAACATCAGACGTTTGCCCTCACTTTCAATGTGGAAAATCGTATGGCCCGGCGTGTGGCCAAAAGCATCAAGTGCGCTGATACCTGAGGCTATTGTGGTTTCGTTTTTGATGAAGGTGAATTTCTCAGCCAGCGGCACCACCTTTGATTGCACCAGTTTGGCAACGCGTTCGGTTTTGCCTGTGAGTTTGTCTTTTGGTGACCAGAAAGCATATTCGGCCGCGCTCATGTAATATTGCGCGTTGGGAAATACCGGTTTGCCATCTTCCATCAGACCCCCAATGTGGTCGGGATGGGCGTGGGTGATGACAACTTTGTCAATCTGCTCGACGGACAAACCCGCCTGCGCCAGTCCGACGGCCAGCATACCGGTTTTTGGCCGGTTGCGATCACCATTGCCGGTATCAAACAATATCAATTCCTTACCGGTGTTGACGATAACCGGGGTGAAGCCAATTTCCATGCGGGTGGGCGGCAGGAAGTTTTTGACCGCCAGATCCTGAACCTCTTTGGCCTCGACATTCTGGCCAAAAATCGGATGAGGACCGTCCAGTTGAACCGCGCCATCATTAATGGTTGTGATCTCAAAGGCACCAAGCTTGAAGCGATAATGAGTTGGGGTGGAGGCTCCCTGCAGAGGTGCCGCCGCAGTTGCCGGGGAAAACCCGCCATCACTCAAGGTGGCAAGGGTGAGAGCACCGGCGGTGCCGGCAAGAAGGTTACGTCTTGAAAGGCTGACTTGCGGCTTGGTCATGATCGTCTCCTTATTCGAATTTAGATGGCGTCCCTTAAAGCGGCCTCGATATAAAGCTCGCGCAGCTTTTTTGCCACTGGTCCGGGTTTGCCGGTACCGATGGTTTTGCCATCGATTTCGACAACAGGTTTGACAAAACTGGAAGCGCTGGTGACGATGGCTTCATCGGCAGCGTAGGCTTCATCGGGTGTGAACATGCGCTCATCAAGTGTAATATCGGTTTGTTGCAACAAAGCGAACACGGCCTTGCGGGTAATGCCTGCCAGAATGGCATTGGTGAGCGGTCGCGTAATCAGCACATTGTCTTTGACAATGTAGGTGGAAGAAGAGGCTTCCTCAGTGATGTAGCCGTCTTCGCCCACCATCCAGGCTTTGGCGACACCGGCGTCCCTGGCGGCCTGCTTGGCCATGGTCTGGGGCAGCAGGGCAATGGTTTTAATGTCACGACGGGCCCAGCGGATGTCGGGTACGATGATGGCGCGTTCGCCGGTTGCCGCCCCCGGTGCATTGAGAAGATTACCGGTCTGCGTAAAGGCAATAAGTGAAGGCGTCACATTTTCAGGCCGGACAAAATCACGATCAGCGCTGCCGCGCGTGATCTGCATGTAAATTCCGCCTTCGTCGAGATTGTTTCGTGCTACCAGTTCCCGGTGCATGGCCAAAAGCGCATCGTCACTTACCGGTGACACCATATCCATTTCACCTAAAGAGCGCTTTAACCGTTCCATGTGCATGGCATAGTCAACCAGTCTGCCGTTGATGACTGCGGTCACCTCATAGACACCATCAGCGAACAGAAATCCACGATCAAAAATCGAGATTTTAGCCTCGTTCTCGGGCACAAAATCTCCATTTACATAGGTAATACGTGACATCTGCTACTCCATAGTTTTGCCAGAACCGGCACCCTGGGAATTGATTTTCAGGTCAACATCAAATCCCCGGCTTTGTCAATCGCCGCCTTCGCTCTGTTTGTGAATTTATGATCTGGCGATCGTTTCTCAAGTTTTTGATTGAAAAATTATATTACATATGTTTCAAACCATTATGCAGGAAAGAAAATTTTGTAATACACCCGCAATAACTTTAAAAGATCAAATTGCACGGCATTTTGCCAGCCTCAGCCCGCAATTGCGGCTTGCTGCGCGATATGTGTCCGCTCATCCTGAAGATGTTGC
>CAZVAZ010000126.1:5464-6814 GCA_964625235.1 uncultured Hyphomicrobiales bacterium
TGGATGTTGGTCAATTGGCCGAAGCAGCTGATCAGTTGGTCGCGGCGAAAAATGTATATCTCATTGGCTCCCTGTGCGGTCGCACAATGGTTGAGTATCTTGCGTATATGACTCAAATGGTAACGCCAAACTGGCGGGTTGTCGGGCAAGGCGCTTCGTCTGCTTCGGGAATTCTGACAGGGGCGAGCGAAAATGATGCTTTAATCGCTATTGCCGCAGCCCCTTACGCCAGTGAAACGGTTAAGGCGGTTCAGTTGGTTGCCGATTCCGGCACCGGTGCTAATATTATCGTCATAACAGACGATCTATTGTCGCCCCTTTTAAAACATGCCAGTTATAGTTTTTTAATTCCCGCCGAAAGTTCGCATTTTTTTCCATCCCATGTCGCCCTGGTGACATTTCTGGAAATTTTAACAGGTATGATTGTGCGACGGTTGGGTGAAGAGGGGCAAAACAGAATTAATGCCGTGGAACAATCAAGCCACGCCATTGGTGACTATTGGCAACAATAGTAAGAAAAGTCGAGTAATTTTAAGGGAGAACAAAATGTTCAAAAATTTAATGAAAATAGGAATATCGATGGCTGCTGTAGCAGGATTTGCTGCAGTCACAACTTCAACGACCTTTGCCGGGACGCTTGAAGAAATCTTTGCCCGCGGAAAACTGGTGGTCGGCGTGAAAGCGGATTATGCTCCCTGGGGCATGCGTGATGCCGATGGCAAGGTGGTCGGCATGGAACACGATATGATTGCTGATTTTGCCAAGCGCCTAAGCGCAAAAGCCGGCAAGACAATTGCTCTCGAAAAAGTTGTTGTTGTAGCTTCCAACCGGATGCAGTTCCTTGAACAGGGTAAAATCGACATGTTCATTGCAACGATGTCCAACAAAAAGGGACGCCGAAAAGTCATCGGTATTGTGCAGCCGGATTATTATTCCTCAGGTGTTGCAGTGCTGGCTCACAAGGATTCAGGCATTACCAGCTGGGAATCCGTGAAAGGCAAGAAAATCTGCGGTATTCAGGGTGCCTGGTACAATAAGGAACACGGCCTCAAGAATGGTGCGGAAATTATCGCATTTAAAGGCGTGTCTGAAGTTGAAAAAGCGGTTCTTGATGGCCGTTGTGTTGGATGGCTGTATGACGACAGTGCTTTCATCCCGCGGAAAGTTAACGCACCAGAAAAGTGGAAAGATTTTTCAATTGCAACACCGGTTGTAGCCAATGTGCCGTGGGGTGCTGCGGTTCGTCTGAAAGATCGCCAGGGCCCTCTGGGCAAAGAGTTATCAGAAGCTATTATTGCCTGGCACAAGTCGGGTTTGCTGATCAAGCTTGAAAAGAAGTGGGGCATTCCC
>CAZVAZ010000127.1:0-6812 GCA_964625235.1 uncultured Hyphomicrobiales bacterium
TTCGTTCACTTCTGGTCTCTTTGGTTCTAAAATCAACAAAGCAAATGAGTATACAAGATAAAAGGATAATATGTCACAGGGTGTTGTACAAAGAATCACAGAAAAAATAACAAAAGCCTTAGAACCTGAGCAAATTTCTGTGGAGGATGAAAGTCATCTCCATGCAGGCCATGGAGGAGCACGGCCGGAAGGCGAAACTCATTTCAGGGTTACCGTGATTTCAGCCCGTTTTGCCGGCATGTCTCTGGTTAGCCGCCATCGGCTGATTAACGAGGCTTTAGCGGAAGAATTACAAGGTCCCATCCACGCCCTCGCCATTAAGGCTGTATCACCCGATGAAATCTAAAGGCCGCAACTTAAATGCGGCCTTCATAATGTCGACTATGTAGTTTTAGCCTTGCTCTACCTTGATGCGAATTTTTTGGCAGAGCGCGCCTGTATGTTCTGCTCGAACGCCTGGTTCAAAACACGGTCGCGGCCATAAGTGTCGTTCCGGGTTTCCACATTGCCATCAGCATCAGCCCAGGCGGTGTAATAACCAAGATAGACCGGAATTTTCGTCTTCAGGGTAATCGGCTGATTTTTACCGGAAGCGATAGCAGCATCAACTCTTTCCGGCGACCACCCTTCTGTTCCCAGGATAAGCTTGGCAAATTCAATCGGTTTTTTAAGGCGGATACAGCCATAGCTGAAGGCCCGGACTTTATTATTGAACAGATTGCGCGCGGGCGTGTCATGCATGTAAATCGACTGCTTATTTGGAAACAGGAATTTAACTCTGCCAAGCGCATTCGTAGGTCCAGGTGGTTGACGAATGCCAAAGGGCATGGTTCCCGAATATTCCCACCAGTCAACAGAGGCGCTGTCTATTACCTGACCGCCTTTATCTGTGACCACATACCCGCCATCCCTGAGATAGGCTGGATTTTTGAGCAGATTCGGCAGCATTGAGTCGAAGATTATGGAACGCGGAACGTACCAGTTAGGATTGAGGACTATCGTTTCCATTTCGTCGTCGAAGACTGCGGATTGAAACTTGAACCTGCCCACGATAACGTCAGAGCGGTAGACCTCTTCGCCACCATCCATCATCCAGGTTTCAAAGAATGCCTGATTGACGAAAATATATTTGCTTTTCAGATCTTGAGGCAGCCAGCGAAACCGTTCCATACTCAGGATGATTTTGGAAACTGCCTGCGCGTCTGTTTTTCCATTGAGAGCACCCAGCGTCTGGGGTCCGATAATACCTTCGGCGTTGAGGCCGGATTTTTTCTGGAAATCCTTCACGGCAGCAACGAGATCGGGGGTGTAAAATGTGTTATCTTCACCGCTTTGCCCGGCCGGGACTTCGTATGTCCCGAGTTGTTGAAGCCGTTTGGCAACAAGTTCAATCCGGCCGTCAGACCCACCGGCCTTGATCAATTTGCCGCCAGGGATAAATATAGTTGCCTCCGCGCCCTCAGAATTGCGATATTTGGCAAGAGCCTTTTTGAGGTATTGATATTGCAGCGCCGTGGGCTGCAACGAGGCGAGGTAGGCATCAGGTTCCTGAGTTTCTTTCAGCTTGACTAAAGCTTCAGAAGGATCGACCGGCGCAGCTTTAATGGCATGCAGATCGGAAATTCGAAACGGTTTGACCCGTCCAGCTGACGCCTGATGGGTGAAATCAAGAGCTGCTGCAGTAAGCTCAATTTCCAGCCGGGCCAGATCCGAAGGTGATCTTTCGACACTATTGCCGGTATCATTAAAATCAGAAAGGGAAGCAGGAAGGAAATCCTCAGCCCGAAGCCCTTCTTCATCAGCCTTGCTCATCAGGGCTAAAAGGCGCTTTGCTTTATCGTTCAACCCTTCGCTGCCAACCCACAAAGGTGCAAAACCATTATCTTTATAAAAATCAACAATAGGTTTGCGTTGCTTGGCGCGAACGCGGACTGCCGTGCCTCCGGGCTCGGCTAAAAATGAATAAACAGCGGTGGAAAGTTTATCCATCTGATCAGATGGTTTTAAGTTTTTCTGAGTGAGTACAATAAAGGCTTTTGGCTGTAGGGCATTGTCCCGGACCGTGTCCGAATGATCGGGCTTGCGTCTTTTTGCCGGCCTGATTTCACGCTGTACAGTAGCCCTTTGGCTGTTTTTGAAAGGCGCATCAAGAAGTTGCTGAAAGAAATCATCCACATCTGCTGTAGCGTAATTTGGTGTGACCGCAAAAGAAACTCCGGCCAGAAGGCCTATGAGAGCTAAACTTGATCCGCTTTTTCGCATGACTTCGTTTCCCTACCTCGAAAATAAAAAAATATCGGATACTCGTGATTACGATTATAGCATTAAGAACTGCCTAAGAGCAATTGATGTCAATCAAATCTGACTGGTTATATATGGTTTGATTTCAGGTTTATCAAGGCAAACCCTCAAGTTTACTCCTGTACCGGGCTGATCTTGATCAAAGTAATCTGGTTGCGCTGGCGCTTTAAAATTTCAAATCTGTAGCCATAGAATGTAAACACCTGAGAAGGTTCAGGTATTGTCTGGGCTTCATGGATAACCAGTCCGGCAATTGTCGTTGCCTCATCATCGGGCAGTGACCAGTCCATGGTGCGGTTAATATCTCTCACCGGCAAGGTCCCGTCGACTTTGATGGCACCGTGTTGGTCAGGTTCAAGGTCGATCACTTCTTCGTCATGTTCATCTGCGATTTCGCCGACAATTTCTTCGAGAATATCTTCTAAAGTTAACAGCCCCATGACTTCGCCATACTCATCCACCACCACAGCAAAATGGGTTTTGCGCGTCAGGAAAGCATCAAGCTGGTCCTGCAGGTTTGTGGTATCGGGCACAAACCAGGGTTTGGTACTTATTTTTTCGATATTTATTTTACTCACCCGGCCTTTGGCTTCACTGAGTGCGCGCAGCAGGTTTTTTGCGTGCAGAATACCGATAATATTGTCGGGATCATCACGCCACACCGGTATGCGCGAAAAACCGCTTTCGAGTAGCTCGGAGATTATTTTTCCCGTTGGACGCGCCACATCAACCGTCAGCATCTTGGTGCGATGGATCATTACATCTGAAACTTCCATCTCCCGCAGGTTCAACAGGCCGCTGAGCATGTCACGGTCATCTTTGATCACACCACCTTCGAGATGATGCAGGTTTATGGCACCGCGTATTTCTTCATGCGCCGATAATACAGCGGTTTTTTCGTCCAGATTTACACCAAAAAGGGACAAGACCTGGCGCACAATAATTTGCACCACGCGTGTGACCGGCCCAAAAACAGCAACAATAACCCGGATGAACGGAGAAACGGCAAGCGACATGCGCTCCGGGTGGGCTATGGCGTAAGTTTTTGGCAGAACTTCGGCGAAAATCAAAACCAGTGCGGTCATCACCAATGTGGCATAAATCACCCCGGTGTCGCCAAACAGACCAACCAGCAGGCTGGTAGCCAGAGCAGATGCTAAAATGTTGACAAAATTATTGCCCAGCAGAATTGCGCCGATAAGGGTTTCCTTGGCAGAGATCAACTGTTGAACGAGGGCGGCTTTTTTGTTGCCTTTACGCTCAAGTTCAAGCATGAGCGCGCGCGAGGTGGCGGTCAGGGCGGTTTCTGATCCTGAAAAAAACGCCGAAAGAATTAAAAGCGCGACGATGGTGCCGAGGCTAACGAAAATGCCTATGGTCATTGTGGTGGTAATTGCTCCTGCAGAAATGACATGAGATCGTCTTTTGCAACGTCTGACGTGATAAAGGCTTTGCCGATACCCCGGGTCAGGATGAAAGTGAGGACACCTGCATTGGCCTTTTTGTCCTGGGACATCAGCTTGAAAAACTCTTCCGCACCGGGAAGTGCGCCTTCAATCTGTGAAGCGCGTGTTGGCAGGCCAACTGATTTGAGATGGGCTTCCACGGCTTCCAGATCCTGGGCCGGACAAAGACCAAGACGATGCGACAAATCAAAGGCCATAACCATACCGATAGCCACCCCTTCACCATGAATAAGGCGTTGGGAATATCCTGTTGCCGCTTCGAGCGCATGTCCAAACGTATGGCCCAGGTTCAATAAGGCGCGTCGTCCGTGTTCGAACTCATCTTCTTCAACAATAACTGCCTTGGCACGGCAGGAGGTCTCAACCGTATGGCGCCGGGCGTCCGGTTCACCGCCAAAAAGTGTATTGTGGTTTTGTTCAAGCCAGCTGAAGAATTCCGGATTGTCAATCAGACCATATTTGACGACTTCAGCGTAGCCTGCGCGAAACTCGCGATCCGGCAGTGTATTGAGCACATCAATATCGGCCAGCACTAAAACCGGCTGGTGAAACGCCCCGATAAGGTTTTTGCCAAGCTGGGAATTAATCCCGGTTTTACCGCCAACGGAACTGTCAACCTGGGCCAGCAGCGAAGTGGGTATCTGAATAAAGCTGATGCCCCGGCGCAAGATTGATGCAGCAAACCCGGCCAGATCGCCAATAACACCGCCGCCAAAAGCGATAATCACATCATTGCGTTCGATGTCGGCATCAAGCAGCTGATCGCAGACAGTTTCAAGTGATACAAAACTTTTTGTAGTCTCCCCCGGTGGCAGAATAATTGCAGTGACGTCAATACCCACCGCTTCAAGATTGCCGGTGAGGGCCTTCAGGTGATGATGGGCAACATTTTCGTCAGTGATAATCGCGGTTTTGGGCCGGGGAAGAAAAGGCACAATAAAATCAGCGGCATTATCAATGAGACCGGTACCGATGACAATGTCGTAGCTGCGATTGTCCAGTCCTACCTTGATAGTGACATTTTTATTTTCAGGATTATTTTCAGAAGGGCGCACAGCGGCCTGGATGGTCATTTTTCGGTCCAAAGGTCGTACCGGTCAAGGGCGGCACATATAGATTGTACAGGATATACTCAGTTTTTAAGCAATTTCAATGCTCATTACGCGTTGTGGTTAAATAATCTGCAAGTTTTTTGGCGACATCGCGCACAATAACATCATGAGCGGCCTGTTGGCTGTCGACGATAATATCGGCCTGTTCATATACCGGATAGCGTTCATTTATAAGGTTTTGCATCACCGCGCGCGGGTTTTCTGTTTGCAGCAACGGGCGGTGAGAGCGGCGTGCGACCCGCTCCATCAAAAGGTCCAGATCAGCACGCAGCCAGATGGAAATGCCTTTGCTGTGAATATTTTCACGAATGTCGGCATTCATGAAAGCACCACCTCCCGTGGCCAGAATCTGGGCGGAAGTGTCGAGAAGACGGGCGATGACACGGCGCTCCCCGTCGCGGAACACTTCTTCGCCGTCTTCTTCAAATATTTCCGCAATGGATTTTCCTGCAGCTTCCACTATTTCGCTATCGGCATCGACAAAGGGTAATTTGAGGCGCGTGGCCAATCTGCGGCCAATACTGGATTTTCCGCACCCCATCAGGCCAATCAGAACAATACTGCGGTCACCGAGGTCGGAGGTAATTTTTTTAATGCGACTGGTTCTTGTTTTTACTGCGTTCAATTTGTAGCCTTTTAACCCCTTTTCCGGTATAATTCACACGATGGCCTGATTTGGCCCTGAACCTGTAGTATCTATCGCGTTTGGTAACAAATGCTCAAGTTTTATCGCGTTTGAACACGATAATCGATTTTTTTGGAATGATTTAATGCTGGCATTGCTGCGGTTTATATTTTTTCTGGGCCTGCTTGGCGGTGCCGGATATGGCATCCTGTATGTTTTGGCTGAGGTGGTCGATCCGCCAAACGAAGAAATCATTGTTCCTATCGCCTCGGAGAAATTCAAAAATCAGTAATCCTTTGTTTGTCTCCGGAACCTAAGTTGTCTCAATGAATGATTTTCATCACATTGAAGCTTTTTTGGAGATGCTCAGTGCCGAACGCGGTGCCGCAGAAAACACCATTGATGCCTATCGGCGTGATCTCACCGATTTTTCAGCCAGTATTTCAAGGAGCGGCAAATCTGTTGTCGAAGCCACCCCTGACGATATTCGTCACTACCTGGGTGAACTGACAGATATGGGGTTGGCTGCGTCCTCCACGGCGCGCAAGCTTTCAGCGGTGCGGCAGTTTTTCAGATTTCTTTACGCTGAAGGTACGCGCAGCGATAATCCGGCAACGGTAATCGACCGCCCCAGATTAAGCCGGCCATTGCCAAAGACCCTGAGTGTCGACGATGTGGAGCAATTGCTCGAGCACTCGAGAATACAGGTTGAAAAAGCTGCACCATCGCAGAAGCTTCGCGCTCTCAGGCTGAATTGCCTGGTTGAAATCACCTATGCCACCGGCTTGCGTGTGTCGGAACTGGTCGGCCTGCCGGTGACCGCTGCCACCTCTGATGATCGCTTTTTGTTTGTGCGCGGTAAAGGTGGCAGAGAACGCCTGGTGCCGCTGAGCCAACCGGCAAAACAGGCGATGCACACTTATTTGCGCGAACTGAATGTCAAAATGGCAGGCCGGGCAAGCGATCAGACCTGGTTGTTTCCCTCACGCGGGCGCAGCGGACATCTGACCCGGCAGCGCTTTGGCCAGGAATTAAAACAACTGGGATTGCAGGCCGGAATTGACCCGCGCCACCTGTCGCCTCATGTCATGCGCCATGCCTTTGCCAGTCATCTGGTCGCCTATGGTGCCGATTTACGCTCGGTGCAGCAAATGCTCGGCCATGCCGATATCTCAACCACGCAGATATATACCCACGTGCTTGATGAACGCCTCAAACAACTGGTTCACGATCATCATCCGTTGTCGGTTGTTTAGATTAGAGTTCCAGGCCAGCTCTTTTTGTTTGATTCCCAAGCCAGCCCACTCC
>CAZVAZ010000128.1:0-6667 GCA_964625235.1 uncultured Hyphomicrobiales bacterium
CTCAATAACCTGGATATCATGTGAACATGAGGCAAGGACAACACAAGCAACGCTCACGCGGAAGAAGCCGTAAGGTCCATAATCCGGCCAATCGGAGTTATGACAGTAACGGGCCGGATGTAAAAATCCGCGGCAACGCCGCCCACATTGCTGAAAAATATTCAACTCTTGCCCGTGATGCTCAGGTGGCCGGTGACCGGATTGCATCGGAAAACTATCTTCAGCATGCCGAACATTACAACCGCATTGTCGCAGCCAGCCAGGCGCATACACAACAACAGCAATTGCAGCAGCAACAGGCGCAGGCGCAGCAAGCTCAGCTGGCTTCGCCCCAGTTGGTAACCAACGGGCAGGATGGCGATGCTACGGCTGAAGCCGAGGCTGACGAGCCTTCAGCAGAAAAAACATCTGCTGAAAGCGATGATGCCGGCAAAAGTGAAGAAGAAACCCCAAAGGCGCGGACCACTAATCCCCGCCAGAGCCGTCGTCGTTCGCCACCGGGTCGCAATGGCAGTGGATCACGCAATAAAAATGCAGCACCTGAAGGCGATGACGCTCCCGCACCCAAGCCCGATGCCGAAAATCTCAGCGAAGCATCACCTGAGCTGGATCAAACAGCCGCCGAATAATCTTCCGCGTGCACTAAAGCGTGTCTGTTTTTAACTGAAACACCAAGGCAGCAAGTGCTGCCCGGCGCTACTGCGCCGCGCCCGTGTAGGCTCGGTGCGCAGCACCGAAATAGACGTGAACGAAAAAATCTAGAGTGATTCCGTCAAAGACGGACACGCTCTAGGCAACCGTGATGGTTGCACCTCTGGCGATGTGGCAATCTTGAATAACCTTTGCATAAACGCCCAGATCACCGTGACCTAAAGCGCGCGATATATGCGCCGGGATTGAAAGATCACGGTTTGCAGTCACCGGATTGACATTCGTTGCCGCACAGCGCCGGGTGCGCTGGAAACATTGCAATACCGTCATATCGTTGATTGCAATGTCTTTGCCAGCCCAGCCAAGCTCTGACCACGGCTCAAATCCATCAATGTACAGATTGCCGCGAAACCTCAGCGGGTTAATTTCCTCTCCCATCATGCGCCCCAGGTCGCGCACAGTGGCCAGGTTGATTATCGACAGGCACTTGACCCCCACGTCAGAAAATGAATGATCCGGCGCTGACACAATATAGGGCGTTCCTAAAATCTGATCACCGAGAAAGGCTGCAAAAAACTGCTCAATCAGTTTACGCCCCACCGGTTGTTGCAAACATCCCTTTGACACTTGTTTGTCGTTGCGCAAAATTGTCAACATGTGTGTTTTGGCATCAAACCGGGTCTCCAGAGCCGCCAGTTTTTCGTGGCGCATCAACATCAGGAATTTTGTTTTCTCCATAAATTTGGGCGCGGACGCATCAAACTCACGATGGCCGTTGGCTATGGCATAAGCTCTGTCAAAGGCGATACAGTCATCCACCCGCAGAGTGACCGAGCTGAGTTTTTCAGCCGACAATCCTTTAACCGGATAGCGATAGATGGTTTCGATTTTTCCCATGAGTAACTTTCATCGTTTTCGAATTAATTTAATTCCAGCCGGGAGCTTGTGTTGCTAAAAAGACACACTATATTAGTGCCAGGGCAAGGCATTGTTTTAAGGGTTTTGCTCCCCGCCTGCAAAAATTGCAAGAGCCAGGTGATGTAAAAATAACTTAGCTGTTATCATGGCAACAACCGTCAGTGGTGACAGCAGGCAGTAAACGAGGGTTGAAATGGATTTTGAAAAATATACTGAGCGCGCCAGAGGCTTTGTCCAAAGCGCGCAATCTTTGGCATTGCGTGAGAATCACCAGCGGTTTTCTCCTGAACATGTGCTCAAAGTCCTGATAGATGATGGTGAAGGCCTCGCTGCCGGCCTGATAGAAAAAGCCGGTGGCGATGTGGCAACTGTGGTCCAGTTAAATGACCTCAGCCTGTCAGCCATGCCCAAAGTGGAAGGCACTGGCGCCGGTCAGCTGTATCTCGCCCCGGAAACCGCCAGAGTGTTCAACACGGCCGATGATCTGGCTAAAAAGGCCGGAGACAGCTTTGTCACTGCTGAGCGCCTGCTGCTGGCCATTGTCATAGAAGGCAAGAGTGATGCTGCCAAGGCGCTGAAACAGGCAGGGCTCAGTGCCGCCAACCTCAATACAGCCATAAACGACCTGCGCAAAGGCCGCGTTGCCGATAGTGCTTCGGCTGAAAATTCGTATGATGCCTTGAAAAAATATTCCCGTGATCTGACCGAGGTTGCCCGCGAAGGAAAACTCGATCCCGTCATTGGCCGTGATGAAGAAATCAGGCGCACCATGCAGGTATTGTCCCGCCGCACAAAAAACAATCCGGTGCTGATTGGCGAGCCCGGCGTTGGTAAAACCGCCATCGCTGAAGGCCTCGCATTAAGAATTGTCAATGGTGATGTGCCCGAAAGCCTGAAAGATAAACGCCTGCTGTCGCTTGATCTCGGTGCCCTGATTGCCGGGGCCAAATACCGCGGTGAATTTGAAGAACGCCTCAAGGCCGTTTTGTCCGAGGTAACGGCTGCCAACGGCGAAATAATTCTGTTTATTGATGAAATGCACACGTTAGTGGGCGCTGGCAAAGCCGATGGCGCGATGGATGCATCAAACCTGTTGAAACCGGCATTGGCGCGTGGTGAATTGCATTGCATTGGCGCAACAACCTTGGATGAATTTCGCAAGCACGTGGAAAAAGATGCAGCCCTGGCGCGGCGTTTTCAGCCGGTGTTCATTGCCGAGCCGACCATTGAAGATACAGTGTCTATTTTGCGTGGCCTCAAGGAAAAATATGAGCTGCATCACGGCGTGCGTATCACTGACAGTGCCATTGTGTCTGCCGCAAATCTGTCGCAGCGCTATATCACCGACAGGTTTTTGCCCGACAAAGCCATTGATCTGATTGATGAAGCCGCCAGCCGCCTGCGCATGCAGGTTGATTCCAAACCTGAAGAACTCGACGAGTTGGACCGCCGCATCATTCAGCTGAAGATCGAACGTGAAGCGTTAAAAAAGGAAGATGACAAAGCCTCAAAAGATCGCCTTGAAAAGCTCGAAACCGAGTTGAGTGATCTTGAGGGCCAGTCTGCTGATCTGTCCACGCGCTGGAATGCGGAAAAAGCCAAACTGTCCTCGGCCACCAAAATAAAAGAAGCACTCGAAAATGCCCGCACTGAACTGGTTATGGTACAGCGTGATGGCTTGCTCGAGCGTGCCAGTGAGCTTTCCTATGGTGTCATTCCCGAGCTTGAAAAACAGCTGGCGGAAAAAGAAAACGCATCGCCTGAAAGCGATCTCATGGTTGATGAAGCCGTTAATGCCAATCACGTCGCCCAGATTGTCTCTCGCTGGACCGGTATTCCGGTAGATAAAATGCTCCAGGGCGAAAAAGAAAAGTTGCTCAAGATGGAAGCCGTTTTGACCAAACGCGTGGTTGGCCAGGCCGAAGCTGTAGCTGCCGTATCATCGGCGGTGCGGCGGTCGCGGGCGGGTCTGCAGGATCCCTCGCGCCCGATCGGTTCTTTCCTGTTTTTGGGACCCACCGGTGTTGGCAAAACAGAACTGACCAAAACCATTGCCGGGTTTCTGTTTGACGATGATCAGGCGGTCTTACGTCTGGATATGTCTGAATATATGGAAAAACATTCTGTTGCCCGCCTCATTGGTGCGCCTCCCGGCTATGTCGGCTATGAAGAAGGCGGTGCCCTGACTGAAGCTGTGCGCCGCCGGCCCTATCAGGTCATCCTGTTTGATGAAGTGGAAAAAGCCCACCCCGATGTCTTCAACATCCTGTTGCAGGTGCTTGATGACGGCCGCCTTACCGATGGCCAGGGACGCACGGTTGATTTCAGCAATGCCATGATTATTCTGACCTCGAACTTAGGCTCGGAAATTCTGGTTAATCAGCCCGACGGTGAGGATTCCGATGCTGTGCGCGGTGCTGTAATGGAGATTGTCAGAGCAAGCTTCAGGCCGGAGTTTTTAAACCGGCTCGATGAAATTATCCTGTTTCATCGTCTGGCGCGTTCGCACATGGATGTTATTGTCGATATTCAGATGGCACGGCTGCAGACCTTGCTTGACGGGCGTAAAATCAAAATAGAGCTGGATGAACAGGCGCGCTCATGGCTCGCCGACAAAGGCTACGATCCAGCCTTTGGTGCACGGCCCTTGAAGCGCGCCATCCAGAAATCCGTTCAGGACCCGCTGGCTGACCTGATGTTGTCGGGAGAAATCGGCGATGGTGATACCATCAAGATATCTGCCGGTATGGATGGCCTAACCTTCAATGGCATCGCTGTCGAAAAGGCCGCGTGAGCGGGGCAGACATCTCACCGCCAATCAATGGTATATCGACCTCACAGAGAAAATTAATTTTCTGCTTGGAAAATCCTGTGTGTTGAGACAGACTTTACTCAGGAATGGATTTACCTGTGAAAGGTTGGCGGAATGGTAATGCGATTTAAGGCAGTTTTGCTTGTTTTATTGGGACTGATGTTTGTGGCAAACCCTGCCCCTTCTGTTGCCGGTGCCAACATTCAGGCGGGTAAATCGACAGTCATCTCTCCAGCCATCGCCCCATACCGCATGGCCCAGTTGAAGCTCAGCCTGGGCCTGTCTAAGGACGATGCCAGGCAATTGCTGTTTCAAAACGGTTTTCGCAAAATTCAGATTTCCAGAGAAACGTTCAAAAATGTGCACGCTGAAGCCTGCCTTAGAGGTCTTAGGTATCAGGTCAAGGTGCGCCGGTTAAGCGGCAAGGTTATTCGCGGTGACCAGATTGGCAGATGCCGCCCGGCACGCCCGACAGTGGACGCACAGCAGGTTGCGGCTATCCTGAGAAGTCAGGGTCTGGACAAGATCTCTGTTTCTCCCCTCAGCCGGGGACGCTTTGTCGCCAAGGCTTGTGATTTCAATCAACGCGTTCGCCTCGATGTTGATCCGTATGGTGAGGTTTTGCAGCGCTCGATCACCGGGCGGTGTCAGCGCGGCCCCAACATAGCGGAAATACGTCAGCAGCTGCGCCAGGACGGTTTCACAAAAATTCAGATGGTGAATAAAAACCAGGGACGCCTTGTTGCCGAAGCCTGTTTTGAAGGTGACAAATTCAGGCTGCGTCTGGCGGCTGACGGTCGCATTCAGCGCCGTACGATTATCGGCGCATGCGCGAGACCGATTGGGCCGGGAAATATTACCAAGCGCCTGCGCGACCTTGGCTATCGTCAGATCAAAGTCACTGATAATCAGCTTCCGGTCTATCAGGCAGAAGCGTGCAGGCAAAATTCATTGATACGTATTCGTATGAACAGATTTGGAGAAGTCATATCAACCTCGCGCCTGGGCCAGTGTGCGCCACCACTCACCCGTCAGCAGGTTGTAGCGATGTTACAGCAACGCGGAGCCAACCGTGTTGAAATCATCTCCAGCAATAACAGAGGCTTTCGTGCGAGTGCGTGTTACCGTCTTGAAAGGCGCGAATACAGAATTGATCCATACGGTGCCATTCTCAATCGCACGGTTGTTGGACGCTGCCCTGAGGCACCGCGCCTGAACTCGGTACTGAAAGATTTCAGGTCTCGCGGTATCAGGAATTTGCGGATTTTAGTCGAAGGCTGTCGCAACGGCCGCCGTCTGCAGATTGAACTTAATCAGTATGGTGATGAAATCAACCGCCAGCGCATAGGCCGTTGTTAAAGCACTTCCCGAAAAGTGGGAACCGGTTTTCGGACAAGAAGTGCGTAAAAAATCAGAGTATTTTCGTGATTTGGTTTTAAGCTGAAATTCATCATAACAGTGGCGGTGAGATTTTATCCATCTTCCCCGTCATGCCGGCTTTCGCTGATATGACGGTTGATGAGAGCAGTCGTTCAAACGCCAACGTCTTTGATATTAGTTGATGCCGCCGCGTTGAGCTTCGCTGGCGGCAGCAACGCGTGTGGTAGTCGGCGCGGCCTGCCGCATGGCGTCAATTTTTGCTTTTTGCTTTTTATAAAGCGCCAGCATTTTACCGGTAAGCTGCCGTCCGGTTGGCACCTTGATACGGAACGGGTTGACAGTTCTTTTATTCAGTTCCACCTGGTAGTGTAGATGGTTGCCGGTTGACAGTCCGGTAGATCCCACATAACCAACAATCTGACCCTGCCGGACCTTTTTGCCCTTTCTGATCCCCGGGCCATAACGCGACATGTGGGCATAAGAGGTTACATATCCGTTGGCATGGCGGATTTTGATATAATTTCCCAGCCCGCGGCCACCGCCTTTTTGTATGACAACCCCGTTTCCTGCAATTTTTATAGGCGTACCGCGCGGGGCAGCCAGATCAACCCCTTTATGCATCTTCCTGAGACCCGTAATCGGGTGTACACGCATGCCGTAAGGTGAGGACAGACGAGCGCCTTCCACCGGGTTGCGTATCAGGAATTTTTTGGCACTGCGCCCGCCGTCATCGTAATAATCGACAACATTGTCATCGCTGGTTTTGAAGCGGTAGAAGTTTTTTGTATTGCCACTGAGTGTCAAAGAACTGAACAGCACGGTGTCAGGTTTTTTCCGCGACCGAGGGTTCGCATTGCCATAAAAAACTTCAAATGAATCTCCCACTCTGACTTCGCGTTGAAAATC
>CAZVAZ010000129.1:0-6649 GCA_964625235.1 uncultured Hyphomicrobiales bacterium
GGTGAAGATGAATCACTGGAGCGCGTTTTGCCTTTAATCAAAAAGTATGATTGCGCCGTTGTTGCCATTTCCAATGATGAAACCGGCATTTCCGAAGACCCTGATGTACGCTTTGAAGTGGCAAAAAAGATTGTCGAGCGCGCTCATGACCATGGTATCAAGGCTTGCGATGTGGTGGTTGATCCTCTGGTTATGCCCATTGGTGCCATGGGAACAGCGGGGCGTCAGGTGTTTGCGCTGCTCAACCGGTTGCGCTCTGAATTGAAGGTCAATTCAACCTGTGGGCTGTCCAATATCAGTTTTGGTGTGCCCAATCGGCGCGCGTTGAATGCTCACTTCCTGTCTATGGCTGCTGCTGCCGGTCTCACATCGGCAATTATGAACCCGCTGCATGCTGAAGACATGCACGGCGCTATGGCAGCTAACGTTCTTAACGGAGTGGATGCCAATTGTTCGGCCTGGATCAGGAAATTCCGCGAACCGGCGGATGCCGGTGCACAGGGTGCGCGGCGCGGTCGTGAAGGCCGCCGCCGCAGAGCCGGTTAAATCATGAACAGTAATAGCGATGCCAGCGATGCTCTGGTGGTGTTCACACCTTCGGGTAAGCGTGGCCGCTTTGCCGTCGGTACGCCAATTTTAACAGCTGCACGTAATCTGGGTGTTGATCTTGATTCAGTGTGTGGCGGCCGCGGTATATGCGGGCGTTGCCAGATCAAGCATACGGTGGGTGAATTTGCCAAACATAAAATTACCAGCACAACTGAAAACCTCTCTGCTCTAGGTGCTACGGAGCAGCGTTATGATGAAAAACGCGGGCTGAGAAAAGATTGCCGGTTAGGGTGTTCTTCAACGGTTCAGGGTGACCTGGTTATTGATGTGCCTGAGGAAAGCCAGGTGCATAAACAGGTTGTGCGTAAACGTGCTGAATTGCGCGACATAGAACTCAACCCGGTCACCCGGCTCTACTACCTCTCGGTAAAAGAGCCCGATATGCATAATCCGGCAGGCGATCTCGAGCGGGTGTATGACGCGCTGTCGGAGCAATGGCAACTGAGCGGGCTTACCTGTGATTTTCGCATTATGTCAGGCCTGCAAAAGGCCTTGCGCCAGGGTAAGTGGAAGATAACCGTGGCCGTCCATCATCGTGTGCCGCCTGGCAATTCGCTCGAAATCACCTCGGTCTGGCCGGGATTTCATGACCGTGTCTATGGTCTGGCGGTGGATGTGGGTTCAACCACAATTGCAGCGCATCTGTGTAATCTTTCAACCGGTGAACTTATGGCTTCGGCGGGGCTGATGAACCCGCAAATCAGATTTGGCGAAGACCTCATGAGCCGGGTGTCTTACGTCATGATGAACCCGGGCGGTGACGTCGAGATGACCGAAGCTGTGCGCGACGCCATAAATGTGCTGGCCGGGCAGGTGGCTGCTGAAGCGCAGATTGATCTCAATGATATTCTTGAAGCCGTATTTGTTGGCAATCCGGTCATGCACCATTTGTTGCTGGGTATTGATCCCGTTGAACTGGGGGGCGCACCTTTTGCGCTTGCCACAGGCTCTGCCATTACCCGTCCGGCACTGGAAATGGGGCTTAACCTGCAAGGTGGTGCGCGGTTTTATACGTTGCCGTGTATTGCCGGGCATGTGGGGGCGGATACAGCTGCCGTCATCCTGGCCGAAAACCCGCATCTGTCGGAAGACATGCGCCTGATTATTGATGTGGGCACCAATGCCGAGATTGTATTGGGCAACAAGCACCGGTTGTTGGCGGCAAGTTCGCCCACGGGACCGGCGTTTGAAGGCGCACAGATTTCGTGTGGGCAGCGCGCTGCACCAGGGGCGATAGAGCGTGTGCGTATTGACCGTGATACCCTGGAGCCTGATTTTCAGGTTATCGGTTGCAGTTTGTGGTTTTCAGAGCCCGGATTTAACGATGCCACAGATGATATCGGCATTACCGGAATTTGCGGCTCGGGGATAATCGAAGTCATCGCGGAAATGTTCCTGTGTGGAATTATTTCGGCCGACGGTATCATTCAGGGCGCTTTAAAAGAAAAAACACCGCGCATTATAGCCGATGGCCGGACATTTTCGTATGTTGTGCATGACGGTGCCCAACAGATTGTGATCACGCAAAATGATATCCGCGCCATTCAACTGGCCAAGGCAGCACTGTATGCCGGTACGCGCTTATTGATGGACCACATGGGCATTGACAAGGTTGACCGCATAACCTTGGCGGGTGCATTTGGCAGCCATATTGATGTTAAATATGCCATGGTTCTGGGGCTTATTCCAGATTGTGACCTATCCCGGGTTGTGTCCGCCGGTAATGCTGCGGGAACCGGTGCGCGCATAGCACTTTTGAATGGGCGGGCGCGTGATGAAATCGAGGATCTGGTCAGGAAAATAGAGAAAATTGAAACTGCTCTGGAGCCAAGTTTTCAGGAACATTTCGTCGATGCCATGGCCTTTCCCCATGCCAAAGCCAATTATCCCAATCTTTCACGAGTGGTCGATCTGCCAAAGCCAAAATCAACCGGCGACGGAAATGTGCGTCAAAGAGGTCGCCGCCGCAGGCGACAATGATAAGCTCGAGAGCCAAACGCGCACCAGTCAAATGATTTCCCCATCTTTTTGTTGATTTTGGTGGCAACAGTGGTGTTCAATAGATTGAGTTTCGATTAGAACAATCGGTAGTAAAATGATTACACCCAGGGAGATGTATAATGGCGGATAACAGTTCGAACCAACTTAAACAGGAAATTCTGGAAGAAGTGGGGCGTAAACAGAAAACCAGTGCTGCATGGATAATCCTGATCCTGGGCGCGCTTGGTGCTGGTGGGTTTTTTATGGCCAAGAATTCGCTGGAAAGCTATGTTCAGGAACGAATTGCCGCTGAAGCCACTAATTTCAAGGGCGAAAAGGGTGATGCCGGACCTCAAGGGTCTGCTGGTGAAAAGGGTGAAGCCGGTGCGCAGGGTGCCACAGGCGAGCCAGGTGCTACGGGGGCGCAAGGCGAAACAGGTGAAGCCGGACCTCAGGGACCAAAGGGCGATACGGGTCCGCGAGGCCGCCGGGGTGCTGCCGGACCTCAGGGTCCTCAGGGTGAGCCAGGACTGCAGGGGCCACAAGGTCCTGAAGGGCCACGAGGGGCTCCGGGAACTCCTGGATAAAATTATCCTTCGGGAATTTTAGAAAATCTGGCTGCAATCTTAACCGGTTGCAGCCATTTTTTGTGAGAATGATTCAATGTGACCGTGAAATGCCCTGTCAGTTGCGTTTGCTAAACAGCTCCAGCCATTGCTCTACGCGTGCTTCGGGATTGGGATTGAAAACCACATCTGTGACAACGGCAATAACATCGGCACCGGCGTTGAGCACCAGAGGTGCGCGTTCAAGAGTGATGCCGCCAATTCCGATGAGCGGACAGGCGATTTTGGCCTTCCATTTGCTGACGCGTTCCAGTCCTTGCGGGCCATAGCGCATGGTTTTGAGCGTTGTCTCATAGACCGGGCCCAAGGCTATGTGGTCGGGACCCCAGGTGAGAGCACGGATTAGTTCATCGTCGGTATGGGTGCTAAGCCCAAGTTTTACACCGGATTTCTGTATTGTGCTTTTGTCTGCTTTATCAAGGTCTTCCTGGCCCAGGTGAATGAACTCTGCCCCTTGTTCCAGAGCCACCTGCCAGTAATCATTGATGACCAACTGGCATTCATACCGTTGGGCAAGTGCTATTGCATCGCGGATGGGGCCGGTTACGTCTTCAGCGGATTTGTCTTTGATGCGCAATTGAATGGTTTTAACGCCCAGAGGTAAAAGTCGTGCCACCCATTCACAGCTGTCAACGATGGGGTAAAATCCGTAAATACCATCGATCCTCATGAGTTTTGCTCGGTCTGCCAGAACGGCGTGCCGATTTCGGGCGTACTGGGCTGGGCAAAATCGCGTGCCGGCATGATACCGGCGCTGGCGGCGAGATGCCCGGCTTCGACTGCGCGGGCAAAGCCTTGCGCCATGGCAACGGGATTGCCAGCCTCGGCGATGGCTGTGTTGAGCAAGACACCGTCATAGCCTAATTCCATCGCCTGAGCTGCGTGCGAGGGTGCGCCGAGGCCTGCATCAACCAGAAGTTTTACCCCGGGGAAGCGTGCGCGCAGGGTTTTGAGGGCGGGGATATTATTGAGACCCTGGCCTGAGCCAATAGGCGCTCCCCACGGCATGAGAATATCGCAGCCGGTGGCGACGAGTTCTCGCGCCAGCACCAGATCATCGGTCGTATAGGGAAAAACAGTGAAGCCCTTGTCGTTCAAAATGGCCGAGGCTTCAACGAGCTTGAAAATATCGGGTTGCAGGGTGTAGTCATCGCCAATGACTTCGAGCTTGATCCAGTCGGTGTCAAACACTTCGCGGGCCATTTCAGCGGTGGTTACGGCCTCGTTTACGGTGCGGCAGCCCGCTGTATTGGGCAGGACATGAATACCCATATCGCGGATCAATTGCCAGAAGTGCTGTCCGGCTTTGCTGGTGGCGGATTCGCGCCGCAGCGAGACGGTGATGACTTCGGCTTGCGAGGCTTTTACCGCCTGCGCCAGAATGTCGGGCGAGGGATAACGCGCCGAGCCGATAAACAGGCGTGATTGAAGCGTTTTTCCGCCGATTGTCCAGGTTGTTTCCATGGCCTATCCTCCCTGCATTGGCGATACAATTTCGATTGAATCACCATCCTTGATCAACCGTTCACGGTAGGTGGTGCGCGGAATAAAAGCGCCGTTGAGGGCAACCGCGATATTTTTACCAAAACCCTTGGCTGCCAGCAGTTGATCAATGGTTTGCGGCTGGGGCAGGGGTTGTTGTTCACCGTTTATGGTAATGGTCATGCGGCGACCTCAAAGATTTCAGCGTAACGGTTTGACGGATTTCCGGTTGCCATAAACCGGCTCAACTCCTGGGCAATTTTCGGGGCCAGCAGGTAGCCATGGCGATAAAGACCATTGGCGCTGAGCAGGGTGTTGTTGACTTCAATGTGTGGCAGATTGTCAGGATAAGCCGGTCGCAGGTTTGAGTTGAGTTCAACAATGCGGGCTTCACCAAAGGCTGGATGAAGCGAATATGCCGCTGACAGTAATTCGAGCCCCGAGCGCACGGTTACACCATTATTATCCTCGTTTTCAATCGAGGTTGCACCGATTAAAAACAGGTTGTTGGTGCGCGGGATAATATAGATGGGATAGCGCGGGTGCAGCAACCGCACCGGGCGGTTAAAGCTGACTTCAGGCGTTTCAATAATAATAATCTCGCCTTTGACCCCGCGTAACGCGGGCTTGTCAGTGCGTGCGCCCAAACCACGGCAGTCTATTATCCATTGGAACCCATGAGCCTCGCCGTTGATGCAGAGGTGAGTGGTATCAACTATTGAGGTTTCGGTGTTAAAGTAAAATCTAACGCCTTGTTTTTTCAGGTATTGTTGTAATATTGGCAGCAAAGAGCGCGGGTCTACCTGGCCTTCATGCTCAACAAAAAATCCCTGTCTGAAACGACCTGAAAGGGCATGCTCAAGCGCGTCAATTTCCGCGCCAGAGACTTTCTTCAATCCCGCACTACCACCGGCGATACTCACCTTGTGGGCAAAGCGGTCGAGTTCGCTTTTGTCTGAGCCATGGGCCAAAACAAGGCTGCCATTTTCCTGATAATCCAGCGAGGGCCCAAGTTCTGCGGCAATGTCGCGCCACAACTCAAGCGCGTCGAGACCCAGATCGCCAATCAGCTTTTCGGTGCCGTCAAGTTCACAATAAGGTGCCAGCATGCCGCCTGCCACATAAGATGTTGCATGTTGCAGTGACGCATTGCCACGCTCATAGACGGCGCAATTATGATCGCTTTTTTGCAGGAAATAAGCAGCCATCAGCCCCATGATGCCCGCGCCTACTATTGCTGTTTGGTTATTTTGTGGCATGTGGTCGATGCTACACTCTCCCTCCGCTGGTGCGAACCAGATCAGGTTGTTAGGGTATCTCTCAGCCGGCGGCCTGGATATGCGGCTGAAAGCCTGCGAATCTCTGACCGGCACCCCTGGTGAACAGTTGTGACGAACCTATTCCTGTTAGAGGTCGACGTCAATAATGGTGGTGAAACCTTCCACATGAACAGGAGGTATTTCAGCCAAAAGCTTCAAAAAACAATTTTGCTGACCACAAACACCTGTAGTGTTATCCACGTTGTCTCCACTTTCCAACAAAATCCCATAAGAACAGGAGCGCTCAGATTGTCACCAACCCTCAAGGGAATTTTGTTGTTTGTGGGAGCGTGGATGATGATACCGTTCATGGATGCGGCGGCCAAGCAGCTTGCTTTTCTGGGTTATTCGATTGTTGAAATTACCTGGGCGCGGTTTTTCTTTAATGCTATTTTGATTTTGCCTTTTCTTGCGCTCACCCAGCGTGATGTGTTTCGCCGCCCGCAAAAACTGCAATGGCAGTTTATTCGGGTGAGTTTTTTGATTATTGCGACCTTTTGTTATTTCAGTGCGCTGAAGACCATGGCGCTGGCCGATGCGCTGGCAGTCTATTTTCTCTATCCGTTAATTATTACTGCGTTTGCACCTTTGATGCTTGGTGAACACGTTGGTATGCGGCGCTATATTGCTGTG
>CAZVAZ010000130.1:0-6645 GCA_964625235.1 uncultured Hyphomicrobiales bacterium
TGTTTAATCTGCCGCGTCTGATTGAACTGGCAAAATCGATGGACAGGGACAGGATTGAGTATAATTCCGGTGATCTTGAGCCTGGCCATGCTCATGCAGACACGCCAAAAATTGATTTGTCGGCAGAAGAAACCATCCGGCAAATCGAGGATTGCCATGCCTGGATGGTGATTAAAAACGTCGAGCAAGATCCTGAATACAAGGCGTTTATCAAGACATGCCTTGATCAGGTTTCCGAGCGCCTGCCCGCAGGGGCTGAACCTCTGGAAGATTTTCAGGGCTTTATTTTTATAGCCTCAGCCAATTCAACCACGCCGTTTCATATTGATGCCGAGGAAAATTTCTTCGTGCAGCTGCACGGCAGTAAATCCTTCCACGTTTTTGAAAATGATGATTGCAAGCTGGTCAGCGAAGAGGCGATGGAAATCAGCCCGAGCAAATTTCGCAATATGAGCTACAGTCCGGAATTTGAAAGTTGTGCAACGGTTTATGAACTTGAAGCCGGCGACGGAATTTTCCTGCCTTACATGATGCCTCATTGGGTGCGCACCGGCGAACAATATTCGATTTCCATGGCAATCACCTGGAAAACGCCATCTGTTTTACGCCGCAACAAAGTGCGGTTTATGAATGCGATGTTGCGTAAGGCCGGATTGGCGCAGGCAGCACCTGGCCAAAAGCCGTGGGCGGATGGATTAAAGGTTGCCGCTTTCAATATGGCTTTTGCGGTGATAAATCCCTTGAGAAAATCAGAAAAATCTCGCCGGATAATTCGCAAACTGTTTTTCGGCCGCAATGCGAATTATTACTACAATGAGAAAAACGCTTAAATTCGCTCACGGTCGTAAAATCGCTCTTGCGACTGACCTGCGCGGTCGCGGCGCAGTGGCGCCGGGCAGCGATTGCTGTCTTGGCGTTTCCAGGCTAAATGGCACCACTTAAGCCCGATCTCGCAACAGCCGCCGGATGACTTTGCCGGTGGTTGTCAGGGGAAGGTGATCGACAAATTCGATTTCGCGCGGATATTCGTGCGCTGACAAACGCTGGCGCACGTAGGCCTGAATTGATAGGGACAATTCGTCGTTAGGCTCGAACCCTTGTTTGAGGACAATAAACACCTTGACGATTTCCGTGCGTAAAGGATCTGGCTTGCCGACAGCGGCAGCCAGCGATACGGCCTCATGGCCAATCAGGCAGTCTTCAATTTCACCGGGGCCGATGCGATACCCTGCGCTGGTGATAACATCATCATCACGGCCGATGAATGACACATAGCCATCACTGTCCATCACACCTTGATCACCAGTTGTGAGCCAGTCGCCAATATATCTTTTTGCCGTGGCCTCAGGGTCTTTCCAGTATTGCAAAAACATCACAGGATCTGGTCTTTTGACGGCAATTGTGCCCGTTTCACCGGGGGCAAGCACCTCACCTTTATCATTGATAATCGCCACCGTATGACCAGGCACCGCCCGCCCGATTGCACCGGCCTTGCTGACGCCGATTGACTGACACGATGACAGAACGATATTACATTCGGTTTGGCCGTAAAACTCATTGATGGTAATCCCCAACTCCGATTGGGCCCAGTCATAGACCTCGCGGCCAAGGGCTTCTCCTCCTGATGCAATTGTTCTGAGATCAAGATCGTAGCGCCGGGCCGGCTTATCGATGATGCGCAACATCTTCAATGCTGTTGGTGGAATGAACACATTGCGAACCTTGAATTCAGCCATCAGTTCAAATGCTGTTTCAGGGCTGAATTTGTCAAACCTGTAGGCCAGAACCGGGACACCAAAATGCAGCGATGGCAAAAGAATATTCAGCAACCCACCAGCCCAGGCCCAATCCGCCGGTGTCCAGGTCAAATCACCCTCCCGGGGGAAAAAATCATGATGATACTGCACACCGGGCAGATGTCCCAGAAGCACACGGTGGCCATGCAAGGCCCCTTTTGGCGGTCCGGTGGTACCTGAGGTGTAGACCATCAGGGCCGGGTCATCGGGAGACGTCTCAACAGGTTGAAATTCCGCACTGAATTTGCTCATTTCCTGCTCAAAGCTCAAATTGTTCTCAGTATCGCCATCAATGTTAAATACCTGCTCAAGCGAATCTAATCGGTCGCGTATCGCTGCAATTTTCTCAAACCCCTGGTTATTGGTGATGACAATTTTGGCACCTGAATTATTGAGGCGAAACTCTAACGCTTCAACGCCAAACAACGATGCCAGCGGAACTGCAATTGCCCCCAGTTTGTAAATTGCGATATGACCGAAACAGGTTTGAGGAGATTGCGGCAACAGCAGCGCTATGCGGTCACCGCGCTCAATTCCGCAGTTGCGCAAAAGATTGGCCAGCCGGTTTGATTTTTCTTTGAGATCAGAATAGCTGAAACGCTCAACCTCGCCGTCGGGCCGTTTGTGGATAAGGGCAATGCGGGCGGGATCTGAATGGGCCCAGCGGTCACAAATATCTACGCCGATATTGTAGCTTGAAGGCACCTGCCAGTGAAATGCACGGATAAGGTCGTCATAAGGCATTTTTCCAGGCAACATAAAAACTCTCCAAAACCAAAGTCGACAAGCCCGTTGCCCCCGGTCATACGTGCATAAATTCAAGCAGGAAGGGTACAGGTAATTTTCAGATTCTAGTACAAATAAAATATCGACGTGACCAATAACTGCTTTCGTTTCCAATATTTGAAAATGGCTTTGTTCAACCGGTTTTCCTGAGTAAACCGCACAAAATTAATACCATATTATCCAATTCAAACTAATAGGTTTGTAGGTAATTGACATCAAAATCGAGGTGATTCGTTGTTCTTGTCCAGGGACAAAGGAAATGACAAAAACAGGCTGCTGTCGAACTATGCCGGCAATCTGGGCCATGCGGTCATGCGTCACGACGCTGCCATGGCCCATAAGGTTGCCCGGGTTGAGGCAGAACTTGCCAACAGTGAGAGCCTGAGTTTCATCGCCACCATGAACCATGAGCTCAGAACACCATTGAATGCCATATTGGGTTTTTCGGAAATTCTCTCAAATGCAAAAGAAAAAAATCCACCAAAGGAACTGGTGGCGGAATATGCTTCTTACATCAATGATTCAGCAAGTCATTTGCTGGCAATTGTCAATGGCATTCTGGAAATCTCCAAAATTCAAAGCGGAAAATTATTGCTGTGTATTGAAACCGTTGTTCCCCAGGAAATCATAAAAAACTGTGTCACCATGCTGAGCGGGGTGGCGCGCGATGCCAGGGTTTCAGTCGAATGCAACATTGACGAAAACCTGCCGACTATTCGCGCAGACCCGGTGAAACTAAAGCAGATTATCCTCAATATACTCGGTAATGCGATTAAATTCACACCCCAAGAAGGCAATATCTCGGTGCTGTGCATGAGCCAGGGCGATGATCATATTAAGATCGTCATAACTGATTCCGGTGAGGGCATACCGACCGATCTGATCCATATCGCTCTTGAACCGTTTCGTCAGGTGGAAACCGGATTGAACAGAAAATTTGACGGAACCGGTCTGGGCCTGCCTATCGCCAAAGCGCTCTGTGAAGCCCACGACGGCTCGCTGGAAATTGAAAGTGCGCTCGACAGAGGGACTGAAGTGACCATTATCCTGCCCAAAAAAGGTGCGAAGGAACCAGTACAATGAACCCTGCTTCAATCCCGGATAAAGACCCGGCGCACAATAAGGATGCAGCCCGGCAAATGGGTCGTATTGTATCGGTTACCGGATCACAGGCTATTGTTCTGCTCGACCCTCACGATGCTGCTAAAAATTCTCAAAAAGTTTCCAGCCCGGAGCTTGGAACCCTCCTGGCAATCAGCGCAAGCAACTCAATAGTGTTCGGTATGGTATCCGCGCTGAGTGTACCCGTACCCAGCCACGAAAGCGCTGCCAGCGAAATGCATATTGTCGAGCTTGAACTGTTGGGAGAATTGTCGCTGGATGAACACGGAAAACCGATGACATTCCGCCGGGGGGTTTCGGTTTATCCGTGTCTGGGCAACCGGGCCAGAACAGCCACACGCGAAGAACTTAAACACGTATATTCTATCAGCTCCACAAATTCAGCCGTCAGAATTGGTAGCCTGCAACAAGACAGCGCCATACCAACGATGGTGTCCATAGATGAATTGCTCGGAAAACATTTTGCCATACTGGGAACCACCGGTACCGGAAAATCATGTGTGGTTGCTCTCATTTTGCGAGCGATTTTAAAGGAAAATTCGCAAGCGCACATGATCCTGCTGGACCCGCACAATGAATATTCCTCGTGTTTTGGTAATATGGCTGAAATCGTTACTCCCAATGATCTGAACCTGCCATTCTGGCTGATGACGTTTGAAGAAACCATAGAAGTTCTTATCGGCAATCAAAGTAACCGCGAACAGGATGCCGATGTTTTGGCCGAACTCATACCTCTGGCCAAATCTTATTATGCGGCTAAAAATACGCCCTCGACTTCCGGGCGCTCACGTCTGCAGCGGCGCACCACAGATACCGGAGTTTTTACCGTTGATACGCCGGTGCCCTACCGGATTTCAGATTTGATGATTCTGTTGCAGGAAAAAATGGGCGGCCTCGACCAGCGCGCGACACTGGCACCCTACAAACGCATTAAAACCAGGCTCGAAGCAATTACTCAAGATCCGCGTTATTCATTCATGTTCGGTAATCTCACCGTACATGATGACATGGCAAGTGTGTTGTGCCGCCTGTTCAGAATACCCGTTAACGGCAAGCCCATAACAATCATTGAACTGACGGGTTTTCCCTCGGAAGTCACCAATGTTGTGGTGTCCGTTCTGTGCCGCATGACCTTTGATTTTGGATTATGGAGTGAGGGCTACGTGCCGATTACGCTGATTTGCGAAGAAGCGCACCGATATGTGCCTGAGGATACCGAACTGGGGTTTGAGCCCACTAAACGCGCAATCTCGCGCATTGCCAAAGAGGGGAGAAAATATGGGGTTTCTCTTGGTATTATAACGCAACGGCCCTCCGAACTTGATGCCACCATTCTATCCCAGTGCAATACGGTTTTTGCCATGAGAATGACCAATGAAAAAGACCAGGAAATCGTCAAGGCGGCAATCTCTGATGCTGCAACCAGTCTGATGGAATTCATTCCGTCAATGCGCGACCGCGAAGCGATTGCCTTTGGTGAGGGCCTGGCACTGCCGGGGCGCATTCATTTTGATAGCCTGCCGGAACACGCGCTGCCGAAACGAGGCGCGGCAAGTTTTTCTGATCAGTGGACAAGGGAGATTACCAACACTGAATTTATTGACTCAGTTATTGCGCGCTGGCGGGCATCAAGCGCGCCTGAAGCTATTGCAGATTTGACCACTCAGGGGATGGGAAATTCGAAAGATATTGATCGCGAGGAAAATGCTGAAATAGCCCCGAGCCACCAACCTGCCCATGGGCTCGAAAACTTTGACCGCAGAAGCTCAACTGAAACTCAAACCCCCGATCCACTTCAATCTGATCGGCGATCGGCAGGCCATACGCTCGCGACAAAACCCGCACCCAGTATCAGGCTGAAATCACCGGCGGAAGCTTTGGGGATGAGCGATAGCGTCCGATCTTTTTCAGACCCTGAAAACGCGGCAGAAAATATCACAGAATAACAAGACCGGGATTTGAACGTGTATTGCGAAAAGATTGACTGTGCTGTCATTGGCGCAGGTGTGGTTGGATTGGCTATAGCGCGGGCGCTGGCGTTGCAGGGCCATGAGGTCATCGTGCTTGAAACCGCGGGTTTGATCGGGTCGGAAATCTCATCGCGAAACAGTGAAGTTATCCACGCTGGAATTTACTATCCACCTGGTTCGCGCAAGGCGGAATTCTGTGTGGCGGGAAAATCAGCTCTCTATCATTACGTACAAGAACGCGGGCTTGATTACAGGAAATGCGGCAAGCTGCTGGTCGCCACCAACCCGGACCAGGTGGAAAGGCTCCAGTCCATTAAAACCAATGCAGAACTAAACGGTGTAAATGATCTCGTTGGCTTGAGCAAACAGGATATGTTGGCGCTGGAGCCCGAGTGTCATTGCAACAGTGCGCTTTTGTCTCCTTCCACAGGTATCATTGACACTCATGGACTTATGCTGTCATTGCAGGGAGATATTGAAGCAACTGGTGGCATGGTGATATTGAACGCCCGTGTTGTGAGTACTCAGGCAACGGGTAGCGGGTTAGTGCTACAGGTCGAGGCACAAGGCGAAATTATGGCGTTGCAGGCCCGTACAATGATAAATTCTGCTGGCTTGGCCGCACCGGAAATAGCGCGTTCAATGGCGGGATTTCCCCAATCCCTGGTGCCGAGACAATATTATGCCAAGGGCAATTATTTTTCCCTGAGTGTAGCATCGCCTTTCACTCATCTGATCTATCCCGTTCCCGACGAAAGCGCAGGCCTCGGCATCCACCTCACATTGGATTTAAACGGTCAGGCCCGTTTTGGCCCGGACGTAGAATGGGTTGACCGTCTTGATTATGATGTTGATGGCAATCGTGTTCAGGCGTTTTATCCCGCAATCAGGCGGTACTGGCCGGGATTGCCCGATGGCTCACTGCTTCCGGGGTATGCCGGTATTCGCCCCAAGATACAGGCTCCGGGAAA
>CAZVAZ010000131.1:0-6641 GCA_964625235.1 uncultured Hyphomicrobiales bacterium
GGGCCAGCACAATACCGGGATCTTTCAACAACCCGCCCCAGTTGCCGGAATGATGTGCGCCTTCGCGATACTCAACGGTGAGATTGAAGTTGATGGCACCGCGTGTTCCCAGTGAAATAGTCGGGCGCTCCACTTGCAGGCGCGGGCCATCAGACGCAATCAGAACATCGGATTTAAGCAGTTCCCTGTTTTGTTCAGCAAACTCCGGCAGGCCGCGCGACCCGGCCTCTTCACCGGTTTCCACCAGCAATATCGAATTAAAGCCAAGATGGCCGCGTTCCTTGATAACCAAATCAAGCGCATTCATGTTGATGCATAATTGCCCCTTGTTGTCAGCTGTGCCGCGGCCGTAGATTTTGCTGCCTTCGGTGACTATTTTCCACGGATCCAAGCCCTCGCGCCACAAGTCATCCTGACCCAGAATGACGTCGCCATGGCCGTAGGTCAAAACCGTGGGCAGAGTGTCATCTTCTATGCGCCTGCCAACAAAAAACGGTGTGCCGCCTTCAAGTGGACTGTCAAAAATCTCACACACATATCCCATGGCCTCAGCTTTGGGCAGAATTTCCTCTTCCAAAAACCGGTAAAGTTCCGGCCCGCGATCATCGCGCTGGCTTTCGGTGTGATACCCCACCCACCGGTCCAGTTCAGCCACATAAGAGCCATCATCGAAAAAGCGCTCAGCTTTTTGTATAAGATTTTCCCGGGTCAAATTACGCCTCCATTCTCAGCAATGGCATCACCCCACGGTGACATGATTTCCGATATGCCCGAATTTACCCCTGATTTGCGGGCAACCGCGCTGGGGCAGGCAAAGTGATAGGGATAACTCAGCCGCCGCGCCGGTTGCAGCGGGTGGTCCTGGCCAATAACCCGGTGAACCTCATCACCTAGGCTCAAGTCCGCCACCACTTCACCACCGCCACTCATATCAATACGCGGGTGATGAAAAGCCTGTTCCAGGTCCATATTAAAGTCGCACAGAAACGAACTCAGTTGCATAACCGCGGGCATAATCTTGCGCCCGCCCGATGCACCGATGGCAAATGACATATCATCGGCGTGACCAATTGCCGGACACACGTTCATCAGGCATTTTTTATCCGGCCCGAGCGAATTGGCATTGCCCGGTGCGGGATCAAACCACATGATGCCATTGTTCATCAGGATACCGGTTGCAGGCAAGGTGACCTTTGAGCCAAACAAAGACAACAGCGTCTGGGTCATCGACACCATATTGCCATCGCCATCAACAACGCTGAAATGGGTGGTGCAGGTTTCGCCGCGCCCGCCTTCAACGTCGCCCATGGTGGCAAGGCGGTCCGCATAGGCTTTTTGCAGCGAATTTGCATAAGCTGCAAACATGGCTGCATCGGGGGCATCGCCGGGGTTTGGGCAGGCCTTTTCAAGTTGCGCCAATGTGTGCGCCATCGTCGGCCCGGCGGTAAGGCCCGGAACCACGGAAATTATAGCATCGCGGTATTTTATGTTTAAAGGCTCAACCAGCGTCGCCCGGTACGACCCGAGATCCTCCTCACTAAGACAGCCGCCAAGCTTTTGCACGTCAAAGACAATAGCGCGGGCAAGATCACCGTCATAAAGCTCACGCGGACCTTTTTCCGCTACCTGTTTCAGGCTCTGCGCCAGTTGTGAGAAATCCAGATGGTCCTCAAACGCCGCCGTCCACTGGGAGATAATGGGAAAACCGTCGCGGAAATAAATTTCGCGCGAGGTATCATAGAGATTGATCTGTCTGGCAGCACACATAATCAACAACGAGGAATACCAGTCGAGTATCGGGCCTTCTGTGGCCAGATCGACAGCCGGTTGCACCAGTTCGGCCCACGGCCGGGTGGCAAATTTTTCATGGGCAATGCGCACACCGTCAACCAGTCCGGGAACGGCAATCGAGCCGGGACCATGCAAATTGCGCTCACCTTCAACTTGCGGCCATTCAAACAGATCATCAGCCGTGCCGGTGCTTAACGGGTAATCTTGCCGGTTGAGGGATTTGGGCGAGCGCATGCCATAATCAATGGCGTGGGTTTTGTTCTTTTTGGCATCATAAATCACCATGGCACCGCCACCGGCAAGACCGCTCATCCACGGCTCCACCACGCCAATGGCAAATGAGGTGGCAATGGCTGCATCAATAGCATTGCCGCCCTTGCTCAAAACCCGTGCGCCGACTTCGGCAGCAACGCGGTGCTGGGCTGCAACAATCCCGCCCGGGGACCGGCAAACGGTTTTGCGGATAACTTGCGAGGTGCTGAAGTTTTCATTTATCCGGGGAGAAGTCATAGTTCAGATGTAACCTTATCCTATAGAGAGAACAAACGCCCGTATGCTGCCAGCCTGTCCGGTACATTGGCCAGACGCAGGCAATGCCAGGCCAAGGCATGGTTTGAAGAGGTTACCGGTTTGCCCAGCTCAGCCTCAATTTCTACAACACTATTTGCCAGCCGCAAAGCGGTGCACGAGACAAATACCGCTTCAACTTTGGCGTGCCCGCCCACTTCCAGAACAGCCGCCTTGATTGATTTCGTGGCAATGCGGGCAACCGTCGGGTCATTTTTCTCATTGAAAGAACCAAACACCGGCACATTGAAGCCAGCCTTTTCAAAATAGGCTTTGACCATTGAATTAACGTCAGCGCGATAGGGCGTGAGAATGCCGATATTCTTTACACCCAGCGCTTTAAAAGCAGCGAATGCCGCCGTTACCGGCGTGGTGCATTGCGCCTTTGGGCGGCTTTTCGCTATCTGCCTGAAAACCTGTTCTTCACCCATGATAATCGATGCCGACGTGCACCCGTAGGCCACCACATCAAGAGGGCAGCCCGGTAAAATAACATCACACGCCCGGGTGATGCGGGCTTCCATTGCTTTCAGGGTTTCCGGCGTAATCGTGTTGTCATTGTAAATCCGGCTGTGAAAAAGCCCGACGCCGGGCAGATCACAAATCTGCCTGAACTCAAATTCCAGTGTACTGTCACTGGCCAGCACAATCACGCCAATAGCAGCGCGGCTGGCAATTCCGGCATCGGTTTCAAAGGCTAGATTGTAGAGCTCTTTCATGTATGGCCTTGAATATTCTTTTTTTTAAAAGCAAATCACATTCACAGCCGCAACGCTGAAAATCAAGGTTTGAATTCAAATAAAAAACGTAATAGTATAACATTACAAAATATATCCTGATAATCCATACGAAGGTGATAGTGCCATGACATCCGGCTCATTTCCCAAACCCGAACATGATCACCAAAGATGCGTTGCCAGACTTGTGCGCCACGCCGAACAGCTGTGCATCAAAGCGGGCGTGCGATTGACCGCGCAACGCCTTGCCATATTAAAAATTATCGGCAACAGCCATAAGGCCACCGGTGCTTATGATGTATTGGAGGTGATGGCGAAACAGGGCCGGCGTGCCGCCCCGATAACTGTCTATCGAGCGCTGGATTTTCTCATGTCTGTGGGTTTGGTTCACAGAATTTCCAGTCTCAATGCTTTCATCGCCTGCCATCACAATCACGGGCTCAATCCGGTGCAATTGTTGATCTGCAAGGCCTGTGGGGCAGTGGGCGAGCTGGAATTACCTGCGGTAACACACGCCTTGAAAGAAGCTGCGGGCAAGGCCGGGTTCAGCATTGATGAGCCGGTGGTTGAAGTGACCGGCGTCTGCGCCCATTGTTGTGCGGCTTAATTCATGTTGAGCCACAAAGAGATACCACAACCGCTGATATCAGCGCGTGACATTGATGTGGAGATCGGATTGAAGAAAATTCTTGATGGTGCCCGCCTTGAAATCAGCGCAGGCGAAATCGTCACTTTGATTGGGCCAAATGGTGCGGGAAAAACCACGCTTGTAAAGGTTATTCTGGGATTGCTTAACCCAACGCGCGGGGTTGTAGAACGCAGGCTTAATCTTCGCATTGGCTATGTGCCGCAACAATTTTCCATCGACCCGCTCATCCCGCTGAATGTGTACCGCCTGATGACACTCACCGTTAAGGCCGCCCGCGCTCAAGTGTTGCAGGCCCTGGAAACCACAGGAGCTTCCCATCTCATTGACCAATCTGTCTCGTCGCTTTCCGGTGGCGAACAACAACGGGTTTTACTGGCGCGAGCCTTATTGCGCGAGCCTGATTTGCTGATCCTCGATGAGCCGGTGCAGGGTGTGGATTTTTCCGGTCAGGTGGCACTTTATCAGCTGATCAGCGACATCAGGCAACAGCGCGGCTGTGCAATATTGATGATTTCTCATGATCTGCACATCGTCATGGCGCAAAGTGACAGGGTCATCTGCCTTAATGCCCATGTGTGCTGCGAAGGCCACCCGCAAGATGTTGGCAACAATCCGGAATATGTAAAAATGTTTGGCAATACAGCCGCTCAGACCCTCGGCCTTTATGCCCATCACCATGATCACAGTCATGATTGACGATTTCCTCTTACGCGCCCTGATAGCAGGCGTTGGTATTGCCGCGGTGGCAGGCCCACTGGGGTGTTTTGTCGTGTGGCGGCGCATGGCTTATTTTGGCGACACCATGGCCCACAGTGGTTTGCTTGGTGTCGCAATCGGTTTGTTTTTCAACATCAATCTTGTTGCGGGCGTATTTGCTGCCTGTATGGCAGTAGCCTTTGTTCTGGTGTTCCTGCAACGAGTACGCGGGTTGGCTACGGACACAGCTTTGGGAATTCTGGCCCATTCGGCTTTGTCGCTGGGTCTGGTGGCCATCAGTTTTATGCCATCGGTGCGTGTTGATCTGATGGGCTATCTCTTTGGTGATATTCTGGCGGTATCCATGATGGATATTTTCCTGATTTATGGCGTTGCCGCACTCTCTTTGCTGTGTCTGGGTTTTATCTGGAACCGATTGCTGGCGTTGACGGTCCATGCCCACCTGGCAGCCGCTGAAGGTGTCGCCACAAAAACCCTGCATATTGTTTTCATGTTGTTGATTGCAGGCCTGATTGCGGTTGCCATGAAAATTGTCGGCATCCTGCTGATTACGTCGTTGCTGATTATTCCTGCCGCTGCCGCCCGGCCCTTTGCCAGCTCGCCTGAGAAAATGGCTGTGATTGCCGTATTGATTGGCGCTCTTGCCGTGATGATGGGGCTTTTGGCATCTTTACAGCTCGATACACCCTCAGGCCCTTCAATTGTGGTAGCCGCCGCTATTTTGTTTGGCATGAGTATGATCTTTTCTGCTGTGCGTAGACCAGGATCAGTATAAGACAGGGTATCTGCAACCAGAGGATTGGAATTCGTGGAAAACGGCCCCTTGATGCGCAGGCGCTCTACGCCGGTTGATATTGGTAAAATTACCGTCGGTGGTCTTGCACCCATTGTTGTGCAATCCATGACCAATACAGATACCGCCGATGTCGCCGCCACCGTTGATCAGATTGAAGCTCTGGCAAAGGCCGGTTCGGAAATTGTTCGTGTCACCGTTGATAAGCCCGATGCAGCCAAAGCCGTCCCCCACATCCGCGATGCATTGGCAAAACGCGGTTGCGATGTGCCAATTGTCGGTGATTTTCATTATATTGGCCACAAGCTCCTGTCGGATTATCCCGCTTGCGCTCAAGCTCTGGCCAAATACCGTATCAACCCCGGCAATGTCGGCTTTCGCGAAAAACGCGACAGGCAGTTTTCCGCCATGGTTGAGCTGGCGTTGGAAAATAACAAACCCATCCGCATTGGCGTTAACTGGGGCAGCCTTGATCAGGAACTGCTGACCCGCCTGATGAACGAAAATGCTGCCAGCGACACACCGGCGGATGCACAACAGGTGATGTGGGAAGCCCTGGTGCAATCGGCCTTGACCAGCGCGACAAGAGCTGAAGAAATCGGTCTGGGTAGCGACCGGATTATTCTTTCGGCCAAAGTAAGCCAGGTACAGGACCTGATCGCGGTCTATCGCATGCTGGCTGCTCGCAGCTCTTATGCGCTTCATCTGGGACTAACCGAAGCCGGCATGGGCTCACGCGGCATCGTTGCTTCAACCGCTGCCTTGAGTGTATTGTTGCAGGAAGGAATTGGCGATACCATCCGCATTTCCTTAACGCCTGAACCCGGTGGCGACCGCACCCGCGAAGTCCATGTGGCTCAGGAAATCCTGCAGACAATGGGCTTGCGTTCTTTCAAACCGTCGGTGGTAGCATGTCCCGGTTGTGGCCGCACCACCAGCACCGTGTTTCAGGAGCTGGCCCAGCAGATTACCACCCATGTGCAGACCAGCCTGCCGGTGTGGCGCGATAAATACCACGGCTTTGAAAACCTCAAACTTGCCGTCATGGGCTGCATCGTCAATGGACCGGGCGAAAGTAAACACGCCGATATCGGCATTTCGTTACCCGGCACCGGCGAAGAACCCGCCGCTCCGGTATTTGTCGACGGCAAAAAGTTCAAAACCCTGCGTGGGCCAAATATTGCCGAAGAATTCACTAATCTGGTGGACATCTATATTGCTGAAAATTATAAGATGAAATAGGGATTGGAGTTTTTTAGTGGCGCTTGAGCGCTACTTAAAAGAATATTTTTGCCTTGTGTTTACCGGTATTGGTTTCATGCCGGGCTGGAAGATGATTTTTCTTTTCTTCTCTGCTTGTGTTGATCCCGCCGCATAGACCTGCTTG
>CAZVAZ010000132.1:0-6618 GCA_964625235.1 uncultured Hyphomicrobiales bacterium
ACAAAGAAGAAGTAATTTATGACGTGTTCCGGCTTTCCGGTAAATTTGGCGCGCAACTCGGGGTCTTGTGTGGCAATGCCGACAGGACAGGTGTTGAGATGGCATTTGCGCATCATGATGCAGCCTGCGGCAATCAGAGGTGCGGTGGCAAAGCCCATTTCATCAGCGCCCAGCAAGGCTGCTATCACCACATCGCGGCCGGTTCTCAGACCGCCATCAGCCTGAACCGCAATGCGGTCACGCAGGCGATTGATCACCAGGGTCTGCTGGGTTTCAGCCAGACCCAGCTCCCACGGACTACCAGCGTGTTTTATCGAGGTTAAAGGGCTCGCTCCGGTGCCGCCTTCAAAGCCTGATATCGTCACATGGTCAGCACGCGCCTTTGCCACTCCGGCTGCAACCGTGCCCACACCCACTTCCGACACCAGTTTGACTGAAATATCAGCTTTTGGGTTGGTGTTCTTCAAATCAAAAATCAGCTGAGCCAGATCCTCGATGGAATAAATATCATGGTGCGGCGGTGGTGAGATCAGACCAACGCCGGGCGTTGAGTGCCGCACCTTGGCGATGACCGCGTCAACCTTGTGTCCGGGCAATTGTCCGCCCTCGCCGGGTTTTGCTCCTTGCGCCATTTTAATCTGGATCATATCGGCATTAACCAGATATTCGGTCGTTACGCCAAAGCGCCCGCTGGCCACTTGCTTGATGGCCGAGCGCATATTGTCACCATTGCGTTTGGGCTTGAAGCGGTCGGGCTGTTCACCGCCTTCACCGGTGTTGGATTTGGCGCCCATGCGGTTCATGGCAATGGCCAAAGTGGTGTGAGCTTCGCGGCTGATTGAACCAAAGGACATGGCGCCAGTGGAAAACCTCTTGATGATTTCGGCTGCGGGTTCAACTTCATCGAGAGCGATGGGTTTGCGTCCGGCTTCGTCAGCGCTGCGGATACGAAACAGGCCGCGCAGGGTCATGAGCTGTTCGCTCTGCTGATTTATTTTATTCGCAAACTCACGATATTTTTCCGGCAGATTGGCGCGCACGCTGTGCTGCAAATCAGCCACGGTTTCAGGTGTCCAGGAATGGTGTTCACCGCGCAGGCGGAACGCATATTCGCCACCCACATCAAGTGCGTGCTGGTAGATGGGTGCTGTGCCAAAGGCCTGAGTGTGGCGCTCCAGTGCTTCCCTGGCGATTTCATCAAGGCCGACGCCTTCGATTGCTGTGTTGGTGCCGGTGAAATATTTTTCGACAAAATCGCTCTTGAGGCCGACGGCATCAAAAATCTGCGCGCCGCAATATGACTGATAGGTGGAAATGCCCATTTTTGACATCACCTTCAAAATGCCCTTGTTGAGGGCCTTGGTGTAGCGGCGATAGACTTGTTCGGTGGTTAATTCATCATCAAGGCGCGGGCGCAGGTTTTCAATGGTTTCAAAAGCCAGATAGGGATTGATGGCTTCGGCGCCGTAGCCCGCCAGGGTGCAAAAATGGTGAACTTCACGAGCTTCACCGGTTTCCACAACCAGGCCAACCGAGGTTCGCAGACCGGTGCGGATCAGATGATGGTGGACGGCGGAAGTGGCTAATAGAGATGGTATGGGGATGCGCTCGGCACTGACCAGACGGTCTGACAGAATAATGATATTGAAATTATCGGTGACGGCTTTTTCAGCTCTTGCACACAGGGTTTCAAGGGCCGGGCCCATGCCTTCAGCGCCACGGTGAGCACCGTAGGTGATGTCGAGGGTTACCGTGCGAAACTGATTGTCGGCAATATCGCCAATCTGCCTGATTTTCTCCAGCGCCTCGTTTTTGAGGATTGGCTGGGAGATTTCCAGGCGTTTGTGGGTGGAGGTGCCTTCAAGGTCAAGCAGGTTGGGCCGGGGACCGATGAAAGATACCAGTGACATCACCAGTTCTTCGCGAATGGGGTCTATCGGCGGGTTGGTGACTTGCGCAAACAGCTGCTGGAAATACGAGCTGATCAGTTTTGGTTTTGATGACAGCGGCGCTATGGGCGTATCGGTGCCCATGGAACCGACGGCTTCCTGACCCACCATGGCCATGGGGGCGAGCAGGAATTTCAGGTCTTCCTGGGTGTAGCCAAAGGCCTGCTGGCGATCGAGCAGGGGAATGTTCGATGCGCGTTGTGATGCACCGGTAACGGGTAGTTCCCTGACCTTGATCTCGGTGGCATCCAGCCACTGGCGATAGGGGTGCTGACGGGCGAGGTCTGACTTGATTTCTTCATCGGAAATAATACGCTTTTGCTCAAGGTCAATCAGCAGCATTTTTCCCGGTTGCAGCCGCCATTTTTGCACGATGCGTTTTTCATCAATCGGCAGAACACCCATTTCGGATGACATAATGACAAGGCCATCATCGGTGACAAGATAACGTGCCGGACGCAGGCCATTGCGATCAAGAGTTGCGCCGATTTGTTTGCCATCGCTGAAAGCGACAGCGGCGGGTCCGTCCCACGGTTCCATTAAAGCTGCGTGATAGGCATAAAATGCGCGGCGTTCTTCATCCATTAAAGGATTGCCGGTCCATGCTTCGGGGATCAGCATCATCATGGCATGAGCAAGCGAATATCCGCCTTGGACCAGAAGTTCGAGTGCGTTGTCAAAACAGGCTGAATCTGATTGACCTTCGGGGATTAACGGCCACAGTTTTTCCAGATCACCACCGATAATCTTGGAGCTCATAGTGGCATGGCGTGCCGCCATCCAGTTGACGTTACCGCGCACCGTATTAATTTCGCCATTATGGCAGATCATGCGAAACGGCTGGGCCAGACCCCAGGTGGGAAATGTGTTGGTGGAAAAGCGCTGGTGAATGAGGGCAAAGGCGGAAGCTGTGCTTTCATCGCGAAGATCAGCATAATAATCAGCCAGCCGGTTGCCCAACAACATGCCTTTGTAGAGAATGGTGCGGCACGACATAGAAGAGGCGTAATAGGTCTCTTTGTCTTCTATGTTGGAGTTGACGATAAGCAGCCAGGCAACACGACGGATGACATATAACAGGAGTTCAAACCTGTCATCGTCCTCAATTGCGTCATCGCGGCCAATAAAGAGCTGAACATGATCAGGCTCGGTTGGCTTGACCGAATAGCCCAGAACAGAATTGTCGACGGGAACGTTGCGCCATCCCAGTACTTTTTGACCGTGATCGGTGACAGCCTTTTCCAGAATTAATCTGATTTGTGCAGCCGAATTTTCATTTCTCGGCATGAAAAACATACCCACACCGTATTTGCCGGGCTCCGGCAGGCTAAAGCCTTCTGCCTTTGCAGCTTTAACAAGAAACTCGTGCGGCAGCTGCATCAAAAGGCCGACGCCATCACCAGCTTGCGGATCAGCTCCGACAGCGCCGCGATGTTCAAGATTGCACAGCATCTGCAGGCCGTTTTGGATAATCTTGTGTGTCTTGCGATTATGAATATCGACAATAAAACCAATGCCGCAGGCATCATGCTCGCGCGCTGGATTATATAATCCCTGCGCCTTGGGCAGGCCCGGATACGTGGCAACCGGACTTATGCCGGGCTTGAGGGAAGGATGGTTTTTATTTTCTGTCGTTAGTTTCATATGTGCAATTACTTTTCATTTTATCGTTTATGCGAGAGGCCAAACAGCATCCTTCCGCATCTGGCGGGCGCTGGCCCGTCAGCAGGAGCATGCTGGCAAACACGCCAGCTTGCCATGCCGAAAATCATGCCGGATGCCCACAGAGACTGCCTTCAGGCCTGTCCGGTCTTGTGGCCGCGTTTTCAGAAAAAAACCGTTGTTTCTGAAATGCGGTCCTGTTGTTGCGCTAATTTGCCATAGCCTGAACCTCGGCTTTTGGCGTGGATGGCACCGCAAAAAAGGGACAACAGCACTGTCCCATTCTCTGTAAACTGCCAGAATTCTTAATTACATACAAGCCCAAGATGATTGCGGCAAAGGCGCACAGGAAATTTGGCTGGTGTAACCGTTGCGTATTGATTTTTATTTTCCAACGTCGGATATTTTATTTTCTGGCAATTTGTATGGTAATGACAATACATAATTTTAAAAAATTTCCGCTGTAGATTAAGAAAATAAAAACCTGAACCCGATGACGCACACAACAGCTCCCTATGGTACCTGGCCCTCACCGATAACGCCCGCGAACGTGGCTGGAAATTCCCGGCGATTTGGCTCTCTTCAACTCGGGAACAAGGCTGTCTACTGGACCGAAGGGCGGCCTGAAGAGGCGGGCCGCAACGTGATTGTGAAATGTGACGCCAATGGCCGCAAAACCGATCTGTTGCCACCTGAATTTAATGCCCGTTCTCGCGTTCATGAGTATGGCGGGGGTGAGTTTAGTGTCTGGAATGACAGGGTTTTTTTCGTCAACGACCAGGACCAGGATATCTATGAAGCTATAGATGGAAGCACGCCTCAGCGCATTACCAATCGCTGCGACTGGCGGTTTTCGGATATGTGTTTTGACCAGTTCCGCAATCAGTTGCTGGTAATTGTCGAACGCCACGATACTGGCAGTAAATTACCGGTCAATTTTCTGGCTTGTGTCGATTTGAATGAAGCCTCCTTAGGCACGATTACCATCGTCGCCGAGGGCTGCGATTTTTACGCCAGCCCGCGCCTCAGTCCGTGTGGAGAGCAGCTTGCCTATCTGTGCTGGAATTTGCCTCATATGCCGTGGGAGGTAGCCGAATTGTGGCTGGCGAAATCTGGTGCACAAGGCCATTTTCCATCTGGTGAAAAAATTGCTGGCGGTGAAGGAGAATGTGTCTTTCAACCGCAATGGCACGGTGATGGCAGTCTGATTTTTATCTGGAACAAAAGCGGCTGGGGTAACCTGTATTTGCTGCCACCGGATTGTTCCGATGGCGAATTGGTGCCGTTGCTTAGCTGTCCGGCAGAATTCGGTCACCCCCAATGGGTGTTTGGCATGACCTCTTATGGCGCCGTTGGCAACGACAGGTTGATTGCCCGGTATTTTAAAGACGGTGCATTGCATCTCGACGTTGTGGATATTCAGATGCGCCAGATGACACCGATAGATGTGTCCCTGAATGATGTGGCAGGGATTGAAGCGATTGTTGCCGATGACACCGCAGCCTACATGATTGCATCTTTTCATCATCGCCCGCCCGCCATCTGCCGACTGGAGATAGCCAGTGGAGATTTTAGCATACTGCAAAAAAGTTCAGATGTTTCGGTTGCGGAAGAAACCATATCTGTTGGGGCTCCTGTGACATTTCTCTCAACCGGTGGTGAGAAGTGTTACGGCATATACTACGCACCTGCCAATGCGCATTACCGCGGCGGGGAAGATGAACTGCCACCGATGATTGTCTCGGCCCATGGCGGGCCAACGGCAATGGCGGACCGCGGCCTGAAGCTGAAAATACAATATTGGACTTCGCGTGGCTTTGCCTATTTTGATGTGGATTACACCGGAAGTTTTGGCTATGGCGCAGCTTACCGCCATGCGCTCGATGGTCGTTGGGGCATACGTGATGTGGAAGATGTTATCGCCGGTGCCTGCGGTCTGGCAGCTCAGGCAAAAGCGGATATAAAACGCCTGCTGATTTCAGGCAGCAGTGCCGGTGGCTATACGGTGTTGTCAGCGCTGGTCAACAGCGATGTGTTTGCTGCCGGTGCTGCGTATTATGGTATATCTGATATGCATAAATTGCAGGAAACCACGCATAAATTTGAATACGGCTATATTGATACGCTGATGGGAACAGCGCCTGACACCAGGGCAGAGATTTTTGCAGCACGGTCTCCCATTTGCAATGCTGATAAGATCACTTCGCCGGTTATCTTTTTTCAAGGTAGCGATGACCGCGTGGTGCCACGCGATCAATCCGAGGCGATGGCCGAAAGTCTTGATAAAAATGGTGTGCCGGTGGTTTACGTTGAATTTGCGGGCGAAGGACACGGTTTCAGGGACGCGCAAAATATTGAGGCCGCCCTGGAAAGCGAGTATGCTTTTTATGCCCGAATTCTGGGCCTGACAATTGCACACGAATTACCGGACTTGAAGATTTTGAATTTTGGGGGTGCGTAAATATGGAATTTAAGAGCGATAATGCTTCAGGTGTGCCTCATGCGATGTTTGAGGCCATGGTCCGCGCCAATGAAGGTTCGGTCACCGCGTATGGTGATGATGCGTGGACAAAGCAGGTTGAAAAAAAGTTTTCGGAGATTTTCGAGCACGACGTTGTTGTCTCAATCGTGTCCACCGGTACGGCGGCAAATTCTCTTGGGTTAGCGCTTTATTCGCCGCCATGGGGCGGTGTTGTCTGCCATCATGAAAGCCACATTATGGTGGATGAATGTGCCGCACCTGAGTTTTATTCCGGCGGGGTAAAACTTATTGGCGTCGAGGGTGAACAGGGCAAGATGACGCCTGAAACCATTGATGATGCTCTGTATTATATGGCCAAAGGTGATCAACATTGTATTCAGCCATCGGTTTTAAGCCTGACCCAGATTACCGAGGCCGGGACGGTTTATTCGCTGGAGGAAATCAGGGCGCTGAGTGATGTGGCCGCCTCGCGGGATTTAAAAATGCATATGGATGGCGCACGCTTTGGCAATGCGCTGATGGCGC
>CAZVAZ010000133.1:0-6611 GCA_964625235.1 uncultured Hyphomicrobiales bacterium
CCGTGGACACCAAAATCGTCCACAGCGGTCTGAATGAATTTTAGGTTTTCGGTTTGGGTAAACCTGCCGAGGTAATTGTGGCAACTCCCTCATTCCGCACCGTCCCGGCCTTGAGCCGGGACCAATTGCTGCTCCATCGCAATTTCAGCAGGTCCCGGCTCAAGGCCGGGACGGTGCAAAGGGTAGCTTTCCTGTTGGGAACACTTAAATCAGGAAACCCTGTCTTCGCGCAGTCCCTCCGGCTTCATCACCCGCAACACCAACGGTCCCAGCAGCATGATCAAACCCATATGGCCGAAAGCCAGAACAAAACCAAGCGTGCTTTCGCCGCCACCTAGATCAAGCATCAACCCAAACATCAACGGCCCCATAATTGAGCCGATAAACCCGATGGTTGAGTGCACCGCCATGGTTGCCCCCCTCAGGCCCTTGACGGAATTGCCAATAGCACCTGCGGTAACAGTTGAACTTTCCGATGCGACGGTAAATCCATGCAGCAAAATGACAGCGCTTGCCAGCCCATATGATATTGCCGAGGTAAAACCGATAACAAGACACACAAGCGCTGACACACTCATGAAGATAAATGTCATCTTGCGACGGCCAAAGCGTATGGCCAACTCATTGCCCATGATACTTGAAGGCATGCTGAAAAATGTGAAGACGGTGGCAAGTGCTATGGGCGCAATCCACACCCCTTCCCCGGCGGTATTGTTTTGAGTGAATATCAGGAAAGCCACCACCCATGTGCGCAAACCAAACAACTCCCAATTGTGAAACATATAGCACAACGTATACGCCATCGAAGTGCGGTTTCGCACCACCTGGCGCAGGTCATCCCACGACCATCGCTGCGATGCATCCGGGTTGTCATGGCCTGCAGGCAGGACCAGCCAGACAATCAATAAAGCTGCAATTCCAGCAATGCCCGCACCAAAAAAGGCTGCCGAAGGACTGATAGCTTCGGCTATTATACCGGTAAAAATATAGGATAATCCGGTGCCAACGCCAAAGCTCGAGGTATAAAAAGCCGTTGCCCGTGACAGATGCCGGTCTTCAACATGATCGCTCAGCGCCTTCAGCCCCGGCATATAAGTGCCCGCCAGACCAACACCGATCATGGCATGGAAGAATAATGCACTCCACAGCCCTTGCGCAAACAGGGCAAAGCCAAAACTGGCAACAGCGCTGAAACCAGCACTCAAGAGGTAAATTTTCTTAGGGTCTTTACGGTCCGTCAGGCTCACCAGAAAAGGCACCGCCACCGTATAGCCAGCAAACAACATGGCAGAAATCCAGCCGGCTTCAGTATTGTTGAGTTGCCACAGCTCGCGATAATCGGGTAACAGGGTGGCAAAAATTGAGAGGTTCATCACCAGTAAAACCTGGGCAATGCACATTAAACCAATAAGAACCGTCACGGGCAAACGCAACGCCATAATGATTTCCCCTCTACCCTTTGAACCTCAGGCCGATTGGCCCTGCAGACGCGCGAGCGCTCGCTTACGCCCGATGAGCGGCAATAATGCTCTTAACTCCGGCCCGTGATCAAGCCCTGTTAATGCCAGACGCAATGGCATGAACAGGGCTTTACCCTTCGCACCGGTTGTCTCTTTGACTTGCGACGTCCACTGCCCCCAGGTATTTTCATCCCAGTCTCCTTCGGGCAGCAGTCCCGCCGCAGTATCGCAAAAAGACCGGTCTTCAATTTTCGGCTCAATCGGCCCCTGGACAATGTTCCACCAGTCGCGAACCTCACCCAATTTTTCGATATTGCCCCTGACAGCCAGCCAGAAAGCTTCACCGCCACCCACATCAAGTGATTCCAGATCTGATTTAACCCGTGCAAACTCCCGTTCATGCAGACTTTTTGCATTGAGAGCAATCAACTCACGTTCATCAAACCGGGCAGGAGAACGCGATAGTTTTGCAAACTCAAAATTGTCAGCCAGTGCCTCCATCGAAGCAAAAGGAGCAACAGGATCAGACGTGCCGATGGTCGAGACAAAACTCGTCACCGACGAAGGCTCAAGACCGCTCGTCCGCAAACCCTCGACTGACAATGACCCGATGCGTTTGGATAATCTGCCGCCGTCAGCTCCCACCAGTAAATTGTGATGGCCGAACTCTGGCAAGTGATCTCCCAGCGCTTCAAATACCTGGATTTGTGCGCCCGTATTGGCCACATGGTCCTCGCCCCTGACAACATGGGTGACGGCAAAATCAACATCATCAATAACGCTTGGCAGCGTGTAGAGGTAAGACCCATCGCCGCGAATGAGGATGGGGTCGGAAAGTGAACTGGCCTCAATCGTCTGGCGCCCGCGCACCAGATCGTTCCAGGCCATGGTCTTGTCTTCGAGAAAAAACCTCCAGTGCGGGCTGCGGCCCTCGGCTTCCAGGGATTTCTTCTGCGCATCACTCAAATTCAGACCGGTGCGGTCATAGATCGGCGGAGCCCCGCGCGAAAGCTGGCGTTTTCGTTTTCTGGCAAGCTCGTCGGGAGTTTCATAACAGGCATATAGGCGGCCTTCCTGTTTGAATTTTTCAGCCACCTCATCATATCGCGCAAACCGGTCGGACTGGCGTGCGAATAGATCATGGTCGAGCCCGAGCCATTCCAGGTCACGTTTGATACCATCAGCAAATTCCCGGGTGGATCGCTGCACATCCGTATCATCCAGCCGCAACATGAATTTGCCGCCTGAACGTTTGGCAAACAGCCAGTTGATTAAAGCGGTGCGCACATTGCCAACATGAATGCGGCCGGTGGGACTGGGGGCAAAACGGGTTATGACACTCATGGGCTGGACACCTTGTCGCGGAAAGAATTGGTAATGGGATAGCGCCGGTCGCGGCCGAAATTTTTAGACGAAAGCTTGACACCCGGGGCCGCCTGACGCCGCTTGTATTCAGCAATATAAAGCAGATGTTGAATACGGTTGACAACCTCTGCCTCATGACCGCGCGCGACAATCTCATCCACCGGCATTTCCTCTTCCACCAGACAGCGCAGAATATCATCAAGAATATCATAAGGCGGCAGACTGTCCTGATCCACCTGCCCCTCGCGCAACTCTGCCGTTGGTGGTTTGGTGATAATGTTTGGCGGAATAACCACACCGGCAGGACCTTTCAGACCATCGGGCAAATGCCCGTTGCGAAATTTTGCCAACGCAAACACTTGCGTTTTATAAAGATCTTTAATCGGATTAAAACCGCCGTTCATATCACCATAAAGCGTGGCATAGCCCACGGATACTTCAGACTTGTTGCCGGTGGTGACAACCATCGAGCCAAATTTGTTGGATACCGCCATCAACATCATGCCGCGAATGCGCGATTGGATGTTTTCTTCGGTTACATCTTCCTGTGTTCCCTCAAACAACGGTTCAAGTGACGTCAACGCACCTTCTACAGCGGCACTTATGGGTACAATATCATAAGCCACCCCGAGCGCCTGCGCGCAAGCCCTGGCATCATCAAGGCTTTCATCACTGGTATATTGATAAGGCAGCATGATACAGTGAACTTTGTCGGCACCAAAAGCATCAACCGCCATGGTCGCACACAGCGCACTGTCGATACCGCCCGAAAACCCCAGCACAATACTGGGAAATCGGTTCTTCTCAACATAGTCTTTAAGGCCAAGAACACAGGCGCGATAGAGATTTTCCTCTGAACCTGCCACAGCAACAATCTCACCCGTAGCACACACCCAGCCTTCATCGTTGCGTTGCCACTCGGTAATTCTGATATGTTCCTCAAAGCCGGGAAGCTGGTGGGCAAAAGTTCTGTCTTGATTGAGAACGAACGAGCCGCCATCAAAAACGATTTCATCCTGCCCGCCGACCTGATTGAGGTAAACCAGCGGCAAACCGCTTTCGGTCACCCGCGCGACCACATGGTTAAGCCGGGCATCAACTTTATCAGCCTCAAACGGTGAGCCATTGGCAACAATCAGAATTTCAGCCGCGGTTTCTTCGAGGCATTCAACAACGTCTTCAAACCAGATATCTTCGCAAATCGGCAGACCCAGCCTGACGCCGCGAAAATTTACCGGTCCCGGCAGCGGTCCCGGCTCAAACAGCCGCAATTCATCAAATACACCATAGTTGGGCAGGCAGACCTTGTGGCGTATGGCTTCAATTTTACCATTATCCAGCAGAGCAATGGAATTATAGAGCTTGCCATCTTCCACATAAGGCAGGCCCACCAGCAAAGCGGGGCCACCATCTGCGGTTTCCACTGCCAGCGCCTCCACCGCTGCAAGGGCTGCCTTTTGAAACGATGGCTTTAACACCAGGTCTTCGGGCATGTAGCCGCAGATAAAAAGCTCCGAAAATACGACAATATCAGCATTGTCGAGAGCTGCTATCTGCCGGGCATCGCGAATTTTTTGTGCGTTTCCCGAAATATCGCCAACTACGGGGTTGAGTTGTGCCAGAGCAATCTTTAACTGTTGTGTCATATTAGGGTCAAAGTTTCCATGTGGAGTACCCGCATTTTACCAGATAATAAAAAGCTCGTATAAGAAATTTCAACTTGATGCAAGGACCAAGCGATTGCCAGACATAATCCATACTACACACAAGTCCTTCCGCTACCGGGCTTTGTTAATGCTCACATTGTTGCTGTTTTTCTCGGCATTTTCCATTTCCAGCATGTCCAGCCAGGTATTCGCGCAAGGATCCAAAGTTGGTCGCTTTATAACCAACTATGGGCCTGTGATATTCTTTCAGGGCAACAACAAACGTCTTGCCGGTTTTTATTATTATAAAGGCCAGCCCGCCCACCTTTTTCTCAATCGCAAAAAGAACGGCACCTACAAGGGGTATTGGGTGCAGGCATCATCAGAAAAAAAATGCGCCAAAACCAGAAATGGCTCACCTTACTGGGGAACCATTGATGCAGCCTTCAAGAACAAAAATTTCCTCGCCTTATGGAATTTTTGCAACGATCCCCTGGTCAACCAGAAAAACCGCCAATGGAAAGGCAAAACGCATTAGAGCCTGTCTTGTGTGTAGGAAATTGCTTTAATGCAATATTAGCCAATACTCGCTGCACCGTCCCGGCCTTGAGCCGGGACCTGCGGGCATTCTGATTGGACGTTAAAAGGTCCTGGCTCAAGGCCGGGACGGTGCGGCTGATTTTATCGCACTTACATTATTAACGGACTGAATTTAACTCTCACAACCCGATAACAGCAGCTTTTTTCTCAACGCCATTGTTGTTTTGATCGCGCTCTTTTTTCAGTTTTTCAGCCACCAGAAATGCCAGCTCCAGTGATTGATCGGCATTGAGGCGCGGGTCGCAATGGGTGTGGTAGCGCGCTGACAGATCAGCTTCCTTGACGGTGTTCGAGCCACCAATACATTCGGTTACATTCTGCCCGGTCATCTCGATGTGCACACCGCCCGCGTGAGTGCCTTCGGCGCGATGCACATCAAAAAATTCTTCGACTTCCTGAAGTATCTGGTTGAATGGCCGGGTTTTGTAGCCGTTGGCAGCCTTAATGGTATTGCCGTGCATCGGATCACACGACCACACAACTGTGCGCCCTTCGCGTTCAACTGCACGGATGAGCTTTGGCAGGTGCTTTTCAACTTCTCCGGCACCAAAACGCGCAATCAGTGTCAACCGGCCTGGAGTATCATCGGGGTTGAGAACATCAATCAGGCGTATCAAGTCATCAGCTTCCATGCTGGGGCCGCACTTCATGCCCAAAGGATTGCGGATACCGCGGCAAAATTCAATGTGGGCATGATCGTGCTGGCGGGTTCTGTCGCCAATCCAGATGAAATGACCGGAAGTCGCATACCATTCTCCTGATGTGGAATCGACCCGTGTCAGTGCCTGTTCATAGCCTAAAAGCAGGGCTTCATGACTGACGAAAAAATCCGTCTGGCGCAATTGCGGCGTGGCTTCAGGCGTAATCCCGCAGGCGCGCATGAATGCCAAAGCTTCAGAAATCCTGTCGGCAATTTCCGCATAATGTTCACCCGCCGGTGTATCGGCCAGAAATCCCACGGTCCATTGATGCACATGCTCAAGGTCGGCATAGCCGCCTTGCGAAAACGCCCGCAGCAAATTAAGCGTCGCCGCTGATTGCCGGTAGGCCTTCAACTGGCGCGAAGGATCGGGAATGCGTGATTGAGCTTCAAACTCCATGCCATTGATGATATCACCGCGATAACTCGGCAAGGTAACGTCACCCAGAGTTTCATTGTCAGCCGAGCGCGGTTTGGCAAACTGACCGGCAATGCGGCCAAGCTTGACCACCGGAGAGCCTGTTGCATAGGTCAGCACCACCGACATCTGCAAAAACACCTTGAAGAAGTCACGGATGTTATCGGGGCGATGTTCAGCAAAGCTTTCAGCGCAGTCGCCACCCTGAAGCAAAAAGCCCCTGCCTTTAGCCACTTCGCCCAATTCCGCAGTCAGTTTGCGAGCTTCACCTGCAAATACCAACGGGGGGAAAGTTGCCAGTTCAGCCTCTGCATTTTCCAGTGCTGTTTGATCTTCATAATGTGGAGCCTGAAGGATCGGGAGTCCACGCCAACTGTCCGGAGACCAGGATTTAGCCATTACTTAACGCCTTGATTACAAAA
>CAZVAZ010000134.1:0-6577 GCA_964625235.1 uncultured Hyphomicrobiales bacterium
GGGGGAAGGTGGCAGCGCAGCTGACGGATGAGGGGTTCAGGTGGGAATGCGTTTTATTGCCGTCACCTCACCAAAGAGGCTGGCAATCCTTTTTCGGGCAGATTTAAACGGCTCGATTACCGTGGCCATATGATAGCCGTTTGAATGAACGATGGTGTTGGCATCGCACATAATTGCCACATGACCCTGCCAGAATACCAGATCACCGCGCTGGAGGGTTGACAACTCCGGTGTCAGCGGAATTTCTTCGCCCAGTTGTTCCTGCATCATATCACTGTCGCGCAGAACCGTTTTTCCACACGCAGCAAATGACACCTGCACAAGGCCGGAACAATCCAGACCAAGCGAGGTTTTGCCGCCCCAGAGATATGGTGTACCTGCGAATGTTTCGGCCACGGCAACAAAGTCACTGTCAAATTCTGTGGTCAGCGCAATGTGGTCGGAACAGACAAAACTGCCGGTATCCAGTTGTGTGAACCTTTCTTCCACGGACACAGCACACAGGTGCGCGCCCATGGACAATAAATCAAGCGGCACGGACTTAATATCGGGCTCAGGGTAAACATATGTGCGCAACATGGCGATGCGATGGGTGGGCGTGACTAAACCTTGCGACAGGGCCTGAAGCGGCAGATAGCCGACATAATCATCATTTTTTAGCTGGCCCCAGGCCCAGCCTTCGTTTTCATCGTAAATCATGACGCGCTCGCCAAACAGGGCTTGCGTCAGCAAGGGTGCATCGGGGCGTGGTTGTTGACGCAGCGGTGCTGCATTTTCAACCACCTGATATTCAACACCAGATACAAAGCGTTCGGCTGCAACAACATTTTGCAGATGCCGGGCGGCCACATCGCTGCGGGCAGGCGTCAATCTTGGATCATTGGCCATCTTTGCTTTCCGGACTGTTTCAGGTTCTGATTTCAGCCGTTCGGGTTTGCACAATCTCCGCCAGCTTTTCCAGATAAAGAGCGCCTGCCACGGTGCGCTGCACCAAAACATTGCGCAAGTCTTCCTTGTCACGGCGGCGCTTGAGATAGCCGGCAACGCTCATGGCATCAAGGGCGCGGGTGATCACAGGTTTGGAAACATTGAGTTTTCTGGCCAGACCTCGCACCGTGTGCGGTGGCGTTTCGAGATAGACGGTGAGGAGAATTGTCAACTGACGCGGTGATAATTCCTTGTCCTCGTCGTGCACCATATCCTGGGAAATATCGTGTAACAGCCATAATGCGTTGGAGAGGGATAGCTCAATACCCATTTTCACCTCGTTAAATCAAACATTAAATCATGCTGCGTTTATTGGTATTAGCGCACCATGCTTTAACATGCTGGTTGCGCGTGCCTTTGTCGCAAAACCGATGCCCACTTTGGCGAAATACGCTTTAGTGTTATTTCGGTACCGAATTATTTTAATCATGGATTGGATTAAACTGCAAGCCGGAGTGTCAGTTTTTGGGATATCTTTTCTTGATAACTGCATAGAGCGCCCTGATACCCTGGGCTGCGCCGCCAAAAGGCACACCGGGAAAGCTCACCGGTGTCCAGCCATAAATATCAAAATGGACGTAAGATTTGGCCTGCTCAACAAAGCGCCGCAGAAACAGGGCGGCGGTTAATGATCCGGCAAATCCGCCGGTGGAGATATGATTGACATCGGCAATTTTGCTGTCGAGCCATTGATCGTAACGATCCCAGAATGGCATTTGCCATAAGGGATCAGCGGTTTTTCCTGCAGCTTGCACAATGTCGGCAACGAGGTCTTCATCGTCGCTGTAAAACGGCGGCAGGTCGGGTCCCAGAGCCACACGTGCCGCCCCGGTGAGCGTTGCCATGTCGATGAGCAAATCGGGTTTTTCCTCATCCGCCAGCGTCAGTGCGTCAGCAAGAACGAGACGGCCTTCGGCGTCGGTATTGCCGATCTCAACGCTCAAACCCTTGCGCGATGGCAATACATCGCCGGGCCGATAGGCATTGGCGGCTATGTTGTTTTCCACCGCCGGTATAATCAGCCGCAACCGTATCGGCAGATCAGCCGCCATTATCATCGCCGCCAACCCGATTGTATTGGCAGCACCGCCCATGTCTTTTTTCATCAGCGCCATGGAATTGCCGGGCTTGATATTCAATCCGCCGGTATCGAAACACACGCCTTTTCCCACCAGTGTGACTTTTGGCGCGCGCACATTGCCCCATTTCATATCCAGCAGGCGCGGTGCCTGATCGCTGGCGCGGCCAACCGCATGGACCAGGGGCAGATTTTTTTTGAGAAGATTATCGCCGCGAATGACCGACAGGTTGGTTTCATGGGTTTTGGCCAGTTTGCGCAATGCCGCTTCAAGTTGTTTCGGCCCCATATCATTGGCGGGCGTGTTGATGAGATCGCGGGCGAGATTAACCCCGGTGGCAATGCGCTTGATTTCCTCAAGGTCGACCTTTGCGCCGACAACAAGCTGCGGCCAGGTTTTGGGCTTGCCGCTGTAGCGTTTGAAATCATAGGCACTGAGCATCCAGGCCAGAGCTGCATCGGCTTCATTGCTAATTCCCGAAGCGAATCGATAGCGGCCCTCAGGCAATAATGTTGCCAGTTTGCCCGGGGCCAGGTTAAGGCTCTTATTGCCTTGATCCGGTGCCGTTAAGCCAAACAGCACGCAATCAAGTTTACCGGTGACATCTTGAACCAGAGCGAGTTCACCCGGGTTGCCACTGAAGCCTTCAACGCTGAGCCAGTTTCTCTGGGCTTTGGTTAGCTCTTTTTGTTTTTGTTTGAACGTTTGTGAGGTGACAACGTGAATTAGGCACAGATTGGAGCCAGCCCGTTTTTCGGACTTTAGTTTTACGCAGATTTCAGACAAGTATTTTTCTCCCGGCAGATTTCAACGCTTCAAAATTCCCTGCTTGATGTAATAGTCCCGCGCGCCGCGATGAATGGGTATGGCGATACCTTCTGTTGCGGTTTGCGGTGTTATCAATTTCATCTTGGCATGGCCTTTGAGGAATATCTTCCTGTTTTCTTCGCGCCACATGGCTGCGAGGATTTTGCGAACAAGTTTCCTGTTGGTCTTGACATTAGTGATCCACAACGCCTGTACCGACAGGGTTTCAATTTCACCCAGACCTTCATAGGTTCCTGCAGCTATGGTTTTGGTGACAAAATATCTGTTTTCAGATTTCAGTTTATTGGCAAGGCTGCCGGAAATCGGAATAAGATTGATTTTGGACCGCTCAGCCAGGTCAGATACAACCAGAGACGGGGTCCCGGCAATCAGGAAATAAGCATCAAGATCGCCTGACAGGATCAGATCAGATGCCTGGGATGCATCGATGCTGTGGGCGATGATGTCCTTTTGCGAAATGCCATAGGCCTTGAGGATCAAAAGCGCGTCAATGCGGGTGCCGGAGCCCACGCGATCGATGGAAATGCGCTTGCCACGCAAATCTTCTATGCGCTCAATGCCAGAGCTTTTTGCCACCACCAGATGAACCGCTTCAGGATAGAGGCTGGCGATAACGCGCAGATTTGTCAATTTTCCGTCTTTTTCAAACGGGCCTTTGCCTTCATAAGCCCAGGTAACAATATCAGCCTGGGCAAAAGCTGATTCAACGGTGCCACCGCTCACCGCACGTACATTGGCAACCGAGCCCGGAGCTGCCTTGGCGATGGCGATGAGGCCGTCGACACCGCATTTGCCGCCCTTTTCACAACTGACATCACCCGGCGGCTTGCTGATCACTGTAGCTATGGCCTTGCCCACAGGAAAATAGGTGCCACCGACAGAGCCTGTGGCTATTTGAAAAAACCGGACCTTTTCTTCGGCTACCGGCAATACCGAGGGACTGCGCCAGAGCACAAAAGCACCCACCAGTCCGGAAATAATAACAAGGCCTGCCAAAAACGTGGGGAGCGCGTTTTTGGCGCGGCTGAAAATGCCTTGCTGCTGCAATGACCTGGCCTTGCGTCTGGCCCGCAACTGCGCAATCCTGCCTGGTTTTTTCTGGTTCGCACCCATTTGATTCCAATCTGATTTAGCGCCAAAGACAGGCTTTGGAACTTTCGAAGCAGATCCCTAACGAATGTACAATTTCCTAACATACATGGTTAATGATTTATTGACCTATAAACTGCAAACTGAACCCTGTCACAAGTGATTCATACAGGAAACTGTCAGTTAAATTAGTTTATTCGGTAACCACACATGCCACAAGTATTGCGCCGCCTTAACTCCTCCAGACGCATCATTTCGATCTTTGGTGTTATTATATTAGCCCAGGCCACCAGTGCCTGTGCCCTAGGTGGAAAATCTCATGACAGCGCATCAAACGGTGGTGCAAATTATGTCAATGGCAGTTCCGGCTCAAACTCCTCACTTCTGCAACAGTCCAACATGTGGGCAGCAAAATGGCAGAAAAACCCGACCAACCCCGGCATCGCAATCAACTATGCACGTAGTTTAAGGACTGAGGGATTAAACCAGAAGGCGGTGCAGGTATTGCAGCAGGCTGCCTTGAAATCGCCTAAAAACCAGGCTGTTATTGCCGAATTCGGCAAGGCCCTGTCGACGGCAGGCCAATACAAGCAAGCCATGCAGAACCTCAACCGGGCGCAGACGCTTGGCAAGCCCGACTGGCGCATTTATTCGGCGCAAGGCATTACGCTGGATAAAATGCAGCAATATGCGCGTGCGCGCAAACATTATAAATCAGCGCTCAATCTGAAGCCGAACCAACCATCGGTCTTGAATAATATCGGGCTGTCTTATGCACTGGAGGGCGATTTGACAAAGGCTGAAACCTATCTTCGTCGTGCCGCCACCGCCGACGGAGCGCAACCCAAAGTCAAAAGAAATCTTGCCCTTGTTCTGGGTCTTGGTGGCAAGTTTGATCAATCCGCACAAGCCTCAACCGGAGTTCTCAGCGCGGAAGACACAAGCGTAAATATCGCCTACATAAAAACCATGCTGTCACAACCGGGAACCTGGCAGAAACTGTCCAACAAAACCAGAATTGCGAAATCCACCCCGCGCAAGGTAAAACGCAAGACAGCCACCAACGGCCCGTTAAAAATCAATCCGGTAGCCAGCGGCAGAAAAACAGCATCACTCGACTTACCAGGCGTGCGACGGCACTAATATCTATCGCGCTTTATCAAATTTTAGCCACTCACACCCGTCATCCCCAAGCTTGTCCCGGGGATGACGGGTTGGTTGGTTTTAGTTAGATATAGCCGGTCAAAGGGGTCAGATACACTTGATTGTTCCCCTTTATCCGGTGCATTTCAACCAGATGGAGTCCGCCCAACTGCCACTCAAACCCCCCTTAAATCGCCATCACCTTGATGATTGCCGGGCCTAAAATCACGACGAAAATTACCGGCAGGAAGAAGGCTATCATGGGGACTGTGAGTTTTGGTGGCAGGGCTGCGGCTTTTTTTTCGGCTTCGGCCATGCGCATGTCGCGGTTTTCCTGGGCCATTACGCGCAAGGCTGTGCCCAGCGGGGTGCCGTAGCGTTCTGCCTGCATCAGGCTTGTTGCCACTGCTTTAACGCCTGGCAATCCGGTTCTGGTGGCGAGGTTCTGGTAGGCGTGGGCGCGGTCCTGCAGGTAGGAAAGTTCGGCTGTGGTCAGGCTCATTTCCTCGGCCATTTCAATTGATTGCGCGCCAATTTCATTACCTACCCGTCCAAAGGCTGCTTCGATTGACATGCCGGATTCAACGCAGATCAACAGCAAATCGAGACTATCTGGAAAGGCGCGTTTAATTGATTCCTGACGCCGGGCAATCAGATTGGAGATGAATATGTTTGGTGCATAAAACCCGGCAAAGCCCGCGCCCAGTATGGCGGTAATCCGCAAGGTTTGCGTCAAGTCATGGTCGTTGACAAAGAACAGGTAGAAGGCGGCCACGCCCATGAATACAAACGGCATGATGAAGCGGAAAAACAGGAAGGCAAACAATGGTGCCTGACCTCTCAGGCCGGCCATTTTCAACATGTCCTTGGTGCCTTCTCCTTCCAGGGCTTTTCGCAGGTTCAATCGTTCAACCAGTTGCTTCATAAAACCTTTTGGGCTTGTGCGCAGAGAGCCATGAGATTTTTCGCGCTCAAGCCGCACCATAAGTTCCTTGCGCAACTGATCGCGTTCTGTCGATACATTCTTGATGCGCGTCTGCAACTTGTCCGTCGACAACAAGGGCATGGTCAGGGTCAGGATCGTCGCAAAAACCGCAACAGCGACAAAAATAGTGACCATGAACTGCGGGTCAGAAAGCATATTTGAAAGTGATTCCATTTCGAATTACCTGTTTTTGTTGCCCGCGCGCAGCGAGACTAAAAGTCGAAGGCGATCATTTTTTTCATAACCAGAATACCGGTGAGCATCCACACGGCCGATCCGGCCAGCAGCACGTGGCCCATGGGGTCCGTCCACAATATGGAAATGTAATCCGGGCTGGTAAGGTACACCGTACCCATAATACCAAAGGGCAGAAAACCGATGATGGCGGCTGACGACATGGCTTCCTGGCTCATCGCCTGAATTTTACCCAGCATCTTTATGCGCTCACGCAAAACCTTGCAGAGAT
>CAZVAZ010000135.1:0-6552 GCA_964625235.1 uncultured Hyphomicrobiales bacterium
TGAACACCGGCTCAATGCCGCTGGAAACATTTTGCGCCAGCAGCGAAATTGTGCCGGTGGGTGCAATTGATGTCAGCAGGGCATTGCGGATACCGTATTTTTTGATGTCGCTTCTGATCTCATCATCGAGATCGCGCACCAGCCCCGATTCAAGATAAGCATCAGCATCAAAGAGTGGAAAACCGCCTTTTTCCCGGGCAAGCTCAATGCTGGCCTTATACGCACTGCGCTTGATCTGCGCCATCCAGCTTTTCGATAAGGCTGCAGCCTGCCCGCTGCCATAGGTGTGCCCGCAGAATATCAGGGCGTCAGCCAGCCCGGTGACACCGAGACCAATACGGCGTTTGGCCAGGGCTTCGGCTTTTTGCTGTTCAAGCGGGAAGTTTGATAGATCAATGACATTATCCATCATGCGCGCGGCAACTTTTACCAGTTGATCGAGCCCGGCAGCGTCGATGTCGGCACCGGCTTCAAACGGTTTTTCAACCAGCCGCGCCAGATTTATCGAGCCTAAAAGACACGCCCCATAAGGTGGCAGGGGCTGTTCACCACAAGGATTGGTGGCGTTGATTTTCTCGCAATATGACAGGTTGTTACGCTCATTGATGCGGTCAATAAAAATCACCCCGGGCTCGGCATATTCAAACGTCGCCGCCATGATGCTTTCCCACAAATCGCGCGCACCAAGGGTTTTGTAGACCTTGCCGTCAAAGCTCAAATCCCAGTCTTCACCAGCCTTTACCGCCGCCATGAAGGCATCTGTAACCAGCACCGACAGGTTAAACATGCGCAGGCGTCTGGCATCGTGTTTGGCGGCTATAAACGCTTCAATATCAGGATGATCGCACGCCATGGTGGCCATCATCGCCCCGCGCCTTGAGCCTGCCGACATAATGGTTCGGCACATGGCGTCCCACACGTCCATGAAGCTTAGCGGGCCTGATGCATCCGCCCCCACACCTTTTACCACAGCACCTTGAGGACGCAGGGTTGAAAAATCATAGCCGATACCACCACCCTGCTGCATGGTGAGGGCAGCTTGTTTGAGGTGTTCAAATATCCCCGCCATATCATCGGAAATTGTGCCCATGACAAAACAGTTAAACAGGGTAACGCGCCGCTTTGTCCCCGCCCCCGACAGGATACGCCCGGCTGGCAAAAATCTGTAATCACTCAACGCCTCATAAAAGCGCTGCGTCCAGGTTGCCTGATCCTGGGTTTTTTCAGCCCCGGCAAGCGCGGATGCCACCCGCATCCAGGTATCTTCAATTGTCTGGTCAATGGCAGTGCCGTCGCGCTGCTTAAAACGGTATTTCATATCCCAGATCGTTTGAGAAATGGAGCCGTCAATTGAGGACATATCATTGGCCATGGGTGAAACTCTTCAGGTGAACTTTCAAGAATTACACTAAAGGAAAACTATACTTTGAGTCAAACTTTGTTCATGTTTTGTGCTTATGATTAACAAATTGTTAACAGGTTACCAACCGGTATTTTCTCAATTAAAATCACGCGCCCGGCCCTCATTCACCAGCCTGGCGGTGGCATCCTCGATTGTGGTTTCCAGTTCAGCCATGAAAGCTCCGCGTGCACTGCCTGCAGCAATTGGTGGCAGAATTTCGATGATGATTGTGCCGGGGTGACGTAAAAAGCTGCGCCGGGGCCAGTAGAGCCCGGAGTTAAGTGCAATCGGCAGGCAGGAAATGTTGAGAGATTTATATAAAGCTGCCACCCCTGATTTATAATCGGCTTGTGCATCAGGTGCTTTTCGGGTGCCTTCAGGAAAAATGATGATCTGCCTGCGCTCATCTCTTGCATATTTTGCCTGTTGTATCATACGTTTAAGGGCTGAATATCCGGCGTTTCTGTCCACTGTCACCATATTGAATTTCAGGGCAAACCAGCCAAAAAGGGGAATAAGAGTAAGTTCTTTTTTCAAAACCACAGCAGGATCACCAAATAAAGTGAGCAAGGCAAAGGTTTCCCACAAGGATTGGTGCTTGCAGGCTACCAGCAAGGTTCCCGGAACAATATGTTCACGGCCGCGAATTTCAATTGAAATCCCGGCCACCAGCCGCATCAAAAGCAAATTCGTTTTAGCCCAAAGCTGCAGCACCCTTATGGCACTTTTATGAGGAAGTAAAAACACCGGCAAACCGCCGATCAGAAAAATAACCAGCACCAGATAAAACGCTAAATTAAAGCAAAAAGATCGGATTAAAAGCACGGGCACCATCTGCAAATTGTCAATTGATCAAACCTGACGCCAACCGTATTCGAGCGGCAAGGTATTTGACATACTCAAACATTAATAACAGCGCGGTACCGCGATTTGTCCACCACTGCGAAACCGGGATTGAATTTACCACCACCGGATAAGCGATTAAGTTTATTTGCGGCAGAGCATTCTGAAATTCGACCAGACTGCGGGGCATATGATAATTGCTGGTGACGACAATGAGAGATTTAAACCTGTTTTTGGCTACCCATCTGGCGGTTTCCGCTGCATTGCCAATAGTATTACGTGCCGCTTTGTCCAGATCAACGCAGCATTTAAACAGATTGCTTTGTGCCGGCACCAGTCTGGCCAGAGCTTCGCTCGAAGTCGTTTCGTGAACACCGGAAATGAGTAACCTGCCACCCTTTCCCGCATTCAGCAGTTTAACCGCACCAATGAGGCGGGATTTTCCACCGGTGAGTACAACAATAGCATCAGCTTTGGCAATATTGACGGGCTGTTGCTGGGGAATGAGCCGGGTGAATTGATAAAAGCCGACAAAAAAGGCCAAAAAAATCAGGATCACACCACTGATGGCGATTTTTGTTTGTGTCTTTAAATTAGTCAACAAAGTCATAGCTATTGTGACCCTGCCTGTGAGTCCTGATTCTTATACTTCTACCACACTGCGGCTGGTTTCGAACAGTACAGTTTCAGGATTTGAGTTATAAAACGCCCGCGAGTATCCGCAGCACCACAATGCGCGATGTTGCCAGGCAAATGACAACGGCGGCAAGGGGAACTGTGAAAAGCAAAAGAAAACCCATAAACCCTAAGGATGTCTGGCCCGTAAGAAACTGAAATCCGGCTTGATCCGCGCCGGCGCCAAAGTAGCTGGTTAAAAAAAGTCCCAGGAAAATATAGGTCAATATGCCGCAGACGACACTGATCAGACCGGCTTTCAGGCCGATAATGAAGAACCGTGACTGCACTTCCTCGGCAATAAAATTGTCATGGGCACCGACAAGATGCAGCACCGAAATAACCTCCTCATTGCTGGCCATGGCCGCGCGCGTGGCAAAGATAATTATGGCAATCGTTGTAATCGAAATGAGAGTGAGAATTCCTAAGGAGATCATTTTCAGAGCATTTGCACTGCGCAAAATCTGTCCCTGCCAGCGTTTATGGGTATCCAGGCTGGCCCCTTTGACCTTTTGTGTGAGCCGTTGTCTCAACCCTTCAAAATTGGGAGGATTTTTTTCGTCAATGACAACTGAAATGAGACGCGGAACCGGCAGATCAGCGAGGAGTGATCCTTCGCCAAGCCACGGCTCAAGCAGTTTCAGGCTTTCCTCGTTACTCAATGTGGAGGTGGAGACTATGCCACGGGTGGCATTGAGTATGGCCAGTGCGGTTTCAAGTTGAACATTCATATTCTCGCCATCAACGGGCTTGATCTGCACGGTAACCTGTTTGGCGACATCGGCAGTCCAGGCCTGGACCGATCCGTTAATAAGAATATTTGCAATCACGGCAAGAACGGCAAGATAACACATGGCGGTGACAACAATGGTGAGGGATCGCCCGCTTTTTGTCTGGGTCGGCAAAATGCTCTGGTAAGAACCGGTAATCAGCCCCGGCAGGTTTTTGAGGTTAAGGAAGCTCAGCAGGCTTTGAAAACGGGTTTTAGCTGCGATTTCTTTTCTGTCACCGGTTTGCGAAAGTCCCTCGCTCATGACACAACTTCCAGCTCGCCATTGTCTAAAACCAGCCGAGGTGCTCCGAAATCTTTCATCAACAATCGATCATGTGTTGCAATTAATATGGTTGTTCCCAGCCGGTTGAGTTCAACAAATAATCTGAGCAGACGCTGGGCCAGTTCCGGGTCAACATTACCGGTAGGCTCATCGGCCAGCAGAAGAGCAGGCCGTCCGACAACGGCACGGGCAATGGCGGCACGTTGTTTTTCACCACCCGACAGGATTTCAGGGGTGGCATTCAACCGTTCGCCCAACCCCACCCAGCGCAGCAGTTCGATGACATTATTTTCGTATTCTTCGGTATTGACACCACGGATGCGCAGAGGCAGGGCGACATTTTCATATGTGGTCAGATGGTTGAGCAGGCGAAATTCCTGAAACACCACGCCAATACGCCGTCGAATCGCCGGTAACTCGTGTCGGGGCAGGGTTGCCACATCCTGACCAAAAATCGAAATCAGGCCGCGCGTCGGTCTTTGCGCCAAAAACAACAGCTGCAGAAGCGATGTTTTACCGGCACCCGATGACCCGGTGAGGAAGTGAAATGATCCCGGTGCCAATTGAAAGCTCACATTTCGCAGGACTTCCGGTCCCATGCCATAACGTAACCCGACGTTCTCAAATTGTATCACTTAATCTGTTACCTTTTAGCTTGGGGTACGGCTGTTTTGATTATGTTTAACCACACTTTAACTAGCATTGGGGTTATCTGATGGCTGGATTAGCAAAATCGCTCAGTGATTCTCTCTACTTTATTTGAATTATAGCATGCGATCATGGTGTTGAATGATAATTAGCTGTTCTCAGTGCGAAACAAGTTACGAGGTTGACCCTGCCTATTTTGAACCCGATGGCAGAAAGGTCAAGTGCTCAAGTTGCAGCACCGTATGGTTTCAGGGATATATACGGCCAGAAGATGTCGAGGGCTTTGAAAACAACCAGATTAAAAGCGCATCAGGTGATGAAGCCGACCCTGAGGAAAATGTTGATGAAGCCCGGGACGAAGACATTGAAGAAGATATAAAGTCCGAGGCACAGCGTTTGGTTTCAGCTGCCCGGGAAATTAAAACCGGGCGTCAGCAATACAAAAAACAGATGACTTCTGCGCTGGCGGGATGGGGAACCCTGGCGGCAACTATTGCGGTGGTTGCAGGTCTGTCTGTTTTCTATCGATACAGTATCGTCAAAACCCTGCCCGGCACAGCCCGGCTGTACGCACAACTGGGCATGCCGGTCAATGTGCGTGGCATGTCTTTTGCCAATGTGGTTTATACGCGCGATTTTGAAAACGGTCTGCCAATACTGGCCATCAAGGGCGAAGTTGTAAATCTTACCGATGAACAGAAAACTTTGCCGCGCGTGCGTTTTGGCCTGCTGGATGCAACTGATCAGGAACTCTACTATTGGACCGTAAAGGTAGACAAAAAACCTATCGGCCCCAATGCGCGGGTTAAATTTGTTACCCGACTGGCTTCACCACCGCCAGCGGCGCAAGGGTTGATTGTGAGATTTGCAAAGGCTAATTCAGGATATGGCGCATATCGTTGATTTTTTTATTCAGGATTGAGCAATCGATATGGCTCAGGTGTTATTGGCGGAAGATGACAATGCGGTGCGCGATTTTGTGCGCCGGGCACTGGAATTAAGCGCTCACCATGTCACTGTTGCCCATGATGGCGGTGAGGCCTGCCATTTGATCACGTCTGGCACCCAAAAGTTTGATCTTCTGGTTTCAGATATAAAAATGCCGGTGATGGATGGCATTACCCTCGCCCTGATAGCTGCTGAAAAAGTGCCCGACATGCCCATTTTGCTGATGACCGGATATGCCGATCAACGCGAACGCGCTTACGGGCTTGAAGCCATTATTACCGGATTATTATACAAACCCTTTACGCTGGAAGATATTACCGCGGCGACTGACAAGGCATTGCGCCGGTAAGACGAATGTAAGTATTCGTTCAAACGCTAACGCCTTTGGCGCAGGTGGCCGGAAAAAAACTCAAAACTCTCCTAAAATCTTCGCAACAGCCGGTCGAGGTAATCGAGTTCCAGCTGGGGCCGGTTGGGCTCGCCAATGCGATTTTGCAACTCTCTTCGCAACTCGCGGGCGCGTTGAATATCCACCTGGGTTGGAATTTTGGTGGACAATCCATAATCCGGCCCCGAGCTTGGCAATGGCCGCCCCAGTGGATCGGTTTCACCCTTGCCATTGTTTCGGCCGCGCTGGTTTAACCCCTGGCGCTGCGCCAGCCCGTCCACCATCTGCTGGGCCATTGATTGCGCGCCCTGGCGCAACTGATCGATGGCCGAGCCCTGTTTGCCCACCGCCTGGCCCGGCTCACCCTCACGCAAGGCTCCTTCAGCATTTTGCATGGCTTTACCGGCCCGGTTGAGAGCCGAAGGCTGCCCCAAGCCGTTTTGGTCGAACTGCTCCATCATTCGACCAAGCAGGTCTCTCAAAGCCTGCTGTTTATCGGCCAGTGTCTGGATATCGGAATTGGGTTTTGACAGGCTGCCCTGTCTCAGGTCGTTATTTTGATCCGCCTTGTAGGTGTCGTCGAGCAGGCGTTG
>CAZVAZ010000136.1:0-6501 GCA_964625235.1 uncultured Hyphomicrobiales bacterium
CCCAGCAGGTGCGGGTTTTAATGATGCTTGGCGAAGGATTGCTCAACAAGCAGATAGCCTATGAACTCACTGTTTCAGAAGCGACAGTCAAAGCCCATGTTTCCGCCATATTACAAAAGCTTGACGTGGAAAGCCGCACCCAGGCGGTTATTGCGGTGAACCGGATTGAAGGTGATCACTGGCAGGGAATTGCGTGATATTTTAAGTGGTGCAGGTTTTAGAGGCGTAGTTTTTAGTGGCGCTCAAGCGGCGCGCGGCCTGCAGCCTTAGTAGCGCTTGAACGTCATCTTACTGACTTGCCCACACGATACGTGCGATCCAGTCGATTTCCCGATTTTGCAGCACCCGGTTTTCATACTCTGGATTAAACGACATGATCTCGATGGTGTGGGCGGTCTGGCGGTACAGGACTTTTACCAGCACTTCACCCTCCAGCGTGCGCACGACAATGCGGTCGCCGCGCCGCACGTTTGATCCCGGTGAGACGATTATTGTATCGCCATCGCGAAACACCGGCAGCATGCTGTCACCGGCAACTTCCAGCGCATAGGCGTTTTCGTCGTTAACATCGGGAAACGACACTTCATCCCAGCCACCGCCAACCGGAAATCCGCCATCATCAAAATAACCGCCATTGCCGGCTTGGGCAAATCCGATCAATGGCAACAACCGCGATGGCCGCGGCGCGCCGACACCGTCAACCTGATTTATAATCGCCAGAAACTCGTCCAGACTGGCTCCCGTCGCTTCAAGCGCCTTCGACAGGCTTTCCGTATTGGGCCAGCGCAAACGCCCGCTTGGTGTCACCCGTTTTGATTTGTTAAATGTGGTCGGGTCCAGTCCAGCCTTGCGGGCGAGACCGGAAGGCGACAGGCTGTGGTGGCGCGCCAGGGCGTCGAGAGCACTCCAGATTTTACGATGCGTTAACATGAGATCGGAATTTTATCCTGTAAAAGGTCATTTTTTAGTCTTTTGGTGCAAAAAATAGGAATTATTACCTTTTTTGCATTTTTGCACACGAAAATCAATGTTTGATATTCACCTGCATCTTGTGGTCTGTACAAGAAGTGCTCTAATGATGGTGCGTAGTTTCTCCAGCGGGGTTGAATGGCCACGGTGACGTCAAAAACGATTTATAAAATCTGCTCGAAAGAAGAGTGGGAAATCGCCTGCGAAACCAAATGCTTTGAAGGCGCTACCATTGATTTGCTTGATGGCTTTATTCATTTTTCAACTGCCTCACAAGTGCAGCAGACTGCCCGGCTGCATTTTAAGGAACGCAAAGGTCTGGTTCTGGTGGCAATCGAGGCAAAGTGTCTGGGCGATGACTTGAAGTGGGAAGCTGCGCGCGGCGGTGAATTATTCCCCCATCTGTATGGGACACTTGATGTAGGCGCGGCAAAGTCGGTTACAGACCTGCCGGTGGCTGAGGATGGCTCACATATTTTCCCGCCCTTGGAAGATTAGATCATGACCAATCCGCTGTTTTCTTTAGCCCAGCCGTTTTTAACCGCACTGGACCCGGAAACAGCCCACGGGCTCGCCATTCAGGCACTCAAAGCCGGGATATATCCCCGACCTGCAACGGCAGCGCCCGATAATCTCGCCCAAACCGTTTTCGGCCTGAAGTTTGCCAACCCTGTTGGTATTGCCGCGGGCTTTGATAAAAACGCCGAAGTGCCTGATGCCATACTCGGGCTGGGCATGGGGTTTGCCGAAGTCGGCACACTGACGCCTAAGGCGCAATCGGGCAATCCGCGCCCGCGTATTTTCAGGCTCAAATCAAATCGCGGTGTCATCAATCGTCTCGGTTTTAACAATGACGGCCACGGGGCTGCACTCACCCGTCTGCAGCAACGAGGACAAAACGGCATTGTCGGGGTCAATATCGGTGCCAACAAGGATACGGCAGACAAAACACTGGATTACGTCGCCGGTATCAAAACCTTTGCGCCGGTGGCCTCTTACTTCACAGTCAACATTTCATCGCCCAATACGCCGGGACTAAGAGGCTTGCAGCAACGCGATGAACTCGATCACCTGCTTGCAGCGGTCCTGAAACAGCGTGACGCAAGCGCCAAAAAACACGCCCGCGTGCCGGTGCTGGTAAAAATCGCACCCGACCTCACCGAAGCTGAACTCAAAGATATCGTCGAAATCTGCCTGCAACGTAAAATTGACGGTGCGATTATTTCAAACACCACCATCGCCCGGGACAGTGTGCAGGGAGCAGAAAATGCAGGTGAAACCGGCGGTCTTTCCGGCACGCCATTGTTTGAAAAATCAACCGCCGTGCTGGCCAGGTTCCATGTGCTGAGCGCGGGTAAAATCCCTCTCATTGGTGTTGGTGGCATTGATTCAGCCCAAACCGCATACGCAAAAATCACCGCCGGGGCCACTCTGGTTCAACTCTATACCGGACTGATATACGAAGGCGTCGGGCTGGTTGGCTCGATCATATCGGAGTTAAGCGACCTTCTTGCCCGCGATGGCTATGAAAACATTGCCGATGCTGTCGGCGAACATGCAGAAGAATGGTCGACGAAATTCAATCAGGAAAGCTAGGCTTATGAAACGCAGGCTTTTTGCCGAATGGCTGGGAACGTTTTTCCTGCTGGCCACTGTTATAGGCTCCGGCATCATGGCCGAACGGCTGGCGGGTGGAAATGTCGCCATTGCCCTGCTTGGCAACACCATCCCCACCGGGTCTATTCTGGTGGTGCTGATCCTGGTATTTGGCCCCATATCGGGCGCGCATTTTAATCCCGCCGTTACCCTCGCCTTTGCCCTTCGCAGGGAAATCACTGCTGGCCAATCCATTCTTTATGTTCTGGTGCAGATTTTTGGCGGCATTTCAGGCGTTTTAATAGCTCATGTGATGTTTGACAATCCATTGTTTGACCCCTCAACCACCATCCGCACAGGTCCGGGGCAATGGGTGGGTGAGTTTGTTGCAACCTTCGGGCTTGTGGGCATTATCCTTGGCTGTCTGAAAGCCCGGCCCGAAGCGGTTCCCTATGCCGTGGGGCTTTATATTACCGCTGCCTACTGGTTTACCTCATCGACATCATTTGCCAATCCGGCAGTGACCATCGCGCGGGGGTTTTCCAACACGTTTGCCGGAATTCACCCAGGCGATGTTACAGCATTCGTTGTTGTGCAACTGCTGGCAGCCATATGCGCCACATTGGTTTTCCGCTGGCTGCTGAATGAAAAACCTGAGAAAGTTTAGAATATGAACGTAAAAATATATCACAACCCGCGTTGCAGTAAATCACGCCAGACACTCGCCCTGCTTGAGGACCGCGGTGTTGAGTTGGAAATCATCGACTACCTCAAAACCCCGCCTTCTGCCGATGAGTTGAAATCAATCATCAAAAAACTGGGCCTGAGCGCCCGCGATATCACCCGCAAGGGTGAAGACGCTTACAAGCAGCACAACCTCGGTGATAAAACCAAAAGCGACGATGACATCATCGCCGCCATGGTGGCATCACCAAAACTGATGGAGCGCCCGATTGTTGTCGCCGGTGAAAAAGCCGCAATCGGACGCCCGCCACAAAGCGTTCTCAATATCCTGTGAGCTTTACCCGTCCTGCGCAAGATAGGCATCTGTGTCGATAACCCGGGCATAAAGCATTGCCAGCGGTGCCATGAAGGCTGCCTGCACAACCGGTGCAGGCACATCTTGTCCATTGAATTCCTGCTCCTTGGCACCACAGGCATCTTCAACCACGGTGACTTCATAGCCAAAATCAGCCGCTGCACGCGCAGTGGCATCAATACACATCTGGCTCATGGCACCGCAGACAATAACCTCGGTGACACCCTTTGCCTCAAGGTCTGCGCGCAGGGACGTGTCCTGAAAACTGTTGGGCCGGTGTTTCAGGATTGTCGGTTCATCACCCTTGGGCGCAACGGAAGAATGAATTTCAGCCCCCGGTGAACCCGGCCGGAAAAACGGAGCCTCGTCTGAGGGAATTTCGTGATGAATGTGGAAAATCGCATGACCCTTGGTGCGGGCGTTCTCAAGCAGGCGTGCCGCATTTGAGGATACTTCGAGCATTTTATCAACCGGCCACATGCCACCTTCAAAATAATCGTTTTGTATATCGACAAGAACAAGTGCTGTGTTGGACATTTCAGACTCCTTTTGTTTCACATTGACCTGAAATCTAGACGCTGGCGTTGAAGATTGAAACTGGCGTAAATGACATTTAATATGCTATATGTGACAAATGACACAATCGGAAAAAAATCCTTCAATCGCCATAATCGCCTATCCCGGCGTGCAGATGTCCGCCGTTCTTGGACTTGAAGATCTGTTCATGATTGCCAATCGCAACGTCCGCCAACACGGTAGCCGCCAACTGGCGGTACGACAGGTTTCCAGACAAGAGATGTCCCAGCCGGTTTTGACAACGTTTGATGCGTTGATCCTGCCACCAAGCCTGGAACAATCGCGCGGCGAAAATCACAAAGCGATCCATACCTGGTTGCGGGCGCAACACGCCGCCGGTGCCCTGATGTGTTCAGTCTGCGCCGGAGCCTTCCGGCTTGGTCACGCCGGTCTGTTGCAGGGCCGCGCCATCACCACCCACTGGGACCTTGAAGCGGAATTTCGCGACACCTTTCCCTTAACCCGGGTAGATGCTGAACATTTGCTGATTGATGATAATGATATTGTCACCGCAGGCGGGTTGATGGCGTGGCTCAACCTCGGGTTTTTCCTCGTAAATCGCTGGCTTGGCCCTCAAGTGGTATCACACACCGCCCGCCATCTGCTGGTTGACCCAAGCGGGCGCGAGCAGCGCAATTATCGCAGCTTCATACCACGGCTTACACATGGTGAACCAGCAATCCTTGCCCTGCAACATTGGCTTGAAGCCCATGCGGAAAATGACATCACCGTTGAGACAATGGCCGCCAGAACCCATCTTTCCAGCCGAACTTTTCTCAGGCGTTTTAAAGCCGCCACCGGATTTACACCAAATGTCTACCTGCAAAATCTGAGGATCGAAAAAGCCCGCGGCCTGCTTGAGCGCACGCGTATGCCGGTCAGCGAAATCAGCTGGAAGGTCGGTTATCAGGACGCATCTGCCTTCAGTCGGTTGTTCCGCGCAACAACCGGCCTCACTGCCGGTGAATATCGCAATCGTTTTGGAATTTCGGCTTCAAACAAAAGTCGCTCGTACCAGAGCCGGGTATCGCACAGCCAGCGTTAATCCGCGCAGGATGAAAAACAGCATCAACGCTGCCCACAGGCCGTGATTGCCATAAAGCGGCACCAGCATCCACCAGGCGCCAAGGTAGAGTGTCACACATAGAATCATCAGGTTACGCATCTCGGCAGTACGGGTCACACCAATGTAAACTCCATCAAGCTGATAGGCGAGGATGGCAACAACCGGTGCAACCGCTGCCCATGGCAGGTAAATTGAAGCTGAATTTCTAACCTCGGGATTCACCGTCAAAAAGCTGATGACAAAATCACCGGTAAACCAGAAAATCATGCTGACAAAGATACTGATGGCAAATGCCCAAAGGGTCGAAAGCTTTACCACCCGGCTGAAAGTTGCCCGGTTTTTTGCTCCCTTAGCCTGGCCGACAAGCGTTTCGGCGGCAACGGCAAAGCCATCGAGAAAAAATGCCGCCAGCGTGATGAAGTTTAGTAAAATGGCATTGGCGGCTAAAATGATATCACCGCTTTTTGCCGCCTGAGCGGTAAACCATGAAAAAGCAAAGATCAGACACAAGGTGCGGATCATGATGTCGCGGTTGATGACCATTGTGCGCCGAAGTTTTCCCGGCTCCAGTAATTTCGCCAGATCAAAAACACCTGGACGCTGGCGCAACTCGCGCATCATCAACCATCCGCCAAGCACAAAAGCCGAATATTCCGCAATAACGGAAGCAGCTCCCACACCGGCCACATCATAGCCCAGACCAAGAACGAAATAGATATCCAAAATGAGGTTGATGCCGTTCAAAAACAGCTGGATCATCAGCGCCTTGCCGCTTTGTCCCAGACCGATAAACCAGCCCAGCAAAACATAGTTGGCCAGGACCGCCGGTGCGCTCCAAATGCGGATATTAAAATATTCAGATGACAGGCTTTCCACTCTGTCAGTTGCCTCAACCAGCTCAAAGGCAATCGAATTTAGTGGTGATTGCAGCACGATCAACACACCACCGGCAGCCAGAGCAATTGCCATGGCGCGGCCCAGACTGGCTCTTACCTCGTCGTTGTTTCCAGCTCCGTGCGCCTGCGCTGTTAAAGCTGTGGTGCTCATGCGTAAAAAGCCCAAACCCCAGAACAAAAAGGTCAGGATCATCGAGCCCAGCGCTATCGCACCGATATATGCCGCATCATCCAGACGCCCCATAACGGCTGTATCAACCAGCCCGACAAGCGGTGTGGACACGTTGGAAATAACAATCGGCACAGCGATTGCCAATATTTGACGGTGGCTGATCATGGGTAAATGACAGTCGGCTTTA
>CAZVAZ010000137.1:0-6466 GCA_964625235.1 uncultured Hyphomicrobiales bacterium
GTATATTGGCGATTTAGATAGGCACTTGCGCCTTCCTGAATGGCACTGGCAATTTCCTGCATGCGCTCATTACCGGGACTGGCTGCCATTATCGATCTGGTGGCCCATGCCCCATAGACTATCGACAGTGCGCCGCTGACTAAAATCAGCCACATCGCATTGGTCATAAAACTATCCTTAATCTCATCAAATGTTGTTCAGGACGGCCCATAACAAATTTCATGGGAACACCCAGTCAAATCAGTTTACAATTCACCAGCAGCCCCCATAGCCGCTAAATCGGGCGGACAATGCCAAAACTAGAGCCCCAACGCAACAGTTTGCATTGCAAAAGACACATGTCTTTGGTCTTACTTTCGAAAAACCAGCATAAAACAGGGGATTTTTCCACTAATTTCTATGAAAATTATCAGCTTTTCCCTGTGTTTTTGAGTGAAATCTGCAAAGACGAGCCTGGTTCGAAGGGTTATTCCTTTACAATATCAATCACTATTGCAATCGCAGGTTTGTCTGTATTGTTTTTCACCCCGTGAAAAGTATCTGCCGATTCTGTCCACGAGCCGCCCGGTTTCACAATGTTAACACTGTCACCGTTATACTCGGTGAGTTCACCTTCTAAAACATATAAGAACCCCGGACGGTCCGCATGGGAATGCATTTTGACCGAACCACCGGGTGCAAGCGTGATACGACGAGAGCGCAGCACATAGCCGGCCATAGCCGGAATCTGCTTTTGCAGAGATTGCAGATAGAGCGGGATAGATTTGATCCCGCTATTCTCGGTTGGCTTTTCAGCGGCAAATGCGACTGTTGATACTACGGTCAGCGATACTGCCACAATCATTGTCTTTACAATTTTCATCTGAGTTTTCCTTGTTTGATATAGGTTACAAAAAACATGTATGGCAAACGCAACCATCTGAACAACTTTTCAGATAAATTATGCGGAATTTGTGGCGCGGACATAATGCAGGTTAGCCGGTATCTGCACCCCGTCTTCCACCTTGAATGCCTCTACCTGTTCGGCCACTTCTTCAATCAGTTGCTGTCTGGTTTGCTCATCCACATCCATTGTTGCCAGAATTCTGGCTCCGGGGCCAAATTCAATCATAAATTCCGCTGTTTTTATCGGCTCTTCCCGGCGTATCAGTTGAACTTCTCTGGTCTCGATGTCTATGTGGTCAAACTTTGCCCGGCCAAGGAATTCCCGAATATAATCTGTCCGGGCAAAAGCCATCGGCCCGGGAGCGCGCGGGTTTACCGCTTCAAGTGGTCCGAACCTTTTGGCAATCACTTCAAGTGAAATCCTGAACCACGGGTTATGCTCAACCGGCCCCCAGCAGACAAAGCAAAGTCGGCCATCGGGTTTAAGCAATTTACGCATATGAGCAAACGCCCGGGCGGGCTCAGCAAAAAACATAACGCCAAAACGTGAAAAGATGAGGTCAACATCCTCAATCGGCATTGTTGCCGAACCAGCATCTCCTTCGAAAAAACCCACATGTTCGTCATTGTTTTGTGCCTGTGCGGCTGCCAGTAATGCGGTGGAAATATCAACACCCAACACCTGCCCGCTGGCACCCACCCCGGTGGCCAGAGTTCGTGTTGTGGTTCCTGCGCCACAACCGACATCAAGGATTTTTTCACCGGTTTTTATTCCGGCTTCTTCCAACAAAATCTCGGTCAATGGCACAAACATCAAATCCAGCGTTGATTGATTGTTCACCCATTTCTCACCCACAGGCGAGTTCCAGTATTCCCGTTGTTGCTCGGCCACTGTTTGAATATCATCTGTCATGGATTACCCGTTCCTCAATGTTCATAACGCTCGACCACAAACGTCACCTGATTGCCACCGCTATCAAAAACCCGCGGGCGATGTGTACCTTCTGTGATAGCACCAATTCTACTCAACCCCACATCACATTGTCTTGCCAGAGCTTCGAATTCATCGCCATTTTCGGGCGCAATTGTGCAGATAATCTCGTAATCATCGCCGCCGGTGAGTGCCTGATGCAGGAGTTTTTCATCACCGGCCACCAGTTTTTGAGCCGCCGGTGACAGGGGAATGTCATCCAGGGTTATATCTGCACTTACCCCTGAAACAGCACAAAGCGCGGCCATGTCACCAATCAGGCCGTCTGAGACATCCATGGCAGCGCTGGCGAATTTTACCAAGGCCGATGCCAGAGCGCAGCGCGGCTCGGGGCAGCGATATCGGTGCAGCAAAAACTCCTTCTGTGCATCGCCCAACCCGCCATATAAACCGCGTGCCACTTCCAGTCCCAACGCACCATCGCCAATGGTTCCCGTAACGTAAACAATATCGCCGGCTTGCGCACCTTTGCGCTCAACCATGGCACCCTTTTCCACTGTGCCAAAAGCCGTTATGGAAATGCTCAGCGGACCCGGCGTCTTAACCGTATCTCCGCCAAAAAGAGAAATTCCATAAGTCAGTTGATCGCGTTGCAACCCGCTGGCAAATTCGCGTACCCACTCGATTGTGCACTCCTCACTCAAAACAAGGCACAAGGTGTAGCCCAAAGGTTCAGCCCCTTTAGCTGCAAGGTCGGAAAGATTTACCCGCAAGGCTTTGGCAGCGATTGTATCAGCGCCATCGTCGCTGAAAAAATGCACGCCCGCAACAATTGCATCAGTTGTAATAACGAGGTCTTTGCCAGCTGGAGGCACAAGACAGGCTGCGTCATCTTTGAGATTAAAGGCACCGGGCGTATCAGCAGCTAAAGGAGCAAAAATGTCGGCGATCAATGCCCGTTCATTAAGACCGCTGTGTTTGCCCGCAGCCATTTTAAAATTCCTTCGGCCTCAGGTGCCGCGCCAGCTTGTCCAGCACAGCGTTTATTAATTTGGATTCTTCCCCGGCAAAAAAACTGTGAGCGATTTCCACGTATTCATTGATCACCACTTTGGCGGGGACGTCTTTGCGCTCGCGAAGTTCAAAACACCCGGCACGCAAAATGGCTCTGACGGTTGCATCAATCCGAACAAGCGTCCAGCCTTTGGCCAGCCGCTCGTCAATCAAAGGGTCCAACTGGCGCTGTTCTTTGACAATCCCCGTTACCAGGCTTTCAAAGAACGGCCAGTCAGGTTGAGCAATAGACTCCTGACCGGGTTCATTGGCTAGCCCCTGGCCCACAAACTGGGCCATAACCTCACCCACATCTTCAGAACCAAGTTCCATCTGATAAAGTGCCTGTACCGCTTTCAAGCGCGCACTGGCCCGGGTTAATGCCTTTTTGGCGGGTGATTTTTCGGTAACTTTGCTCATGAACGTGAAAACTTCATTTTGGCTTCTATAATGGCGAGGCAGGCTTGCACTGCATCGCGTCCTTTGTTTTTTTGATCGCGATCAGCTCGAACTTCGGCTTGCGCCCGCGTATCTGTGGTCAGGATGCCATTGCCGATGGCCAGATTGTCGCCAATACTCAAATCCATCAAAGCGCGGGCGGAACCACCGGCAACAATATCATAATGGCTGGTTGCCCCGCGAATAACACATCCCAGAGCAACAAAGCCATCAAAACTGTCACGGGCAGCCGAGATTACAGCAGGGATTTCCAGAGCACCGGGCACAGTGAAACGTTCATAATCAGCGCCGCGTGCCTCAAGCTCCGCAATCGCACCAGCGGCCAGCATTTCGGCTATTTCGGCATAATAAGGAGCTTCCACGATTAAAATACGGGCGCGCTTTTGGGTCATCAGTCTATCTGCTCAATTATTCATCAATGGGACGCTGGCTGACAATCCTCAGCCCGTAACCATCAATGCCCACAATGCGCCGTGATGGCGTATTTGACAGGAGTATCATGTCACTAACGCCCAGGTCATTCAATATCTGGGCACCGATGCCATATTCTACCAGACGTTTTTCCGGCCGTTCAGCAGCTGCGGGCTCATCGCCTGATGGCGGCGAACCGACGCTGTCCGACAAGGCCGTGATACTCGTATCACGCAACAGGACAATAACACCACGCCCCTCTTTTTCGATGATTTTCATGGCGTTTTTTATCAAATCATCTTTCGTCGGGTCAACGCCCACCACATCATTGAAAAAATCGACCGAATGCATCCGCACCAAAACCGGGTCGCCGCTCGTGACATCACCTTTTACCAGCGCCACATGTTCGGTATAATCAGCCGTATTGGCGTAAATCTTCATGGTAAATTCACCGCCATGCGCACTTTTTATCGTTTGTTCCCGTACCACCGTGACCAGATTGTCATAGCGCAGGCGATAGGCAATCAAATCTGCAATTGTACCAATTTTGAGCCCATGATGCTGAGCGAATGGAACAAGGTCAGGCAATCTGGCCATGGAACCGTCATCATTCATAATCTCACAAATCACTCCGGCTGGATAAAGCCCGGCCAGACGGGAAATATCACAGGCTGCTTCCGTATGCCCTGAACGCACCAGTACACCACCGTCTTTGGCCACCAGGGGAAAAACGTGGCCGGGCGAGACGATGTCGTCGTGATTTTTGGTGGGATCAATCGCCACTGAAACCGTAAGCGCGCGGTCATGGGCGGAAATTCCGGTTGAGATGCCTTCGCGCGCTTCAATCGAGATTGTGAACGCGGTTTCGTGGCGCGATTGATTGCGCGGTGTCATAAATTCCAGGTCCAGCTGTTCGGCGCGCTCGCGGTCCAGTGTGAGACAAATCAGGCCGCGACCATATTTGGCCATGAAATTAATCACATCCGGCGTCGCCATTTGAGCGGGAATTACCAGATCTCCCTCATTTTCACGGTCTTCCGCATCCACCAGCACAACCATGCGACCGTTGCGGGCATCCTCAATCACTTCTTCAATTGGTGACAGAATATTTTCAGCATGGGATTTGGCAGCGTTTTCACCGGGCATCAGGTTTCAGTCTCCACATTCATTCGCGCCACATATCGCGCGATCACATCTATCTCAAGATTGACCATATCGCCAATCTTTTTATGGCCCCATGTGGTCACCGCCAAAGTGTGGGGAATAATGTTAATGTCAAACTCGCAATCGGACACATCATTGACGGTAAATGACGTACCCTCAAGGCAGACCGAGCCTTTTTGCGCAATAAGCCGCGAGAATTCCTCTGCCACCCGAAACCGAAATCGCTGACTTTCTCCAACTGTCTCCAGCCCGATAATCTCAGCCACATCATCCACGTGCCCAGACACCATGTGTCCACCCAGTTCATCACCGACTTTCAAGGCCCGCTCCAGGTTCAAAATTGTGCCCACACCCCATGCGCCCGCAGTGGTAGCACTGATTGATTGCGCCGAGATATCAACTTTGAACCAGTTTTGATCACCCTCACGCCCTTTTTCAACCACCGTCAGGCAGACACCGGAACACGCGATGGACGCGCCAATATCTATGGTATCGCGATCATAGGTGCAGGCGATTTTGATGTGCCGGTCCGCGATTCCCCGGACCTCCACAACTTCACCCATATCCGTAATGATTCCTGTAAACATACCTATTTCCTTATCCCTTTGCGTGCCGGTGGTACAGGGACAGTTCGTCGCGGCCAACTTTTAGTCGGGCTTTTTTTCGCAATGACAGTCGTTTTACAATCTTGTGCAGGGTTGCCCCGGCAAAGGCCGGTGTGCCGCTTTTACCGATTTTATGCGGCGCTTTGAATATGGCAAGCTCGTCAATAAGATTGTCTTCAATCAACGCTTCAGCAATTTTAGCCCCGCCTTCAAACATCACCCGGTTAATGCCATGATCCGCCAGCCTGATCAACAGGTCGGATAAATCTATTTGCCCTGCCTTTGTGCGACAGGGAATGATCTCGACGCCTTTTTCAAACAGCCTCATGCTTTGCTCAATCTCGACATTTTGCGAGCAGGCAATCATCACCGGCACCTGTCGGGCGCTTTCAACCAGCCGGCAATCAACCGGCGTCTTCAGGTTGGTGTCGATTATGACGCGAAGGGGTGAGAGATGCTCAAGCCCCTTCAGGCGACAGGTAAGATCGGGATTATCTTCTAACACCGTCCCGACACCCACCACGATAGCATCGCTTCTGGCACGCATAAGGTGACCAAGATTGCGCGCCAATTCACCGGTAATCCAGCGCTTGTTCGGGTCATTGGTGGCAAGTTTTTCATCTTTAGAGATGGCAAGTTTCAGCAAAACCGCTGGCTTGCTCAAGGTTTTGCGCGATAAATACCCCGCCAGCACTTCTGCTGCTTCCGCAGCACAGACACCAGTCGAGACATCTATATTGTGATTGCGCAATTGCGCCACCCCCTTGCCGCTGACGCGATCATCGGGATCAAGCACAGCGCAAACCACGCGTGAAATACCAGCTTTGATCAAAGCCTCGCTGCATGGCCCGGTTTTGCCTTGGTGGCAACAGGGCTCCAGTGTCACGTAAGCTGTGGCACCTTGAGCCTCAACACCGGCTTGTGCCAGAGCAATGGTTTCGGCGTGCGGACGGCCACC
>CAZVAZ010000138.1:0-6435 GCA_964625235.1 uncultured Hyphomicrobiales bacterium
GAGCGTTTACGTTCAGGCCGGTTTCCAGGCCGCTATCCGGGTTGGTTGCTTGAGGCGCTCAGTAATGGACGTCCTAGATGAATGGTCATACACCTGCAATGCAGTGGACAGAACCCGGCTTACAGGCCAACTGACACTTAAAATTAAGGCTTAACAATCTGTTTTGTTTTTGGCCCGTGTTTGCGTAAATGTGCGTAAAAGGCACAATAAACCGGCAAACTCACCCAGGATACGGCTAAAAGTAAAGGCTCTGTTAACAGGTGGTCCGCTATAAAACCAGTCGGTAATAATTGCTTAAATATAAACCCCGACTGAGCCGGGAAAATTTAACGATAGAATTACCCAGGTATTTAGTTGAGTTTTGTGGAGAAGGACGTGCACCAGCGGGTCTTGAAACAGATGCGGGCAATGTGGTGGAAATGGTGACGGTAGCCGGTGACCATGTTCCGGTGATGTTGTCGCAGGTGCTGGATGTGTTGCAACCGCACGACAACGGCATATATGTGGATGCAACTTTTGGCGGCGGTGGGTATGCCCGCGCTCTGCTTGAGGCTGCAAATTGCACTGTTGTGGCCATTGACCGCGATCCACACGCGATAGAACGCGGCAAATCTCTGCTCGCGGATTACCCGGACCGGCTGGTTTTGGTCGAGGGTCGTTTTTCACAGATGAAATCCCTGCTTGAGCCACTTGGAATTAACCAGGTTGATGGCGTGACTTTTGATGTGGGTGTGTCTTCGTTTCAGATAGATGATGCGACACGTGGATTTTCATTTCAGATGGATGGTCCCCTTGATATGCGTATGGAAGGCACAGCGTCTAAAGGTATTAGTGCAGCGGACGTGGTAAATGGCCTTGATCAGAAGGACCTCGCAGCATTAATCTATATTTTTGGCGAGGAACGGCAATCACGTGCGATTGCCAGGGCAATTATAGAAGCGCGGCTTGAGCGACCCTTATTGCGTACCGGCGAACTGGCGAAAATTATCTCCGGTGTGGTGCATCAAAAACCGGGCAGAAAAAATATTCATCCCGCAACCCGAACTTTTCAGGCTTTGCGCATTTATGTCAACGGCGAGTTGGATGAGCTGGCACACGGCCTGTCTGCAGCCGAAGCCATTCTTGGGCATGGCGGGCATATCGCTGTTGTATCGTTTCATTCTCTTGAAGACCGCATAGTCAAGCGGTTCTTGCGCCAGCGTTGCGGCAAGACCCCGCAAGGCTCGCGCCATATGCCCCAGGATGCCGGCAATCAAAATGCGCCATCGTTTGTGGAAATCAAACATAAGGCATTGCGTCCCGGTGATGACGAGGTTGATGTTAATCCACGGGCGCGGTCTGCGCGCCTTCGTGCAGCCCGGCGCACCGGTGCTGCGCCGTGGCCAGATGATGCCGATGCTATGAACTTTCCCAGGTATTCAGTTGAGGGGAGGGTTTCGTTGTGATCCGCATCCTCAATATCGTCTCATTTATGATGAGTGTTGTGCTTGCGGTGGTGCTTTACACCGTCAAGTATGATGCCCAGGTTGAAATCAGGCGCATCAAAACCCTTAAGGTTGAAATTCGTCAAGAAGTTGAGACAATCGCCATCTTACGGGCTGAATGGAGCCATCTCAATCAACCTGAGCGGTTAAAGCGACTGGCAGAGCGTTATACCAAATTAATGCCGCTGAATGCCAGCCAGATTGTAACGGTCAACAATCTGCCGGCCCGCCGCCGCGATGTTGAAGATTTTGTCCAGGACAAGCGGCTGGGAGGGTTTGCCGGAAATGCCGCAGGATCAATTGAGGTTCAGTAAATGACCGGATTTAAGCAGAACAAGCAGGTTTGAAGTGAAAACAGAATACAGCAGGAAAAAGAAATTTTCCGTAGGCGACATGCCGGTCGACCACGCATCTGCGCGTGAAAACGACATGTTGTTGCGCCTTGTGCTGGTGCTTGGAATTTTTGCCTTCGCTTTTACCGTTCTCGCTGTTCGGCTGGTCAATCTTTCCATGATGGGTGATGACCCCAGTCGTCTCAATGTTGCAGCGACTGTCAATGTGGTGCCGCCACGGCCGGACATTTTTGATCGCAATGGTGAAATGATGGCAACAGACATAACTGTCGCCTCGCTTTATGCCGATGCCCGCAAAATCATTGATATCGATGAAGCATCCGATGCCATCGGTGCTATTTTGACCGATGTTGACCCCGCTGCATTGCGCAAAAAACTCGCCACCAAACGGGCGTTTGTGTGGATCAGGCGTGAGGTTACGCCAAAGCAAAAGGCCAGTATCTACAATCTGGGGTTGCCGGGACTGTATTTTGTTGATGAGACGCGCCGGGTCTATCCCAATGGCCGAGCTGCCGCCCACGTACTGGGCTACGTCGATATTGATAACAATGGCATTGCGGGAATTGAAAAATATATCGACAAGGTGCGAAAAAGCAAACCCAAAACCAAAGAAAATGCCAGGGCTGAGCCGATCTATCTGTCTGTTGACTTGCGCGTGCAATATGCCCTGTCGGATGAACTGGCCCAAGCCAAAGAAGAATTCAGCGCTATAGCTATCGCCGGAATTGTAATTGACGTTCAAAGTGGTGAAGTTGTGGCGATGGCTTCATTGCCGGATTTTGACCCAAATATTCCTACCCAGACGGTTAAAAAGGAAACTCTTAACCGCAATACTGCCGGGGTTTATGAGCTGGGTTCGACCTTCAAAGCCTTTACAGCGGCGATGGTTCTGGACAGCGGTGTCGCCGATATGGATACCCTTTATGATGCCTCAAAACCGATTAAGGTAGGCGGTTTTAAAATTAATGATTTCAAGGGCAAGAAGCGCAAGTTGTCGGTTCCTGAAGTGTTTATTTTTTCGTCCAATATCGGTGCAGCAAAAATGGCACTGGAAATGGGTATCGAGCGCCATCAGGAGTTTTTGCGGCGTCTTGGCCTGCTTGACCGTCTGGTTACCGAGTTGCCGGAAAACCGCAAACCACTGTTGCCGAGGGAATGGAAACCGGTCAATTCCATGACAATTTCTTTTGGCCATGGCCTGTCAATAGCGCCCATTCAAATGGTTTCTGCCACCGCTGCCCTGATGAATGGTGGCCGGTTGATTACGCCGACATTCCTGCGCCGGTCATCCGTTGCCGCTTTCCAGATTTCCAAACAGGTGCTTAAGCCTAAAACCAGTCGACAGATGCGCGAACTTATGCGTTTGAACGTTGTGCGGGGAACAGGAAAAAAGGCTGATGTACCCGGTTATCTGGTTGGCGGAAAAACCGGCACGGGGGAAAAGGTGGTGAATGGCAGATATAATGATGATTTTCTGCTCAATACGTTTTTGAGTGCTTTTCCCACCGATGCACCGCAATATGTGATGCTTGTTATGATTGATGAGCCAAAAGCGACAAAGGAAACCTTCGGTTTTGCAACCGCGGGGTGGAATGCTGCGCCGACAACGGCTAAAATCATCAGGCGGATTGCTCCTATGCTGGGTGTGCTGCCACGCGGTGAGCAACTCAATCCTTTTGGTGATCCGGTTATGGTATCTTATTGAGGCGAAAAGTATTATGGAGCTTGCCGCACTCGCTGGTCCCGGATTGAAGGTGTCAGAAGACCGGGTAACTCTGGATATTTCAGGATTAACAGCTGACAGTCGTGAAGTGAGCCCCGGGTTTTTATTTGCAGCCTTGCCGGGGGTGCAGTTTGACGGTGCCAAATTTATACCAGATGCAATAAGTCGCGGTGCGGCGGCCGTTTTGATGTCCAGGGGTCCTGATAATGCCACTGACTGGGGTGTGCCGGTCCTGCGGGTTGATAATCCGCGCTCAATGCTGGCGAAGATGGCAGCCCGATTCTATAAACGCCAGCCTGAAACCATTGTCGCTGTTACCGGTACCAACGGCAAAACTTCGGTTGCTGCATTCGTGCGCCAGATCTGGACGCAACTGGGTTTGAAATCGGCCAGCCTGGGAACAGTTGGTCTGGTGATGCCAGCGCGTACAATTACGCTGGAACATACAACGCCTGAGCCGGTCAGCCTGCATAGAATGCTCAACCAGGTGGCCGAAGAAGGCATTGAGCACCTGGCGTTTGAAGCCTCAAGCCACGGGCTTGCGCAAAGCCGCGTTGACGGTGTGAGGATCAAAGCTGCCGCCTTTACCAATCTCAGTCGCGATCATCTCGATTATCATGCAGATTTTGAAGAGTATCTCGGCGAAAAACTCAAACTGTTTTCCGACATTCTTCCAGCGGATGGGTGTGTGGTTGTCAATGCCGACAGCGAGGATGGCGCTCGCGTGACAGACATTGCCAGACAGCGCAATCTCAAACTTATGACCTTCGGTGATGCTGGTGTTGATTTGAAACTGATAGCGCACCACCGCGATGGCTATGGGCAAAAAATTACAGTTGGCGCTGAAGGCCGGGAATTTGAACTGGATTTTCCGCTGGCCGGTGATTTTCAGGTCTCCAATGCGCTGTGTGCAGCGGGCCTGGTGATGGCTACCGGATACACGGCAAAAGAGGTTTTGCCCCTGCTTCAATACCTTGAAGGAGCAAAAGGCCGTCTTGATCTTGTTGGCCATCATGACACCGGGGCTGCAATTTTTGTGGATTACTCCCATACCCCGGAATCTCTTAAGGTGGCGCTGACAACCTTGCGGCCTTATGTGACATCGAAGCTGATTGTCGTGGTCGGCGCCGGGGGCGATAGAGACAAGGGCAAACGTCCGCAAATGGGCAAAATTGCGATCGAATACGCTGATCTGGCAATTATTACCGATGATAACCCACGAACTGAAGACCCCGCCGGGATCCGCCGTGAAATCCTTGATGCTGCACCGGGAGCCATGGAAATTGGTGACAGAGGCGCTGCGATAGCCTATGGCATTGAGCAATTGAAGCAAGGTGATATTCTGCTGGTGGCCGGTAAGGGGCACGAGGTGGGACAAATCGTAGGTGATCGAGTGCTGCCATTTAGTGATCATGATGTGGTTGAAAACTGCCTCATTGAGGAAAGATAATCGTGAAACCGGATGATCTCTGGCAGGTTTCGGACGTCATTTCAGCCATAGAAGTGCAAGGCTCCAGCGTGCCTGAGGGCGCAATTCGTGGCATTTCAATTGATAGCCGTACAGTGCAGAAACACGATCTGTTTTTTGCCATTCTGGGCGATCAACTCGATGGTCATGATTATGTTGAAAATGCACTCGCTCAAGGAGCGCATGCTGCCGTGGTTTCCAGACCGGTTGAGGGCGTTGAGCCTGAAAAGCTGCTGCGGGTTGATGACACTCTGGAAGCTCTCAACAAGCTGGGCATAGCGGCGCGGGCGAGAAGTGATGCAAAGGTAATTGCGATTACCGGCAGTGTCGGCAAAACCGGTACCAAGGAAGCCTTGCGTCTGGCGCTGGCAAAAAGCGGCGTGGTTCATGCCGCTGTTGCCTCGTTCAACAATCACTGGGGGGTGCCGCTGACTTTGGCGCGGTGGCCGCGCAAAAGCGATTTTGGTATTTTTGAAATCGGCATGAACCACGCCAATGAAATTACACCTCTGGTCAAAATGGTGCGCCCGCATATTGCCATCATCACCAATGTGGCCCCGGTACATCTGATGTATTTTTCTTCTGTCGATGAGATTGCCAAAGCCAAGGCGGAAATTTTTGACGGACTTGAAGCCGGTGGCACCGCCATTTTAAACCGGGATAATCAATATTTTGATTACCTGGCTGACGCAGCGCGCCAAGCTGGTGCTGCGAAAATTTTAAGCGTTGGTGAACATAAAGACGCGATGGTGCGGCTGGTGAATTGTGATCTTTACAGGGATAAATCCCGCGCTCTGGTGAATTTAATGGGCCAATCGATAACATATGACATCGGTGCACCGGGCAAGCATCTGGTTTTTAATTCCCTCAGTGTACTGGCGGCGGTTAAAGAAGCTGGCGGTAATGTGAAGTTGGCCGCTGCTGCTTTGCAGGACTGGGTGGCACCGGCGGGGCGCGGGGCGCAGCATTGCTTGAAAGTTGGAGAAAATTCGGCTGTTTTGATAGATGAAACATTCAATGCCAATCCCACGTCCATGCGCGCGGCACTTGCCACGCTGGCCAGTGCCGGACCACATGGCAACGGTCGTAGAATAGCCGTTATTGGCGATATGCTTGAGCTGGGTGAAATTTCAAAAGATGCACACCGTGATCTGCTGCAACCTCTTCTCGATGCCAAGGTGGATCAGATTTTTGCAGCAGGTAGCGATATGAGGTTTTTATGGGACGATGTTCCCGCAAGGCTCAAGGGTGCCTATGCACGCGATGCAATCAGTCTGGAAAAAGAACTCATTGCAGCTGTTCAGCCTGGCGATGTGGTGATGATCAAAGGGTCCAAGGGATCTAAACTGGGACCGCTTGTAGACGCTTTGTTGACGTATTTCAGGTAGTTATATTTTTGTTAGGGTT
>CAZVAZ010000139.1:0-1708 GCA_964625235.1 uncultured Hyphomicrobiales bacterium
GAAGATGATATTGACATCAGCCGTGGGGACATGCTGGCGAGCCCGGGAGACCTGCCGCACAGCAGTGACCAGTTTCAGGCCAGGCTTATCTGGCTGCATGACGAGGCTTTGTTGATCGGGCGATCCTATCAACTCAAAATCGGAACCCAGGTCTGCAATGTACAGATCACCGATATCAGGCACGTTATAAACGTCAACACACTGGAGCATCTGGCCGCGCGCGTGGTCGACATAAACGAAATTGCCAGCTGTAATTTTTCCACCTCAAAACCGATTTTCTTTGATGCCTACAACGACAACCGGACGACGGGTTCCTTCATCCTGATTGATCGACTAACCAAAGCCACGGTTGGTGCCGGGATGATTGATTTCAGCCTGCGCCGGGCCGACAATCTGTCGTGGCAGTCGTTTGAAACCGACGCCAGCGTTCGCGCCGGCATGAAGGGGCAGGTGCCGAAAATTCTTTGGTTCGTCGGACTGTCAGCTTCCGGCAAATCGGCCATTGTCGATGTCATTGACCGCAAACTCATCGCCAGGGGTGTGCATACGTATATTCTTGATGGTGATAATGTACGCCACGGCCTCAACCGGGACTTAGGCTTTACCGATGCCGACCGGGTTGAGAATATTCGCCGCGTCGCCGAGGTTGCCCGATTGATGGCCGATGCCGGGCTGGTGGTTCTCGCCTCCTTCATTTCACCATTTATACGTGAACGCAAACTGGCGCGTGAAATCGCCGGGGATCTTGATTTCCACGAAGTCTTTGTCGACACCCCGCTGGAGATTTGTGAAGCGCGTGATCCCAAAGGTCTTTATGCCAAGGCGCGCAGCGGTGATCTGGCCAATTTTACAGGTATAAGTTCACCCTTTGAAGCACCGGAAGATCCAGATCTATGCCTTCCCGGTGCTGATAAATCGGCGGAAGAACTCGCCGATATGGTGATTGAAAAATTCAAATTGTAATTTAACGTCCTTTGAACTGTGGTGGCCGCTTTTCTAAAAAAGCGGTTCTGCCTTCTATGTAGTCTTGCGATGCAAAGGCTGCATCAACCAGTTGCTGGCATTTTTCAAGATCGCGATCGCATTCGTCGAGACCAATGGTTGAAATAATGAATTTCATCGATTTAACCGTGAGCGGGGCATTGGCGGCTATTGTTCCGGCGTAATCGGCGACGAATTCTTCCAGTTCTTCCGCCGCCATCACTTTTTGTACGATCCCGGTTTTGATCGCTTCGCTGCTATCAAGAATGCGCCCGGTAAAAGTTATGTCACAGGCGACACCTGCACCAACGGCTTCGACCAGACGTTTGAGACCATAATAGGGATATCCCAGACCGAGCTTGGCAGCGGGCAGGCCAAATTTTGACCTGTCGGAACAAAAGCGCAAATCGCAACACAGGGCCAAAGCAATGCCACCACCGAGACAATAGCCGTTGATCATGGCGATTGTCGGCTTGGGAACAGCGGCTATATAATCGTAGACCTCTTTCACGCGGGCATTGTAGTGGAGGACAGCTTCATGACTGCCGCGCTCTTTATCGAATTTGGAAATATCGGCACCGGAAACAAAGGCCTTGCCGCCAGCACCGGTAATGACAATGACACGAATGTCGTCATCGTCAACAAATTGCTGAAGAACCGCTTCCACTCCATCCCACATTTCCAGAGAGACCGCATTGTGGCGCTCAGGGTTGTTGAACGTCAAATA
>CAZVAZ010000139.1:1808-6404 GCA_964625235.1 uncultured Hyphomicrobiales bacterium
CCCACATTTCCAGAGAGACCGCATTGTGGCGCTCAGGGTTGTTGAACGTCAAATAACCGATTGCACCGGTTTTTCTCGAAAGAATTTTTTTCATAGTCAAATCTGTCTCCTAAATTACATTGCGGTTTCTAAAATCGTTTATCTGATCTTCAGTCATTCCCAGTTCTGCCAGTATCTCATCCGTTTGTTCGCCGCGCTCGGGCGGGCCGGTGACGAAATCACTGGGGGTGCGGGATAGTTGCACCGGTTGGGCTATCATTTCGGTCTGACCGAATGCATGGGTTGAAATGTCTTTGGCTATTCCAAGGTGTTCGACCTGAGGATCGGAAAAAACGCCCGCCATGTCATAAATAGGACCGGCGGGAATTCCGGCTTGAGAGAACAACTCAACCCAGTGGTCGCTGGTTTTTGTCGAAATCACTGCGGCGATTTCCTGATTGAGCTGATCGCGGTTTTCGGATCGTTTGGGACTGTCGATAAATCGCGCATCCTGCGCCCAGCTTTGTTTATCCATGATTTTGCAAAACCGTTGCCAGATCGCTTCACCGGCAACTGCTATATTGATGTGACCGTTGCTGGTGACAAACACCCCGGTAGGGATGGAGGTGGGGTGATTATTGCCAGCCTGTTGAGGGATTTCACCACTCATCACATAGCGTGCGGCCTGAAAATCCAGCATAAACACCTGGGCTTCAAGCAAAGAGGATTGCACCCACTGACCCTTGCCAGACGTATGGCGTTCAAGCAGGGCGGTAAGTATCCCCATGGCGCAAAACAGACCGGCGCATAGATCAGCAACCGGGATGCCGACGCGCATCGGCCCGTCACCGGGTGCGCCGGTAATTGACATCAACCCGCCCATTCCCTGGGCTATCTGATCAAATCCGGGGCGATTGGCGTAAGGTCCGGTTTGGCCGAAACCCGATATGCTGCCGAGGATTATTCGAGGATTTCGCGCAACCAGCGCCTCATAATCCAGCCCGAGGCGGTGTTTGACATCGGGTCTGAAATTTTCGACCACAACATCGGCTGTTTCCACCAGCTTCATCAGGATTTCAAGCCCGTCACTTTCCTTTAGGTTCAAGGTAAGCGAACGCTTATTGCGGTGCAGGTTCTGGAAATCGCTGGTATGGCGCGGAGCACCAAGGGCACCGTCAGGTTCAAGAGCTTCAGGCACTTCAATTTTAATGACATCCGCACCCCAGTCTGCCAATTGGCGCACACACGTTGGGCCCGATCTTACCCGTGTTAAATCAAGGACCCGAATTTCTGCTAACGCGTCTGATGCCGGTTTAAAACCCATGGGTGGTGCCTTCTAAAAAAATTGTTCTCAGTCACATTAACCCCTAAGTGGCCTGAACCTCAATTGCTGGTTTGATGACGGGTGACAATTGGTGTGGGAAGCGATATACGAGCGTGCATGACTCCACCTTTATTGACGTTACAGGATATTCATCTGACTTTCGGCGGCACTCCTTTGCTTGAAGGCGCTGAACTTACTATTTTTGAACGCGAACGCCTGTGTCTGGTCGGGCGCAATGGATCAGGCAAATCAACGCTTTTGAAAATAGTTTCCGGGCTGGTTGAGGCTGACAGTGGCAGGCGCTTTGTGCAACCGGGCACAACAATCCGCTATCTGCCACAGGAGCCTGATTTTTCGGGGTATCCCAACACTCTGGAATATGTGGAAGCGGGTCTCGCGCCCGGTGATGACAGCTACCGGGCGCAATATCTGCTGCAACAGCTTGGCCTTGTCGGCACGGAAGAACTTGACCGGCTTTCCGGTGGTGAAGGCCGCCGGGTGGCTCTGGCCCGGGCGATGGCGCCAGCACCCGATATTCTGTTGCTGGATGAGCCTACCAACCATCTTGATCTGCCGGTGATTGAATGGCTGGAAGCGGAACTGAAAGAAATGCGCTCGGCGATGATATTGATCAGCCATGACCGGCGTTTTCTGGAAAACCTGTCGCGTGGCACGGTCTGGCTAGATCGCGGCAAAACCCGGCAACTGGCGCAAGGCTTTGGCCAGTTTGAGGCTTGGCGCGATGAGTTGCTGGAACAAGAGGATATTGACGCCCATAAACTCGATCGCAAAATCAAGCGTGAAGAACACTGGATTGTTCACGGAGTGACGGCTCGGCGCAAACGCAATGTCAGGCGGGTGAAGGAACTGGCCACCTTGCGCGCCGACCGGATGAAGTCGCGGACGGAACAATCACGCGTCAAAGCCAATGTAGCGATGGTCGCCCACGAAGGCGGGACATCGGGCAAGATTGTTATTGAAGCCAAAAATGTGTCCAAATCATACGGTACACGCACCATCATCGATGATTTTTCCATCAAGATCACCCGTGGCGACCGCATAGGTATTGTCGGGCCCAATGGTTCGGGTAAAACCACGCTATTGAACCTTATTGCCGGTTTGAAACCGTGCGATGCGGGCACAACAAAAATTGGTACGAACGTTGAAATGCTCACACTTGATCAGGCACGTGAAAGCCTTGATCCCAGCCTCAGCCTGCGTGATGCTTTAACCGGCGGCGGCTCTGACATGATTATTCTGCCAGACGGCCCCAAGCATGTTATCGGCTACATGAAAGATTTCCTGTTTCAGCCCGAGCAGGCCCGCACCGTCATCTCCAAACTGTCCGGCGGGGAGCGTGGCCGCCTGATGCTGGCGCGCGCGCTGGCCAAGCCGTCAAACCTGTTGATGCTGGATGAGCCCACAAATGATCTCGATCTTGAAACGCTTGATTTGTTGCAGGAAATGCTTTCGGATTATACCGGCACGGTCATTCTGGTGAGCCATGACCGTGACTTTCTCGACCGGGTGGTAACGTCTGTCATCTATGGTGCAGGCGATGGTCAATGGACGGAATATGCCGGTGGCTATAGCGATATGGTGCGCCAACGCGGCAAAATCGCCAAGTCCGCAAAATCCCGGGCAGCACCAAAACCAAAGTCTTCTCCTGCAACCAGTTCGCCCGCGTCAAAACGCAAACTGTCGTTCAAGGAAAAACATGCACTTGAAACCCTGCCCGGCAGAATTTCCGAGTTGGAATCAACCATTATAACGGGCGATGAAAAACTCAATGATGGTGACTTTTTCAGACGCGACCCTACCGGTTTTCAACAGACCGTCGATGGATTAAGTGCTGCACGACAGAAGCTGGAGAAATTGGAACAGCAATGGCTCGAACTTGAAATGCTGCGTGAGGAACTGGGGGCAGAATTGTGACTGAAATCTATGTGGATGCCGATGCCTGCCCGGTTAAATCTGAAGTTTACCGCGTCGCCGAGCGCCATAACCTTATTGTCCACGTGGTGTCAAACTCAGGCATGCGTATTGAGCGTAATCCGCTCATTCGCCAGGTGGTTGTCGCTGACGGGCCCGATGAGGCCGACAACTGGATTGCTGATAATATTACCGATAAGGACATCGCCATTACCGCCGATATCCCGCTGGCCGACAGATGTTTGAAAAAAAATGCTCAGGTGATCGGACCAACGGGAAAACCTTTTACGCAAGCGTCCATCGGCATGGCATTGGCAATGCGTAATCTGATGAGTGATCTGCGTGAAACCAGTGATTTAAAAAGTTACAATAAAGCGTTTAACAAAAGAGACCGATCAGACTTTTTGCAGGCACTGGAACAGGCCATTCAGGATATCCGCAAAGGTCAAGGGTAATGTCCACATCCATCACAGATGCTTTGAAAATTCTGAAGAGCACCTTTGGCTTTGACAGTTTCAGGCCTAATCAGGAACAGGTGATTTCGTGTCTGCTTGAAGGCCGCGATACACTTGCTGTGATGCCCACAGGTTCGGGCAAATCATTGTGTTTTCAGGTACCCACTTTGATGCATGGCGGGGTGACAATTGTGGTGTCACCGCTGGTGGCGCTGATGGAAGATCAGGTTGCAGCCCTGAGGCTTGCCGGGGTTGAAGCTGAAACCATAAATTCATCGCGCTCCTACGCAGATAATGTGGCAAGCTGGAAGCGGGTGGCGGCCGGGCAATCGCCGTTTTTATATCTGGCACCGGAACGATTGATGACGGAGCGCATGTTGCAGGCGCTGCAACGCCTGCCGGTGAAATTGATTGCCATTGATGAGGCCCATTGCATCTCACGCTGGGGGCCATCATTTCGGCCGGATTATGAAGACCTGGGCCGCCTGGCAAAGCTTTTTCCCGAGGCACCAATTGCTGCTTTAACCGCTACCGCAGATGATGCCACGCGCCGCGATATTGTGGCCAGATTGTTTCGCGACAATAGTGAAGTTTTCCTTTCCGGGTTTGACCGGCCCAACATACGCCTGGCAGTGGAGATGCGCGGTCAATGGAAGCAGCAATTGCTTGATTTTGTTAAGGCTCGCGAAAATCAAAGCGGCATCATCTATTGCCTGTCACGCAAAAAAACCGAAGAATGTGCCGAATTTCTCAGCAAAAACAATATCCGCACCCTGCCCTATCATGCCGGTATGGCAGCAAACGAACGTGGCGTTAATCAGGATATTTTCATGACTGAACCCGGTGTGATAATGGCGGCAACCATCGCCTTTGGCATGGGCATTGACAAACCTGATGTGCGCTACG
>CAZVAZ010000140.1:0-6388 GCA_964625235.1 uncultured Hyphomicrobiales bacterium
TCGACATGTTGAAGGCCTGGAACACCGGCCATCCCGGCGGCATCACCACCATTCACGCCAATTCAGACCGTGCCAGTCTCTACCGCCTTGAACAGCTAATCCAGGAAGCGGTGATTTCCGTGCCCCGCCGACTGATTGCCGATGCCATCGACATTCTGGTGTTCATCGAAGGTCGGGGCGCAGCGCGCAAAGTGCGCACGATCTCGGAAGTTACCGGGCTTGATGCCAATAGCGATTACCAACTCAAAGCACTCACCTCCGTTCACCTCAACAAAGTCTGACAATTTTCAATAGGAACAACAATATGAATCTTCTCTCCAAACCATACATATCCAAACTCCGCCGCCTGTTGACGGACGGTGCAACAGCTACTGCATTCTTTGTTTTGTATGCGGTCCCGGTTCATGCCGCAGGTTCGGGCATGCCCTGGGAAGCACCGCTCACGCAAATCCTTGAATCAATCGAAGGCCCTGTGGCCAAAATCATTGCAGTGATTGTCATCATCATGACGGGATTAAGCCTGGCCTTTGGCGATATGTCCGGCGGGTTTCGTCGTCTGATCCAGATCGTGTTTGGCCTGTCGATTGCCTTCGCTGCGACATCTTTCTTCCTGTCGTTCTTTTCCTTCGCCGGTGGCGCGTTGATCGCGGGAGGTTAGAGACATGGTTGTCAGTTCGACAATTCCAGGCTTCGAAGTGCCGTTACACCGTGCACTAACCGAACCCATTCTGCTGGCGGGCGCACCACGTACTGTCACTATCATCAATGGCACTTTGGCCGCAGCCATTGGCCTCGGTCTGCAATTATGGATTGCCGGTATCGCGATCTGGTTTATCGCTCACATGATTGCCGTCTGGGCCACCCGCAAAGACCCGGCATTCATGGAAGTGCTTTCGCGACATATGCAGCACAAGGGGTTCCTCGCATGCTGAACCTTGCTGAATATCGAAACAAACCCGCAGGCCTTGCCGACTATCTTCCCTGGGCCTTGATTGTTGCTCCCGGTGTTATTCTCAACAAGGATGGTTCCTTCCAGCGATCCATTCACTATCGCGGCCCTGATCTTGAAAGCGCCACGCAAGCTGAACTGGTCGCCGTCACCGCCCGCATCAACAATGTATTGCGCCGCTTTGCTTCCGGTTGGGCTTTGTTTTTTGAAGCCAACCGCACGCCTTCGCGTGATTACCCGAATAGCCAATTATCTGATCCGGCCTCATGGCTGGTTGATCAGGAGCGCCGGGGAATGTTTGAGGAAGAAGGCGCGCATTTTGAAAGCCGTTATGTACTGACATTCCTGTTTCTGCCACCGGAGGAAGCAACGAATAGACGCGAGGGTCTGCTCTATGAGACCAGTGACAAGTCAGCAAGGGCTACCGATTACCATAAGCATTTGAATAGTTTCATAGCCGAAACGGATCGTGCGATTGACCTGCTGGGTAATATTCTGAATGAAGCTGAGCCGCTCAATGATGAAGAAACGCTGACCTACCTGCACAGTTGCATCTCGACCAAACATCATAAAGTACGCGTTCCCGATATTCCCACTTATCTTGATGCCATATTGCCCGATGTTGCCTTCAATGGCGGGTTGGAACCAATGCTGGGTGATCAACATCTTCGCTGCCTGACGGTGCTTGGTTTTCCCAATATAACCGTGCCGGGTATTCTCGATGAGCTGAACGATCTCGATTTTTCCTATCGCTGGACAACCCGCTGGATCAGCCTCGACAAACAACAGGCCACCAAAGAATTATCCAAACTGCGCCGCCAGTGGTTTTCCAAGCGCAAGTCGGTCACCGCCATCTTGCGCGAGGTGATGTTCAATCAGGAATCTGTGCTGGTTGATACAGATGCCGATAACAAGGCGATCGATGCGGATCAGGCGTTGCAGGAACTGGGTTCCGATGATGTGGGTTTCGGCTATGTCACCAGCACTATTGTCGTCATGGACAAGAACCGTTCCGGTGTTGAGGCAAAACTTCGTTCGGTTGAGCGCGTCATCAATGGCAAGGGTTTTGTTACCATCAACGAAACGCTTAATTGCGTTGATGCCTGGCTCGGCACATTGCCCGGCAATCCCTACGCCAATATCCGCCAGCCAATCGTTCACTCCCTCAATCTTGCCCACATGATGCCGGTCTCAGCCGTCTGGGCTGGCCCATCACGAAACGAACATCTGGACGCGCCCGCATTACTGATGGCCAGAACACGCGGGGTCACACCGTTCCGGCTTGATCTGCATGTGGGCGATGTCGGTCACACACTGATTGTCGGACCTACAGGTTCTGGCAAGTCCGTTCTGTTGGCACTGCTTGCATTGCAGTTTCGCAGATATCAGGATGCGCAGGTATTCTTCTTCGACAAAGGCCGTTCGGCAAGAGCAAGTGTCCTGGCCATGGATGGCACCACATTTGATCTGGCCCTTGATGGTGGCCTGTCGTTTCAACCGCTGGCCAATATCAGCAAGGGCGGTGAACAGGCCTTTGCCCTGCAATGGCTCTGTGGCCTGCTGACCAATGAGGGGGTGAGCATCACACCCGACGTAAAGGATGCAGTCTGGAAGGCCATTCAAAGCCTTGCTTCAGCACCAAAAGTTGAACGCACCCTCACAGGTCTATCCGTCCTGCTGCAGTCAAACGCCCTGCGCCAGGCCTTGCAGCCTTATACATTGGAAGGTCCCTATGGCCACCTGCTTGATGCTGCCGAAGATCATCTAAAATTATCAGATGTGCAGCATTTTGAAATGGAAGAACTGATGCATCACAAGGCGCTGGTGTTGCCGGTACTCACTTATCTGTTCCATCGGTTGGAGGCGCAGTTTGATGGCCGCCCAACATTACTGGTGCTGGATGAGGCCTGGGTGTTTCTTGATGATCCATTGTTTGCCGAACGCATCCGCGAATGGCTCAAAACTCTGCGCAAGAAGAATGTTGCCGTTGTCTTTGCCACGCAATCTCTCGCCGACATTGAAGGCTCATCGATAGCTCCGGCATTGATCGAAAGCTGCCCCAGCCGGATATTCCTGCCCAACGATCGGGCCATCGAACCGCAATCACGCGCCATCTATGAACGCTTCGGTCTCAATGAACGCCAAATCGAACTAATCGCCCATTCGATCCCCAAGCGGGATTATTATTACCAGTCCCAACGCGGCAACCGGATGTTCGAACTGGGACTGGGTCCGGTAGGTCTTGCCCTCTGCGGTGCATCCACACCTGCGGATCACAAGCTGATTGATCAGCTTCTCACTGATGAGGACAACGCACCGTTTATCGACAAATGGCTGCGCGTCAGAAAACTCGATTGGGCTGCTGATCTACTTGCCGATTTTGGAAAACCTCCAATCGAAGCAATCAACGATCTAGGCGCCGAACTTGAAGCAGAATTCAGCGCCCATTTTGACGATGTCATTGATGAACACATCCATCATCTGGATGTCCTTAATGATGACCTCCAGGAAATCACACGACAGCTGGACAGCAACACAGAAACTCTCACCGCACCCTTCACAATCAAAGGAGAACCCAAATGAAACGGAATAGATTCAAACAAACAGCATCGGCAATAGCACTCGCCATTGCCATATCTGCAACCGTAATCCCGCAGGCCGGTGCTCGACACATCGTGTTTGATCCCTGGAACTATCGCCAAAACATCCTGACTGCTGTTCGTTCGCTGACCGAGGTCAATCAACAGATCAGTCAATTGCGCAATGAGGCCCGGACATTGCTGAAGATGGATCTCAATCTCACCAGTCTGACCAGCACGATCTCGCCGGAACTGTCACGAACACTGGGCGAGATCAAAACCCTGATGGACAGCGCCAATGCCATCGCTATGAAAGTGCGCCAGACCGATGAGGCGATGCGGCAACTGTTCCCGAAAGAGTTCAGCGCCACACTCTCCGGCGATGATGTTCTGCGTCAGGCCAAAGCCCGCTGGCAGGAAACACTTTCTGCCTACAAACGCGCCGCCAGCCTGCAGGCCAAAGTATCAGAGAATACCGGAACCGATGCAAATCTTCTCTCAACCCTGTTGTCGCGTTCGCGCTCATCAGTTGGCAATCTACAAGCCTCCCAGACGGGTAACGAATTGACCGCCCTTGGGGTCAAACAATCCTTGCAACTACAACAGATGATTGCCGCCCAGTACCGTGCCCAAACCCTTGAACGGTCACGCCGCATGGTAACCGAAGAAGAGGCCCGTGTCCGCTTCAACGGCTTCCTTGGAGACAAACGCGCCTATTCGCCGGGCGGTTGAATTTAAGAATACCGCCTGACAAGCGGTTCTGACTGGGCTGTTCCAGTTCCTCCCCAACGGGTCGGCCCGGTCTTTCAAATGAAGAAACTGCCAACCGTGGAAATCATCATTTTCATGAACAAGAAAGCTATGCCCAATGGACGACCTCAATGTCATCGACAAGTTCACCCAGACATTCTCCACCTATATCGAGACAGGCTTTGGCCTGCTGTCGGGTGATGTGGGGTTTTTGGTTTCGATCCTGATCGGCATCGACATTGTACTTGCAGGTCTGTTCTGGGCGCTGATGGGCGAGGACAATGTTCCGGCTCAACTGATTAAGAAAGTCCTTTATATAGGCTTCTTCGCCCTGTTGTTGAATAACTTCTCATCTTTGGCTGACATTGTATTCACGAGTTTTGCTGGTCTTGGTCTCAAAGCAAGTGGTGCGCCCTTTGGAGCTGAGCAACTAATGCGACCGGGCTTTGTTGCGGATACCGGATTTACTGCCTCCTGGCCACTGCTTGAGGCGGCGGGTGAGTTGATCGGTTTCACTTCCTTTTTCGAGAATTTTATCACCATCGTCGTATTGCTGCTGGCCTGGCTGATAGTGCTTCTGGCTTTCTTCGTCCTGTCGGTGCAATTGTTTATTACCATCATCGAGTTCAAGCTGACGACGCTGGCAGGCTTCGTGCTTGTACCCTTTGCCCTGTTTGGCAAGACATCGTTTCTGGCTGAACGGGTGCTTGGCAATATCATCACCTCAGGTATCAAGCTGATGGTACTGGCGATTGTTATCGGCATTGGCTCAACCATCTTCGGCGACATCGCCACACCGCCATCTGGTGAAATTGACCTGCGCCATGCCGCCTCAATCATTCTTGCTGCTATTGCCGTCTTCGGACTGGCCATATTCGTTCCCGGAATTGCAGCCGGACTGGTATCTGGTGCACCGCAACTGGGTGCGGGTGCAGCCGCAGGAACAGCTGCCGGGCTGATTGGTGCCGGTGTGGCCGGTGGTGCACTTGCCTCGGGTTCTATTCGTGCAGCCGGTCGCGCTGGCGGATCAGCGATTACATCAGCCGCTTCACTCACCGGGCGGGCAAGTGCCGGTTACGAGAGTGGCGGCCTATCGGGCGCAGCCAAAGCAACAATTGGTCGTGCTGCTTCAAATACTGCGTCTCGAATGAGTGCTCCGATCAGGGATGCCCATGCCCATGGGTCTGCCGAGGGATACCGCGCCACGGGAACTTCAGGCAGCGCGTCTGCTTCTAGTGCTGGCCGAGGTGCCGCTGTTGCCGGTTCTCAATCTCAAGCACCGGGATGGGCAAAGCAAATGCACAATAAAACTCAAGGGCGCCAGCGCATGCGCGAGGCCGGAATGATTGCCACCCACACATTGCGGGACGGCGACCGGGGCGGAGCCGGTGAAGGCCCAAAACTCGATCCCGACAAATAGATAACAATAAGGAACAACACAAATGATCTTCAAACGATCTCGAAACCGTTATGGCGACACACCCGTCCCGGTGACACCCTATCAAAAAGCCGCCCAGGTCTGGGACACAAGAATGGGTGCCGCCCGTGTTCAGGCAAGAAACTGGCGCTGGATGGCCTTCGGCTGTCTCACCCTTTCTCTGGGTCTCTCCGGTGGAGTCGTCTGGCAGGCGGGTAAATCGACCATCGTTCCCTATGTGGTGGAACTGGAAACCGGTGGCACGGTTCGCACGGTCGGCCCGGCGATTGAAAACTACAAACCATCGGATGCCCAGATTGCCTTTCATCTGGCAGGGTTTATCGAAAAGGTGAGATCTCTCTCCATTGATCCGGTCATCGTGCGGCAGAACTGGCTCAAAGCCTATGATTTTGCCACGGCCCGTGCCGCCAATACCCTCAATGATTTTGCCCGCGAAAACGATCCTTTCTCCAAGGTCGGTGAACGCACGGTAGCTGTTGAAGTCTCCAGTGTCGTTCGTGCCTCCGACACCAGTTTCCAGATCAGATGGCTGGAGCGCACTTATCTCAATGGCTCGCTTTCCCGCACCCACCGCTGGACCGGGGTGTTCTCCATCGTCATCGAGCCCCCGCGTGATGTGGAAACCCTGCGCAAGAACCCGCTTGGCATTTATGTCCACGGCCTCAACTGGTC
>CAZVAZ010000141.1:0-6354 GCA_964625235.1 uncultured Hyphomicrobiales bacterium
ATCGCCATCAATAAAGGCTTTTTCAGTGCCGTAGACAGAAACAGTTTCAGCGTAAGATGAAAATCCCGCCATGCCGATTTTCAGCTCTTCGGCTTCTTCGCTCGAGCATTGAAACAGCGTGCCCTAGCGCCCGACAGCGGCACCAACACAACAGGCAAGGGCGTTGGACCAGGCATTGCGCGAGACCCGCATGGTGGTCTCGATTTCATCAAAGCCAAAGGCAACGGCGGTAGCGGCATCAGCCACCAGTTGCAGCGGGTCATCCTTGGCATTGGTGACGTGGCCTTGGTTTCCCGGTGTTTTGCGTGCGCGCATTTTGGAATATGCAAAGGACAGTTCCATCGCCGTCAATTGGGCCACAACCTCGGCCAGCCTCGCCGGGGTGAGTCCGTGGGCGAGTTTTACCAGATCAGTACGCGGCACGTGCATATCCACCAGCATGCGGGCAATTTCTGCTGCGGGCAGGCCCATGGTTTCCACCACGGTGTCGACATCAAGGTGATGGCGGGCAATGAACATATCAATCATATCAAAATCAGCAACAGCGACCCCATCCATCACGACAATGCGCCCGTCCTCAACCTCAACGCCGGGTTGTGGGTCGTTAGCACCGTTCATCGCCGAAAAGCCGTTTTCGGGATCATCAGCAGCGAAATTATCCAGCCTCAAAGACCGCTCATCCCATTGGGAAAACCGTCTCCATCGATTTGGTTTGTGAGGCGTTGGCTGGTCCATCGGGCATCCACTTTTGCTTTGGTTTTTAGCAATAATGTGGTGTCAATGTTTCACATTCGTCAAGGGATTAATTTTTTGGCTGCGACAGTTTCGGTGACAATCACCGCCAATCAGCGGTTTTCAATCTATTCAACTTCCAACCTGTTGAAGTCATCTTCAATGCGCTCTATATCGTCTTCGCCGAGATAATCACCCGATTGCACTTCAATCAGATAGGCGGGGAATTTACCGGGATTGTGCAGACGGTGCACAGAGCCTTGAGGGATGAATGTCGACTGGTTTTCACTCAGCACACTGATTTTTTCTCCAAGCCTGACCTCAACCGTGCCTTTGACGACGACCCAGTGTTCCGAGCGATGAACGTGTTTTTGCAGGGAAAGTTTTTTGCCCGGCTTGACCATCAGGGATTTCACCTGAAAACGCTCGCCTTCGCTCAAGCGTTCATACCAGCCCCACGGGCGGTAGACGCGATTGTGGGTGAGGGTCTGGCGTCCGCCGTTGTTCCTGATCTGATTAACAATCTGTTTGACACTTTCAACTTTGTCTTTTGCAATCACCAGAACTGAATCTCCGGTGGCAACGACGACGATGTTGTCAAGCCCGGATACAGCCACCAGCGGGCCTTGGCTGTAGACCAGATTGTTTGTTGCCTCCTCAAGCACAACATTGCCACGGGTGGCATTGCCATCAGGGCTTTTCTCCATCAAATCTGCCATCGCCTGCCACGAGCCCATGTCGTTCCAGTTGAGGTCAAAGGGGATGCAGGAGATATTTTCGGACTTTTCCATGATGGCGCGATCAAGGGAAGCCGAACGGCAGGCCTGATAGGCATGTTCATCCAAAACCAGGAAATCAAGATCGTTGCGGGCATCTCTCAAGGCCCTGCGGCAGGGATCGAGCAGGTCAGGTGCGTGGTGTTCAAAATTAGCGATGAGTGTTTTGGCGGATACCAGAAAAATACCCGCGTTCCAAAGATGTTTTCCTTGTTCAAGATATGATTTTGCGGTTTTTCGGTCAGGTTTTTCGACAAATTTTTCGACATCCAGCAGGCATCCGGCGGCCTCTTTGACCTTGATATAACCATAGCCGGTATGAGGGCTGTCCGGCGCGATGCCAAAGGTGACGATTGCCCCGCTTTGTGCGGCGGGAATGGCCTTTCGAACAACATCGATAAATGCGGCATGATCAGTGATGTAATGATCCGAAGGCAGAATAAGAAGCAGTGCGTTTTCATCGCGCTCAGCGGCAAAGAGGGCGGAGACAAGGGCTGCAGGTGCGGTGTTGCGCAAATTCGGTTCAATAATAATGCCCGAATGGGTGGTTTTCAATTGTTCCAGCTGCTCCTGTACCAAAAACCGGTGCGCGTGATTGGCAAGAACAAGGGGAGGGGCAAACAGGTTTTTGTTGACCCTGTCGCAGGTGCGCTGAAACAGACTGAGCCCGTCAAAAATCTGCAGGAATTGTTTGGGATAAGATTCACGCGACAGCGGCCAAAGTCTTGTTCCCGAGCCACCGGACAGGATTACAGGAGTAATTTGCATATGGTTGCAGTTTACAGATGTATTGATGTGTTTCAACCATCTTTTCTACTTGTTGGGTTTTACTCAACGAAGTAGAAAAATACTCTAACATTTAGCAAAAAATCACCATTTGGCGGCGTTTTATTCCGACGGATACTTTTTTTATACCAGATAATATGCGAGTTTTTTTGAGATATTGGGTAACACCCTCCCGGCAGATCTTTCCCTGAGTAAGATTTTCTATCATTTCTGAATGTTTATCTTCTTCCGGCACGGGTTGGCCTTGTGTCGGCAACTGTGCTAAATACAACTATGCGTACCGTAATCCTGACTATTGTTTTGTTTGTCGTTGCATCCCTGCCTTTGGCAATCGCTAAGGATGGCAATTACAAGGGTCCGGTTTTTGACACCCATTTACATTATTCCAAACAGGCCTGGCCGGTTTATTCGCCCAAAGATGTGTTGGGAAAAATGGATCAGGCCAACGTGAAATCAGCGCTGGTTTCATCAACACCCGATAGTGGAACAGCTAACCTTTTGGCCATCGCGCCGCAGCGATTTGTGCCAGGGTTGCGACCCTACAGCACGCCTTCTGAAAAAGTCAGATGGTACAAAAGTCAGGAAATGGTGGCCTATAGCAAAACCCGGCTGAAAACCCTGCGCCACAAGGCTTTTGGCGAAGTCATCCTGTGGTTTGCACAAGACCTGGAAACACCGCAGATGTCGCAATATTTTGATCTGGCGGCCGAGCACAAACTGGTGATGCATTTGCACACCGGCTCCCGCGTAATCGAGGCGCTCTTTAAAAAACGGCCGGGATTGAAAGTCCTGTGGGCCCATGCCGGGTTTGACGAACCTCCTGAAGTGATTGCCCGCATGCTCGATCAATACCCAAATCTGTCGGCAGAGTTGTCCTACCGGGCTGAACATATTATGGGGGCCGATGATGTGGAGCCGGAATGGAAAGAACTGCTGATCCGCCACGCCAACCGCTTTACCGTTGGTTCTGACACCTGGGAAAACGACCGCTGGAGCATCTACAAATACCTGATCGATCAACACCGCGAATGGCTGGGGGAACTGCCGGACAAGGTGGCCCGAAAAATAGCTTACGAAAACGCCCGCACGCTCTTTCCGGAATAATCAGAGATTTGCCAAACTGATGCAAATTGTCAAAGCCTTGTTCCAGAACCGCTGGACAGGATTACAGGGGTAATTTGCATATGGTTGCAGTTTACAGAAGTATGAAAAGGTTTCAACCGCCTTTATTACCTGAAAGCCCATACTCAGCAGGTATTATTATATATTTGTATTTTACCGCATTGCTCTCGATTCCGTGCATCCAGATGTTATCGTCTTTTGGGTGTTAATTATGTAATGCAGGCTATTATTGATAACCGATTTTGAGCGGTTTGTATGGCTCATCATCTACTGATGAGGGCAGCTTCGACGCAGTGTAATGGATGGTATCTGGAATTAAGTACATTTAAGTAAACTGTCGTAATGGATTTGGAATTTCAGTTGCAACTTCTCTACAGTTGGTCTCTACTACTAAGGTATAGAACCATAGGAGGAGGACGAAATGGCAGAAAATTTGATTGTCGGTTTGGACGGAGGTGGCTCTGGGGAGCGTGCCCTGGCCCATGCCAAACATTTGGCGGGGTTGATCGGAGATAGCACTATAGAGTTGATCTATGTGATCGAATGGTCACCATTTTCTTTTCAAACTGCAGAGGAAAACGAAACCCGTCACAAACGGCGTGAAGAAGAAATCGCAACCGCAATGTCGCGGGTTATCGAACCGGCATTGGCCGCACTGAAAAAAGAAGGATTTTCAGCCAGCGGTCGGGTTAGACATGGCGATGTAGCTGAAATTCTTGATGCTGTAGCGAAAGAAAAAGGCGCTAGCCAGATTATTGTTGCGCGGTCATCGGAGGGCGGCTTTGCCCAACGGTTGTTTGGTTCGGTTACAGCAAACCTGGTGATGAACGCCAGTGTTCCAGTTACGGTAGTGGGGTGAGGGAAAACAATGAAAAATTTTAAATTAGCAATCTTGTCGCTGATCGCTTTGGTGGTGGCAACTACAACAGCTTTTGCCCAGGAATCCAGTGGGATAGATGCACAAGTCAATGCCATTTTCAGTTCTGCAACCGGCTGGTTTGTAAACCTGATTTTTGCGCCTTTTCCCGGAACATCCTTTCCATGGATCGTGATGTGGCTGGTGGTTGGCGCCACGGTTTTCACGCTCTATTTCGGTTTCATTCAATTTCGTGCCATCCGGCACTCGATTGAGCTGGTAAGGGGGGACTATTCCGACCCCGAAGATGCTGGTGAAGTGAGCCACTTTCAAGCCCTGGCAACAGCGCTTTCAGGAACCGTCGGCCTTGGTAATATCGCCGGTGTGGCGGTTGCTATCGGCATTGGCGGTCCCGGTGCAACATTCTGGATGATCCTTGCCGGTCTGATGGGCATGGCGTCGAAATTTACCGAATGTACTCTGGGGGTGAAATACCGAAACGAATATCCTGATGGAACCGTTTCGGGCGGCCCGATGTATTACATATCAAAAGGTTTTGCCGAACGTGGCATACCAGGTGGTAAGTTCTTTGCGGTGCTGTTTTCCATTTTCCTTATCCTTGGCGCTATTGGCGGCGGCAACATGTTTCAAGCCAATCAGGCCCATGCTCAAATCAGTGGCATTGTCGGTGATTATCCAGGCTGGATTACCGGTCTGGTCTTTGCAACCATTGTCTTTGCCGTGATCGTTGGCGGCATTAAATCAATCGCCAAGGTGACAGAAAAAATCGTTCCTTTCATGGCGATTTTGTATGTTGGTGCAGCGTTGGTAATTTTGTTGATGAATTATGACAAAATCGGCTGGGCATTTGGGCAGATATTTGACGGAGCTTTTACCGGTCTTGGCGTTGCCGGTGGTTTCGTCGGCGCTCTAATCCAGGGCTTCAAACGGGCAGCGTTTTCAAACGAGGCCGGAGTTGGTTCTGCAGCCATTGCTCACTCGGCGGTGAGAACCAAGGAACCAATTACTGAAGGCCTGGTGTCGTTGCTCGAACCGTTCATCGATACAGTGATAATTTGTACGATGACTGCTTTGGTCATTATTATTACCGGGCAACTGAAAATTGATCCGGCAACTGGTTTGTACCTGGTTGAAAACGGTAAAATTCTTACCGAAGGTGGTACATCTGGCGTTGCGTTGACCTCTGCAGCCTTTGGTTCGGCAGTTAGCTGGTTCCCGTATGTGCTGGCGATCGCTGTGGTATTATTTGCCTTTTCCACCATGATCAGCTGGTCTTACTACGGCTTGAAAGGCTGGACCTATCTGTTTGGTGAAGGCAAAACCAAAGAGCTGGTCTTCAAAATCATCTTTTGTATCTTTGTGGTCATTGGTGCCGCGGCCAGTCTTGGACCGGTTATTGATTTTTCTGATGCGGCAATTTTTGCCATGGCAGTGGTCAATATCGGCGCGCTTTATGTGTTGATGCCGGTGGTGAAAGAACTGCTGAACTCATACATGTCACGGCTCAAGTCCGGTGAGATCAAAAAATTCAAGAAATAACCATAGTCGCTATGGTTACAACAAATACAACCCGCATCCACAAGGATGCGGGTTTTTTGTTTATTCAGCCTTGCTGATCCAGTCCTTCATGTCATCGCTGGAATAATCGGCGTGCATGGCACCCATGCTGGTTTTGTACCCTATAGCCGGAAGGGGTTAGGTGGCCTTGTGCCTGCAGCTGTGCTAAATTCAGTTATGCGCGTACCGTGATCCTGACTATTGTTTTGTTTGTCGTTGCATCCCTGCCTTTGGCAATTGCTAAGGATGGCAATTACGAGGGTCCGGTTTTTGACACCCATTTACATTATTCCAAAAAAGCCTGGCCGGTTTATTCGCCCAAAGATGTGTTGGAAAAAATGGACCGGGCCAAGGTGAAATCAGCGCTGGTTTCATCAGCACCCGATAGTGGAACAGCTAACCTTTTGGCCATCGCGCCGCAGCCGATTTGTGCCAGGGTTGCGACCCTGCAGCACGCCTTCTGAAAAAGTCAGATGGTACAAAAGTCAGGAAATGGTGGCCTAT
>CAZVAZ010000142.1:0-6337 GCA_964625235.1 uncultured Hyphomicrobiales bacterium
AATGCGCAAACTATCTCCAAAACTCAGGATATGCTTCCGTGAAAAAATGACAGACTCTAGGACCCAACGGGCCCGCAGGCCGCGCGCTGCTTGAGCGCCTCTAAAATGAACGCTTCTAAAACATGCGCCACTCTATAGTGCCCGGATAATCTGGTAGAGGGCGTGGCGGCGCAGCGGGTTTTCCTGCGGCAGGCCGGGGTGGTCGAATTCTCCCTCGTAGGTCATACCAATGCGTTCCATCACAGCACTTGAACGCTTGTTGCCGATAGCGGTAAAGGAGACAATCTCTCCCAGGTTTAATTCAGAAAAACTATATTCTATCAGCTTTTTAGCAGCCTCGGTTGCATATCCCTTGCCCCAGAAATCAAACGCCAGCCGCCAGCCGATTTCAAAGGCCGGGGTAAAATGCGCTTCAAACGCTACCGGAGTAAGGTTGACCATGCCGGCAAATGAGCCCGTATCTTTTTCAATGAGAGGGAGATACAAAAAGCCGGTCTGCTGCATGCGCTCGCTGAATATCTCAATCATTTGCGCGCTTTCCTGCTGGTTGAGAACAAACGGAAAGAACTCCATAATGCGCGCGTCCTGGTTCATGGCCGCAAACGGTTTGATATCATCGTCACACCATTTGCGCATAATCAGGCGTTGTGTTTCCAGTTGTATCATCACCCCTGCCCTGCCTGGTTTTTTTCGGCCCTGGATCGCCGCCATCGAACCCACATTAGTTTAACCCGCCGGGTAAAACGACGCACAATTGGTATGTCAACAGACAGGACAAACAAGCCCAGAGGCAACATCCAAAAACCCACTATAGGCAAAAACCCGAACAAACCACCCAAAACCAGCGAGACACCCAACACGATACGCAGCCATTTTTGCTGTGGTACCGGGATTTTGCGGTTGAAAATTTTTATGGCAGGCATGATGACCAGTTTCAGTCCTTTATCCAGGCATTTTAATATCTATTCAGATATACGCTAAAGTGTTTTAAACGTGTACCGGCAATTGCCCAACAAGCTGTTAAACTGACACTTTGATCAGGTGTTGAGTATCAAGGGGAGTAATAAAATTCTGCATTACAAAAGTCGCAGAAACCGGGCCGTGAAAAGTACCTTTTTTCTGGCGCTGCTTTTTGGTCTTGGCGCCTGTCAGACACTCTATGAAGAAGCACCTGCGCCTGAGGGCACGGTGGCAACCAATTTTATCGCACCGGTCATTGGTACCCGGCTCACCTACCGTACCTATATTGGAAAGACGTCGGTGAAGCAGGAAAACTGGGCTGTAATAACGCCTGGGCAAGTTTTCGACCGCCCCGCTTATGGTCTGAAAAGCGGCTCAAGAATGATTGTGCGCAACCGCGATAATGGTAACTGGGTGGCAACCTTCAGGGGGGACAAAAAAATCAAAAGCGCCACCCCTGATGACAACCAGTTGCGCCACCCGTTATGGGTAGGCAAAAAATGGATCAGCATTTTTGTTTACAAGGATTATGTTGTCGATCGTGAATGGTCGCCGGTGCAAAATTTCTGGAATGTTGAGGCCAAAGAGACCATCACCGTTGAAGCCGGTACATTTGAGGTTTTCCGGTTAAAATCGGACCCCGGCCTGCACAGTTCGATTATCAGCACCATCTGGTTCTCGCCTGAGCTTGGGCTTGAAATCAAACGCCAGTGGGAACGGCTGGAAGATCATTACCTCGGCGCCCAGAAAGGCCGAATTGAGTTGATAAAAATTGTACCACCTACCTCCTGATTTTCATCCAAACTCGATGGTTTTCCTGAATATTTCGGCAACAATGCAACTTTATCAAAAATAAGGGTAGAATGGCATCGCGGTCTTTGCTATAGCAGCCCAGCGTTACCAATGATCCCCAGTAGCTCAGTTGGTAGAGCAGTCGGCTGTTAACCGACTTGTCGCTGGTTCGAGTCCGGCCTGGGGAGCCATTTTATTTCAGTCCATACCGGACACATGGGTTACAGTTTATTCCTGACACCTTTCAGAAAAAAGACGCTGCCCTCACTTAAGCTCAGTTGCCTCAACATTTTTTATGTCAACGAACGGCCCGGTTCATGCCGCCATCGGCAAGTATGCTCTGGCCATTGATATAGGCGGCTCCCTGCGAGGCAAGAAATACACAAACCTGCCCTATTTCCGAGAATGAAGCCGAGCGCTGGGCGGGAATGGATTTACGGGCGAACTCGGACAGGTTCACATTTTCGCAAAATCCGGGCATGAGATTATTCATGCGGATATTGCAGCGGGCGTAGCGATCACCAAAGAGCTTGGCGAAGCTGTGCAATGCGCCACGCAGCATACTCATCGGATAAGCTGCCCGCGGTTCGACGGTATTCATGCTCGAAATATTTACGAACGCACCACCGCCTTGTTGGATCATGATCGGGGTTACTATTCTGGCAAGCCTGACCACGTTCAAGACATACATATCCAGGCTCTCATGCCAAAGCTCATCAGGCAACTCTAGTAGAGGGCCATCAAAATCCAGATCGAACCCGACAGTCTTGATTGCCTCAGGCACCCCGCCACCATGACCCATATTGCTGATGATTGCGTCGATACGGCCATACTTTGCCATCGTATCGTCCACCAATGCCTGCAGATCCTTAACATCCATAACAGAACCGCTGCGACCGATGCCGTGGAGTTCATCGGCCAGCTCAACGCTGCGTTGCGAGAGTGACATTAACGAGACTTTGAAACCGGCATTCGCCATCTCAATAGCGCAGCCTCGACCAATTCCCTGACCCGACCCCGTTATGATGGCGATTTTAAGTTCTGACATAGCGATACCCTTTTTAAATTTCCGCGAAGGCGCGGACTGTCATTGCGGCGGTTGCCTTTGCTTTAATCGGAACAGCGAAAAACCGAAAACCGGAGGCAGGCAGCGCCGACAAGTTGGTCAGGTTTTCGACAATAAGGATGTCGCGCTTTAACAACTCGCTATGGCACGGGCGTTCGGGATCGTTGCGATTGTCCGCATTGAACGTGTCCATCCCGGCGAGCCTGGCTCCGCCCGTGACTAATCGGTCGATGACATCGCGCCCGATAAATGGGTAGACATCGTAGCGATCTGTTCCCCAGTACCGGTCTCAGTCAAAGCGGAAAAGAACGGCTTTGCCACGGATATCATCCGGCAGGTTGATTTGGTCCAATGTGGCGGCTTTGCCACCTTTTGCGCCTGTTACGGATACGACAACACCGTCCAGTATGACTTCATCAAGGGACAGTTCCGAGATATCCCGCATGCCATCGAAACGGTGCATGGGTGAATCAAGGTATGTTCCAATTGAAGTCTGAAATGTGATCTCGGTCAACTCGAAGGAAGCCTTTCCATCATAGAAAGGTCTCGATTGCTCGTGGGTAAGAAATGGTCTGATCGAGGCGGTGAAAGATGCTGTGCGTCCATCACTCGTTTTCATAGTAAATCCCGGCATTCCATCTTCGAACGTATGAGAAAGATCGACAAACATTTTAGGTCCATGCTGAAATTTCAACTTGCCCAATCTTAACCGCTTGACGTTCGCAGGGTAAAACGAGTTTATTGCAACGTATTATGAGTTTTACTCATGCCTTAATCCAAAATCCCTCGATTATCGCGATTGGGTTACCGTAGACATAGTGGAAGTGTTTTTCGAAAAAACTTTAATTACCTGCGAGGAAAAACTAACGAAACTTCTTGAGATTGGATATGAAAAAAAGTGACAATATGCTATGAGCCAGATTAGACATCTTCGGGCGCTGCAAGCGTTCAATACCGCTGCGACCTTTCAGAACCTTAGTCACGCTGCGGGCGCCTTGTCTGTTACGCAGGGAGCGGTCAGTCGACAAATCAAGCAGCTTGAGGAGCATCTCGGCGTCACCCTTTTCCGGCGCACATCGAATGGGGTGGTTAAAACAGAGACGGGAGAACGGCTGCATATTGTAACACAGCAGGCCTTCGGCGTATTAGAGCTTGGTCTGGGCGAAATCAGGCAGCCACCAAACAAACGCTCACTGACGATTTCTATGGCTTCTGCGCTAGCCATAAAATGGTTGGTTCCACGATTGCCGATGTTTCGTTCGCAACATCCCCGGTTGGAAATTTTTCTCGACACCAGCGATAACATTGTCGACTTAAGCGATAGTGATGTCGATGTTGCCCTGCGTTTCACCAAGCCTCAATCTGATGATCTCTTTCGGGAGGTGATCGTGGCGGAAGCACTAATTGTTGTCGCATCGCCACGTCTTGTGGAAGGTATTGCCCGGCCGATGCCGGCCGAAGATATATGCAGGCTGCCGATCCTGAGTGATAATTTCGATCCGCAATGGCCGAAATGGGCGGAAGCTGCAGGACAACAGATGGCTGATAGTTCCCTCAAGCCGGGCATCCGGTTCAAAGATTCCGCTGTGATGCTCTCTGCAGCAATCGATGGTCAGGGGGTAGCACTTGCCCGCAAATTGCTGGTGGCCGACGATCTTGCTGCCGGTCGGCTGGTGCAACTCGATGAAACCGAGATCCCGCTGGAAAGGTCCCTTAGCTTTGTTTGCCGGCAACGCGACAAAGATCACCCGAACCTGCGTAAACTGCGCAATTGGTTACACACGCTTTAGTGCCGGATTTTTTTGTAAAAAGACGCGACGTGTACACTTGAAACACGTCAGGCAGCGTCCAAATCAAACTTTACAGCTTCTTCAAACTTAGCCTAAATGCGCTATCTGGAGACCGGCACAAATTTCGACATATGTTTACGAAAGGGAGTTATTTTATTTCATCGCACATTGATACCCCCTATTGAATAACCTTTCTTAACTCTTAATGTCCGCGCACAAGTGTGAATTATCCTGGTTATTTTTTGCACTATTTACCGGCGGGTGTGGATAATTACAGAGGCGTACCGGGATGTTTTTCCAACAATGAACTGTTAAAAACAATGCGTTGCAAAATCATCTGTGCAAGGATACAGTCGGCAAATGGGGCTAAGTTGATGGAGGCTATAGGCATAAGTGTCTGAGGCAGGGATTACGATGTTGATCTGATAAATCTGCATAGCCTTCTTTATTTTAAGGGGGATACAGTGACACAAAATTTCTATCCGACAATTTCTAAACGGCTTTGGTGTTTTCCAAAGCCTTTTTTTTATACTGCGGTTCTGGGGCTGGCCGTCTCGTTCCAGGCATCAATCATGTTGAGCCCGGCGCACGCCATCAAGCAGTATTCACAGGCCAACGGCAACATAGCCTGTTCAGCGTGCCATTCCAGAACAGGCTTGACCAATGGCACGATGTATCCGCTAACCGGCATCGGAACATATTTCAAGACCAACGGCATCCTGCCGCCGAGGGCTGCACCGCAACCTACCGCACCACCCGTGTATCAGCAACAGCCGCGCCCGGTTCCGCCTGTGTATCAGCAGCCGCAGCGCCCGGCAGCTCCGCCCGTGTATCAGCAACCTCCGCCTCCGCCAGTGTATCAGCAGCCGCAGCGCCCGGCAGCTCCGCCCGTGTATCAGCAGCCCTATAATCCGCCGGGGTGGCGCAACCCTCAACCACCACCACCAGCCTACAGACCCCAGCCGGCACGTAATCCTCATGTTGAATATTGCAGGCGCAAATACCGGTCTTACAATATTTCCACCGATACCTTTCGGGGATATGACGGCATTGTCCGGCGTTGCATAAGCCCCTCAAGCAGGAGGCAAACCCAGCCGTATAATCCACCAAGACGGGTGGCGCCACGCTCTTACGTTCCGCCACGGGTCGTCAGGCCACGGCCTTACACTCCACCACCGCGGGTTCGCAACCCGGTGCGCCAGAGTGGTAATTACTCCTGTAATCAGGCCAAGAGACTGATTCGAAATCAGGGCTATAATAATGTTACCGCAAAAAACTGTGTCGATTTTGGCCGTTATACGTTCTTTGCCTACCGGGGCGGGGTGCGCTATCGTCTGCGTATTCGCGCATCAGATGGCGTTATCTACAAGAGACAAAGAAGGTAGTTCGATACCTGCTTAATGCTGAAGAACAAAGCACCCCGGAGAATTCAATTTTCTCCGGGGTTTTTTTTGGCAGTGCTCAAATCAGTTAAGAGAGGAAATTCGATCGAGTAATTCGTTTTTGTTTGCTGTTATGTCGGCAATTGTCACATCATCGAGAACAGTCATAAACGCTGCGGTGGCTTGCTTGATTTTCCTCGACAAGCGGCATATGCCGATAAGCGGGCAGGTGTTGTTTGCAGGATTGAAGCATTCCACCACATCCATTGTACCTTCGGTCAAACGAACGATGTCGCCAACAATAATTTCTTTTGCCGGGCGGCTTAAGCGAAAACCGCCGCCGCGTC
>CAZVAZ010000143.1:0-6311 GCA_964625235.1 uncultured Hyphomicrobiales bacterium
AAATCATAGAAGATGATGTAAAGCGTCTTGACCGGTTGATTAGCGATATATCGGACGCCTCACGACTTGACGCTGAACTCGCCCGCGAAGAAATGGAACCGGTTGACATGGCCTTGTTGCTGGAAGCGGTGGTGGCCGTTGCCAGGGATACCAGGCCCAATGATACCGGGCAGGTTCTTCTCGATATTGAAAAAACCGGGATGGGGCCGCAAGCCTATGTGGTTGAAGGTCGCGATATTCGCCTCGGCCAGGTTATTCGAAATCTGCTCGACAATGCACAATCATTTTCACCATGCGATGGTACCATCACCGTCATTGCCAGAAGACAGCTTGATCAAATTGAAATTATCATTGAAGACGAAGGCCCCGGCATTCAGTCGCAAGACCTGGTCAAGATTTTCGACAGATTTCATACCGACCGTCCCGGAGCAGATGCCTTTGGCAAAAACTCCGGCTTGGGCCTGAGCATTTCAAAACAGATAATTGAAGCCCATCAAGGCCAGATATGGGCTGAAAATAAAATGAACGACAATGGTGACAAGCGCGTTACAGGGGCCAGTTTTCACGTCAAACTACCAGCCGCTGACGCTGTCGTCAGCTAAGGTGTGGATTGGATATGAACGCGGAAACATCTGAATTAAAACATGGTACTTTTGTTAAGGTAGGCACGCTTGGTGTGCTTATTTTGGGCAACCCCGGCAGCGGCAAGTCCTCCCTGGCTTTGGCACTGATTGATGGTGGCGGACGCGGTATTGGCAAAAAGGATATTACCACCACACTGATAGCAGATGATCAGGTTTGCCTGTGGCACGATAATACTACCGCACAGGTTTTTGGCCGGCCGCCAAAATCAATTGCCGGTTTACTGGAAATTCGAGGCATTGGAATTGTGCCGGTGGATTATGTGCGCCGTTACCCCGTTGGGCTTGTCGTGCAAATCAAACCGGAAGATAAAATAGAAAGATTGCCGGATTTCTCCGCAACCTGCATTGACATTGCAGGCCAGGCCATTCCGGTGATTGAGGTGGCAGCTCATAATACACATGCAGCAGCAATAGTCAGGGCAGGTGTAAATGTACTTCTGGGATGTAATACTGTTGAAATTAACATGGCAATTCGTTAGCCTGTTTTTCCGGCACTCGACTTTGGTTAATTTGGACAAAGGTGTTGAATGATTGGTCTTGTATTAGTGACACATGGCGGTCTGGCCGATGAATTTCTTGCGGCCATGGAGCATATTGTCGGGCCGCAGGAGCAGATTGGCGTCATATCTATCGGCGCGGATGATGATATGGACCAGCGCCGCGCCGATATTGTCACCGCCGTTGAAAAAGCCAACAGCGGCGATGGTGTTATCCTGTTGACCGATATGTTTGGCGGCACTCCGTCAAATCTGGCAATTTCCCTGCTCGATAATAAAATGGTCGAGGTCATTGCCGGTCTTAATTTGCCAATGCTGATAAAGCTCGCCAGCGTACGTGTGGACAAATCCCTGAGCCAGGCCGCCGATGATGCCCAAAATGCCGGTCGCAAATATATCAATACCGCCAGCAAACTTCTTCAGGGTGACGGGTAATCAATCTATGGACGTTGAAGAAGGTACGCCTGAAACCATCTGGCTGCGGCGCGAACTCACTATTGCCAATGAACGCGGCCTGCATGCCCGCGCCTCCGCCAAGTTCGTTAAGTGTGCTGAGGTTTTTGATGCTGATATCAAAGTCAGCCGCGATGGTCAGACCGTTGTCGGCACATCCATAATGGGCCTGATGATGCTTGCCGCTTCGCGCGGCTCGACAATTCTGGTGGAAAGTTCCGGTCGCCAGGCCACCGAAGCACTGGCAGCTATCCAGCGCCTTGTGGAAGGCAAGTTCGATGAAAATTAAACCCTTTTTCCAACACCCCCAAGTCAGACATAGCAATATATAAAGATTTCTTTATATCTCTATTGCAGTTGAATAAAACCACTGCTATAGAGTGATTTTTGAGGCGAGTATCTGAACCTTGGATATTCCGGTTCGCTACCGGGCAAATGTGCCCGATCATTCAGGACAAATTAAATGAGCCAATTCACCGATTATAAAGTTGCTGATATTTCTCTGGCCGAATGGGGCCGCAAGGAAATAACTATTGCTGAAACAGAAATGCCCGGCCTGATGGCTTTGCGTGAAGAATTTGGCGCAAGCCAGCCGCTAAAAGGCGCACGCGTCATCGGGTGCTTACATATGACCATTCAAACAGCTGTTTTGATAGAAACGCTGACCGCTCTTGGTGCTGAGGTCAGATGGTCTTCGTGCAATATTTTCTCAACCCAGGATCACGCCGCCGCCGCTATTGCCGCTGCCGGTATTCCGGTTTTTGCCTGGAAGGGTGAGACAGAAGAAGAATTTGAATGGTGCATTCACCAGTCCATCAGCGGCGACAAAGACTGGCACAGCAATATCCTGCTTGATGATGGCGGTGATCTCACCAAAATGGTGCATGATGAATATCCCGACATGATTAAAGACATAGTCGGCGTTTCCGAAGAAACCACAACCGGTGTTTTGCGTCTGTATGACATGGCCAAGGACGGAACTCTCAAAATGCCTGCCATTAATGTCAATGACAGTGTAACCAAATCCAAGTTTGATAATCTTTACGGCTGCCGCGAAAGCCTGGTGGATGGCATCAAGCGCGCAACTGACGTTATGATTGCCGGCAAGATTGCCGTGGTATGCGGATTTGGTGACGTCGGCAAAGGTTCAGCCGAAAGCCTGCGTTCACAAGGTGCCCGCGTCATGGTCACCGAGATTGACCCGATCTGCGCTTTGCAGGCCGCCATGCAGGGCTATGAAGTAGTACGCATGGATGATGCTGCTGCCCACGGCGATATATTCGTAACCGCCACCGGCAACAAGGATGTCATCACCCTGGAGCATATGCGCAACATGAAGGACCGGGCGATTGTCTGCAACATCGGCCATTTCGATTCGGAAATTCAGGTGGCGGCCCTGCGCAATTTCAAGTGGGATAATGTCAAGCCGCAGGTTGATGAAATTGAATTTTCCGATGGCAAGCGCATCATTCTTCTGGCTGAAGGCCGTCTGGTAAATCTTGGCTGTGCCACCGGTCACCCGAGCTTTGTTATGAGCGCCTCATTTACCAATCAGGTACTGGCCCAGATCGAGCTTTGGGAAAATCATTCAGATTACGAAAATCAGGTTTATGTGCTGCCCAAACATCTCGATGAAAAAGTAGCCAGACTTCACCTCGGCCGTCTGGGAGTTCAACTGACAACTCTCACCGATGAGCAATCAGAATACCTCGGCATTCCCCAGGACGGACCCTATAAGCTGGAACATTATCGCTATTAGATATTGCTAATTCTGCACCAGACACAAAAATCAAAGGGCACCCTCATGAGGTGCCCTTTTTACATATAGCACTTTAAAAATACCGAACAGTGTGGGCCTTTATGAAATTTGCATGTATACCAAAATGGATCAGCTGCCCGCGGTGATTCGTTTTGGTATTTTTCAGGTTATTTGGAACCTCATTACCCTCGGTGGCACTAGTCTTGGGGAGGGTCTGTAACAGAATGTTCACAGGCCGCATGTTAAATGTGTCAACTGCACAAGAATACCATACTGGCCGTCTTATTTGTCGGGATTTTTGCCCGCGGCATTAGTGTGGCTTCAGCCGCCGTTGATACCCCTGAAACAGTGCCATTTTACCTGAATTTTTTTAAAAAACTCAGCCAGTGGATAGGCGAAGGCCTGGCTCTTGTTCCGGTTCTGGGGTTCGTGCCGTCGATTGGTGGCATCTGGGGTTTCAGCGCGGTGATATTTGTATTTCTTGCCGTATTTGCCGGTATCTCCTGGCTGGTTTTTTCCCGGTTTTCGGCCCGGCGTGACGTCCGCCATGCATTGGCAAAAATCGACGCCATGCAGAATGAACTTGATGGTGTCACCACAATCCTGACCTCAGGTGTAAGTCTTTTGTTTGTCTGGGATAAGCAGGAGACCGCCAGCCCACGGGTTTTCGGCACACTGACAAAAGAATATGTGGTGCCGGAAACCCTGGAAGGTCGCGCTGATTTCTCAAACTGGCTTGAACCTGCCGCCTCATTTGATTTGGGTGAAAAAATTTCCGCACTGCGGGTGAGTGGCAGGGCCTTTAACATAATGGTCACAACCAAATCCAAAAAACAGCTGGAGGCTGATGGCTGCATTGCCGGTGGGCAGGCAACACTCTGGCTCAAACCGCCGTCTGAGCGTCAGATAAAACTTGGGAGCCAGGAAGATGCGTTTATCAGATTAAAGCATGATACAGAAAAATTCGCAGCACTTCTCGATGCCATTCCCCAGCCCGTCTGGCTGCGCAACCGGCTGGGCCGGTTAAAATGGGCTAATGCTGCCTATGTCGCCAGGGTGAAGGGTGAGGATCTGCAGCAGGTTATAAAACAACAGGTGGAACTTTTGCCACCAGCCCAACAGCTGCGTGCCTCGAACATACACAGTGAGGGTGGAGAATTCAGGGATGTCTGCAGCATTGAGGTGGAAGGACAGGAGTTTCTCTATGATGTTTGCGAACGCGCTCTGGGTAATGATTTCATCGGGTTTGCCGTTGAAAGCGGTGAAGGCAAAATCTCAGCCGGCCAAAACCCGGCAACGCAGGACATGCGCAATCATTTGCTGGAAAATCTGTCCATAGCCGTTGCCCAGTTCGACGCTAGTCGAAAACTGACTTTTGCCAATAAAGCTTTTTCCAGACTTTGGGGTATCGAGCCTGAGTTTTTGTCAACCGGTCCTTCTGATGCCAGTGTTCTTGACAGATTACGTGATGATCGCCGTCTTGAAGAGCGCGTCGATTACCGCGATTGGCGGGCAGGATGGCTCAAAAAAAATGCCGCCGGTGTGCGTCATTCTGACCTGTGGCATCTACCCGATGGGCGCAGCATTCAGGTTACCGTGGAGTGCCAGGAAACCGGCGGGGTTACTTATTTTTACGAAGATAAAACGGAATCTCTCTCTCTCGAAAGCCGGTATAAAGAAATGATGAACGTCCAGCGCGCGACCCTGGACAATCTGCAGGAAGCCGCAGCGCTTTTTGCCTCAGACGGCAAACTCATATTATTCAATCCGGCCTACGCCCGCATCTGGAAACTTTCGCCCAGGCTCCTCGAGGCCAATCCGCACATAGATGAAGTAATCAGCTGGTGTAAAGTCGCCCACAATGACGAGATGGTGTGGAAAGAACTCAAACTCGCCGTCACCGGTGTGAGAGAACAACGGCGTTCGCTGCAAGGTCGCCTTGAGCGCCGCGACAAGACAATTTTAAGCTTTACCACAGTGCCTTTGCCTGATGGTGCGACACTCCTCGTCTACGATGATATAACCAACACTGCCGCCATAGAAAGAATGCTGATTGAGCGCAATGAGGCATTGATGGCAGCTGACAAGCTGAAATCGGAATTCATCTCTCATGTCTCCTATCAGCTGCGCACACCGCTCACCACAATCATCGGGTTTTCTGAAAGTTTGGCAATGGGCATTGCCGGTGAATTATCAGAAAAACAACTTGGGTATGCCAATGACATTCGCACCTCCAGCGACGAGTTGCTGGCCCTGATTGATGATATTCTGGATCTGGCATCGATTGGTGCGGGAGCCATGCAGCTGGACATCGATGATATTGATGTCAGTGCCATCATGACCTCGGTTGCGCGTGTGGTCAGGGATCAGGTCAATACCGCCGGTGCGCAATTCCAGATTTCAATTCCCGGTGACGCTGGCAGCTTTAAAGGCGATGAAAAACGCATTAAGCAAATGCTTTTCAACCTGTTGTCAAATTCACTGGCCTCGACCACCCGCGGCGGCATTGTATCCCTGAAAGCAAAGCGCAACGAAAGCACAATCGAATTCACGGTAACAGATACCGGACGCGGCATTGAACCTGTCGATCAGGCCCGCATGTTTGATTGTTTTGAAACACAAAATTCCAGCAGCAATTCGCGCGGTGCCGGGCTCGGCCTGTCCATTGTCAAAAGTTTTGCCGAGTTGCATGGTGGCACCGTCTCTCTTGCTTCTATACCCGGTCGCGGCACGCGAATAACATGTATACTGCCACTGGTGCCACCTGAAGAAGCTGAAGTTGACGCGGCCCAGGCCTGAAAAACATGAGCAACGACGTTGAGCTGATTTCCAATTCTGAAGCGCAAACGCATCAGTTGGCAGCCGAGCTGTCAAACTATGCGGGTGTGGGGGATTTCTTCGGACTTACTGGCGATCTGGGCGTTGGAAAATCCGTATTCGCCCGCGCTTTTTTACGCG
>CAZVAZ010000144.1:0-6300 GCA_964625235.1 uncultured Hyphomicrobiales bacterium
GACATCAAGGAGAAAAAGAGGCAGATTAACTTGGTTTCGAATAGTTCTAATGTAGATATAATTTTCCCGACTGCATGAGTCAAGTAAACCATTTCGAATTTATATTTTCTTTTTAAAACAGACGTTTAACAATAGTGAAAAAAGTACCGTCTGATTGATTTTGTAAATTTTTAACACCAAATTCAAAATATCGATGATTTTCAGGCTAAAAGCACGGGGCTTTGCCAGAAGAATCACACGAAAATTTAAACGAACAAGACAAGGAAGAACTGAAATATGCCGGAAATGATTTTCAATGGCCCTGCCGGTCGGCTCGAAGGCAGATACCATCACTCCAAACAGGCCAACGCGCCTGTGGCCATCGTTCTTCATCCCCACTCGCAGTTTGGCGGTACGATGAACAATCCAATCGTTCATCATCTTTATTACATGTTCGTCAAACGCGGGTTTTCGACCTTGAGATTTAATTTTCGCGGCGTTGGCCGCAGCCAGGGACTGTTTGACAGCGGACAGGGTGAATTATCAGATGCAGCCGCTGCTCTGGACTGGGTGCAGGGTTTTAACAAAGAGGCCCGCACCTGCTGGATTGCCGGGTTTTCGTTCGGTTCGTGGATTTCCATGCAGCTGTTGATGCGGCGACCGGAAATTGACGGATTCATTTCTGTTGCCCCGCCGGCAAATCTGTATGACTTCAGTTTCCTGGCCCCATGCCCGTCATCGGGCCTGATGATCAATGGCTCGTCCGATGCTGTTGTGCCGACCGAAAGTGTAGCCCAACTGGTCGAGCGCCTGAAAACACAGCGCGGCATCATGATTGACCACCAGATTATCCCCAACGGCAATCATTTCTTCGAAAATGAAACCGATGCCCTGATGGAAGCCGTTTGCGAATATCTCGACCGGCGCCTGGAAGCAGATCAGGCGGCATAACCGGCTCACGGCCGTATCGCGCTTCGCGCGGGCCTGCGCTGGCGCGGTGCGATGCACCGGGGTCCTCGGCTACGCCTCGTCCGGGAGCGCACTGACGGGCTCACGCGGATACGGTGACAATAATCGTAATCCCAATCTCTCCTTTGTTGTGAGTATTGGTGTTTTGCGGGAGCCATTGTTCTGTCTAAATATCTCAATCAACGTGCTCGATGTTTGAAAATACTCAACCGGGTTTCTCTCTGCAAAATTTCAAAAGCCTGGATGAATTGTATTGGCTGCTTTTTCCTATTAGCAACCATCTGGTTCATCAGTTCTGTTGTAGCTTTTTGACATAAACTCTGCGTGATGAGATTTGCCCCTTCATTCAAACTTTCAACGTGTTTAGCTACAGCGGGAACGTTAAGGTCTTTGCATTTCCTGAAAGCATCCCAATTTTCTTGAGCGGAAGCAACTGGCGAGAAAACAAACACCCCTACAAAATAAAAAATAGCCCCAAAAAATGGGCAATTCGGTTTCATTATCAGCCTACCTTCCCAGTTTTGATTTATCCTTGATTCTTCTGTTCCCAACATTTACCACCTACGATCGGAGATGCAAAACTCTGGCCGGATACACTGGTAGATATATCAATCCAGTTCCCCGCAATGTACTTCTTGCCAGCATCAAGTTGCTTGTATGGCGTGACAGCTTCGCCACGCTGTATAACTTGAAATGCCATGCCAAATAAATTTTTTGGATCATCAACAATCAACCAAACACCAAATTTTGTGATCTTTGCAACTGTATATGTTCGCCCGCCATCATCTCTCGTCGCAATCATAGCTTTTTGATCAATGGAAATGGCTATCAACTCTTTGCCGTCCCATGAACAGAGGAACTTAATTGTGTTGCTTTCGGCCAAGGTTGACCTGACACCAGCCAACAAAATTATTACGGATAAGCACAATACTATTTTTTCTGTTTTGAAGATTTTTATCATTGCATATCCTATCAACGGTTAGCCCATTCAAAACGTATAAAATACTAGCTTATAGGGATTTTTGAATTTCCGAGAAAAATTTTCCCACGTTACTTTTGCAGGATGTTTAAAATGACTCCACATACTGCAGGGGTATTGGTGATGCCTTTTCTGCGCTGTGAAGGCAAATACTCGCAACCGCCTGTCAGTTTCCCAAGGTCTGAAATAGAGTTATGGTGATAGGCTATCGTTGCCGCACCCGGACAAGCGCAGCGTTGGACTAGGGCCCGACGGGCCCGCAGGCTGCGTGCCGCTTGAGCGCTACTATAATGCCCGGTGAACGACCCCGCCCTGTGTGGGGGTTGGAACTCCTGTGGTTCGGGGAAACGTCAGTGGTAGCCCGCGTAAACTTCGAACTGCCATAAAGCCGAATGCCTGCGCTTCAATATCATTGCCGTTAAAACCTGCGTCTTCTGCGCTTGTAACTGTGGGGCCAATGCGCAGACGCAATTCGCGCATGATGGCGCTGTTCAGACGTCCGCCGCCGCTGATAATCCATTTTTTGGGTATTTTGGGCATGTGGATGAGGGAATTTGCGATTGTCTGCGCTGTAAACGCTGCCAGAGTTGCGGCACCATCACCTGCGCTTAACCGGTCAAGATTGTTGAGGTCGAAATCGGTTTTGTCGAGGGATTTGGGTGGCGGTATTTTGAACCAGGGGTTGTCGAGTAATTGCTTGAGAATGTCTTCATTGACTTTTCCTGATGACGACAGAAAACCATCGCGGTCAAAGGGCTGGTTCAGATGGCGCTGAGACCAGGCATCGAGCAGAACATTGCCGGGACCGGTGTCGAAGGCGATCATTTCTCCACTTTGGGAAATCCAGGTTATGTTTGATATGCCACCAATGTTGACACAGACATTCGCGCCCTCAAACCCTGAATATTGCATCAGGGCGCGGTGGAATATGGGGGCCAATGGTGCTCCCTGCCCGCCTGCGACCATGTCGGCTGCCCTAAAATCACAGACAACATCAATGCCGGTGAGACTTGCCAGTTTGGCGCCATCGCCAAGTTGTATGGTCAAACCATCTTGCGGTTTGTGAAAGACGGTCTGGCCATGAAAACCAATAATATCAATATCTTCGGGAGAAAGGCTTTCGCACGACATCAATTCGATAGCTACTTCGCTGTGGGCTGTTGTGATGAAGTCTTCAGCCTCAGCCAGCACTGCAGGGCGGGCGTGACGGTTTTTCATTGTGCGGGCGACGTCCACAGCCGCCATCAACAAACGGTGCTGTGCGGGTTTAAAGACGCTGGAACAGGTGGGGCCAAATTGTTCTATTGTCTCACCATCGGATCTAATCAGGGCTGCATCTATCCCATCCATGGATGTGCCGCTCATAAAGCCCAAAGCCATCATTGAACTTGCCAATATTTTCCCCCCGTGCAAAAAAACCAACACCATGATACATCACTCTTCAAACAACCGGATAGCCTAAATATGCCCACCTATAAATCAGATTTCATGCGCGTATTGGACGCGCGCGGCTATATCCATCAATGCAGCGATGCCCAGGCACTGGATGGCGGCGCAAATGATGGCATGATCACGGGTTATATCGGTTATGACTGCACCGCACCCAGCCTTCATGTGGGCAATCTGATTTCGATAATGATGTTGCGCAAATTGCAGCAAAGCGGTCACAAGCCCATCGTGTTGATGGGTGGAGGCACCACCAAGGTGGGTGATCCCTCAGGCAAGGACGATACCCGCAAGCTTTTGGACGAGGCGCAGATTGCCCAGAACATGGACAATATCAAGCGTGTTTTTTCCCGGTTTCTAGATTTTGGCGAGGCTGGAAACGGTGCCATTATGGTCAACAATGACACCTGGCTCAAAGACATCAACTATATTGATTTCCTGCGCGATTACGGTCGGCATTTCTCCATCAATCGCATGTTGTCTTTTGACTCCGTGAAATTGCGCCTTGATCGTGAACAGCCCCTGTCGTTTCTGGAATTCAATTACATGATCCTCCAGGCCTACGATTTTCTTGAACTCAATCGCGTCCACAAGTGCACCCTGCAAATGGGCGGCTCGGACCAGTGGGGTAATATTATCAACGGTATCGAGTTGGGCCGCCGGGTTGATTCAACAGCTCTTTTTGGCCTGACCACGGCATTGCTGACCACATCATCGGGTGCCAAAATGGGTAAAACCGCCCAAGGTGCCGTGTGGCTTAATGACGATATGCTGAGTGTCTATGATTACTGGCAGTTCTGGCGCAACACAGAAGATGGCGATGTGGGGAGGTTTTTACGCCTGTTCACTGAAGTGGGCGAAGACGAAATTGTCCGCCTTGAGAACCTTGAAGGCCAGGAATTGAATGACGCCAAAAAGATACTGGCAACCGAGGCAACCGCTCTCGCCCACGGCAACGAGGCTGCACAAAAAGCTGCTCAAACAGCGATGGAAACGTTTGAGACCGGAAGTACAAGTGAAGGCCTGCCAAGCGTTGGCATTCCGGCATCTGAGCTGGCACAGGGTATCGGCTTGCTACAGGCCTTCGTGATGGCTGGACTGGCAACCTCCAACTCTGAAGCGCGACGCCACATAAAAGGTTCAGCTGCCCGGGTGAATGATCAGGTAGTGAATGATGAAAAAACCGTCCTGACTTGCGATAACCTTGCATCGGACGGCACAATCAAACTTTCAATTGGTAAAAAACGACACGTGTTGTTACGGCAAAAATAGAATAAATCCTAGTTTTCGCCGCCTTCCACGATTGTTGCAGGTACTTTTTTTCGCTTGGGGCGGAGCGATTTCGGGCCTGATTTTTTTGTTGTTTCAACATCTGAAACCGGGGTTGCTCTTTCAAAAAACTGTCGCAGGAAACCCGGGGCCAGCACCGAGGCGGGGTTGATTGAAAACCGCGGCTTGGCAGAGGTTCCGCGCAGAGAAAACGTTACCCCGAAAACGCCCTCGCCCTTACGTCCCACCAAAATCCTCCCCAACAAGGGAATGTTTCCAACAATTGAATTAACCGCATAAATGGGAATTAGCGTGCCTTCAATATTGAGGCTATTGGTTCTGGTATCGATAACCCCGCGCCCGCTTGCTCCCAGAACCACTCCTTTGAGAATAGAATCACCGATCACCAATTGGTTTTTGGTAATTTTGAACGGCATTTCAAAACTGGAAAAAGAAACGGAATCACGGAAAATCTCCTCAATCTGCTCATCATTATTGACAACTGTCTGGGTCAGGCCTTTGAGGCGATCATCATTGGCAATATCGAATTGCTTGATCCTCAGGTTCCCGGTGCTGGGCCTGTCACTTCCTGCCGGGCTTATTCTGGCATTCAGAACCAGTCGTCCCTGCCGTACTTTGGAATACAGGTTAAAAGCTTTCAGAGTTGCACCTGCATCCTTACTTGCAATGACCAGATTGTATGGCGATCCGGCTTTTTCGCCATAATCAAACCTGAAGCGCTTATTTCCGCCCGTCACCGCTGAAGCCTTGATCTCGACAACACTGTCACCAACACTGGTAAACTTGGTGGTGAAATTTTTGAACACCTGTTTGTTAAATGCGTAAACCCTGTCAAAATCGGCTGAAATCCTGACTGTACCCTTGTTGTTTTTCTTAACTGAGCCTGATGCATTGCTGTCGCGTTTGAGGGCGTTTTCTATTAATGGACGGGCATCAAAACTTGCCCCCTTGACCACAACATTGAGACTGCCGGATGGGCTGCGATTACCACTGGCGCTATACTGGTTGAAAGATCCCAGGCGAATTTTTGGAAGATTGAAACTCGACACCTCTCCTTGCGCATCGATACTCAGTTTGCCGGATACGGAAATCTTTCTTGCCTTGCTGACAACCTCAATTTCTTCAATATCGATTGCTCCACCTTTAAGGAACTTCATTTTCAGGTTGGCAGAAGCCTTTCCTCCTGCAGGTGATATCCAGCCAATGGGTTTGCGAAAAAGCGTGGTCTTTGTCAGATCAGCGACAACATGGGCTTCATTGAGATCTGTACCGCTTCCCCTGAGAGTAAAATTGACATCGACAGGACCACGCATGAAGGTTGAAAGCTCTAACCCTAAGCGTTTACGGGCGGCGTCATCCAGCCTTGCTTTCAGCTTGAACTCGCTGCTGCGTTTTCCCCGAACACCAAAGTTTTCAGTCCAGGCAAGAGAAGCCTTCGTGCCCTTTAATTCAATGGTGCCAGCGCCTTTTAAACCGAACATGGTGATGTCCAGTTCAAGATTTCCCTTTGTCACATCGTAATCACCAAAGGCCTTTGGAATTTTTATGCCGGTTAATTTGGCTGTGGCTTTTATGTCGACTTTTTCTATCGGCAAGTCAGCCAGTAACGGCATGGTGAACTTCAATTCGCCAACCGC
>CAZVAZ010000145.1:0-6245 GCA_964625235.1 uncultured Hyphomicrobiales bacterium
ATATAGCGGCGCGGTTTTTTGATCACAACTGGATTGATGCGCAAGTCAGGCCGGGAAAATCTCCCGGTGCATTTTCACACTCAACCGTGCCAAGCGTTCATCCCTATGTGTTGATGAATTATCAGGGCTCGGCCCGTGATGTAATGACTTTGGCACATGAGTTGGGCCATGGGGTGCATCAGGTATTGGCCGGTAAACAGGGGGCGCTGATGGCGTCAACACCGCTGACGCTGGCAGAAACCGCAAGCGTGTTTGGTGAAATGCTGACCTTTCGCTCAATGCTGGCCAAGACCAAGGATCCGGCTGCGCGCAAAGCCCTGCTGGCGCAAAAAGTCGAAGATATGATCAACACCGTGGTGCGCCAGATTGCGTTTTATTCGTTTGAGCGCAAAGTGCACACCGAACGCCGCAGTGGTGGTGAGGTGACAGTTGAACGGCTCGGCGAAATCTGGATGGAAATTCAAAAAGAAAGCTTAGGCGATGCCATTACTTGTGGCGAAGGCTATGAGAATTTCTGGGTTTATATCCCGCATTTCATCCACGCGCCGTTTTATGTCTATGCCTATGCCTTCGGTGATTGCCTGGTGAACTCGCTTTATGCGGTCTATGAGGAGCAGCCTGATGGTTTTGTCGAAAAATATTTCGACATGCTTAAAGCCGGTGGCTCCAAACACCACAGTGAATTGCTCAAACCCTTCGGCCTTGATGCCTCCGACCCGGCATTCTGGAACCGGGGGCTGGGGGTTATCGAGCGCTTTATTGATGAGTTGGAAACGTTGTAGATAATGAGTTCCTCAGATGAAGCCAACCGCCTGGGTGGTCGCCTGAAACGCTATGCCGCTGTCGGCACCAATGTGGGCGGGGTGGCGGCACGACTGGCGGGGGCAAAGCTTTTTGGTGCCTCTCGAGACCACGGCAAGGAAGCCGCACAATTGCGTATTGCTCTGGGCGGGCTTAAAGGCCCATTGATGAAAGTCGCCCAGCTTCTGGCGTCCATTCCCGATGCGCTGCCGCCGGAATATACTGCTGAGTTGATGCAGCTTCAGGCCAATGCCCCGGCCATGGGCTGGCCGTTTGTGCGCCGTCGCATGGCAGCTGAACTGGGGGCCGACTGGCAATCGAGATTTGAGAATTTTGAGCGTGGCGCTGCTGCGGCGGCCTCGCTGGGCCAGGTGCATCGTGCTATCTCACTGGACGGTAAAAAACTGGCCTGCAAGCTGCAATACCCGGAGATGCAATCAGCTGTCGAAGCCGACCTGCAACAACTCAGGTTGATTTTCGCCATTCACCGGCGCATGGACCCGGTGGTTGATACCTCTCAGATTGTTGAGGAAATTGGCGCACGGTTGCGCGAAGAACTGGACTATGAGCGCGAGGCCGCAAACATCAGGCTCTATGCCCATATGCTTGAAGAAATTCCGGCAATACATGTTCCTGAAACTTTCCCGGAAGTTTCCACCAAACGCCTGTTGACCATGAACTGGCTTGAGGGCCTGCCTTTGCTTGATTTCAAAGACAGCTCTTTGGAGGCGCGAAATTCCATTGCCGAAAATATGTTCAAGGCGTGGTGGCTGCCGTTTTGCCGCTTTGGCGTTATTCACGGGGATCCGCATCTGGGAAATTATACAATACGCACCAACAAAGCCGGTGAGCCCGATGGCATCAACCTTCTGGATTATGGCTGTATCCGAATTTTCCCGCCAGCATTTGTCGGCGGGGTGGTCGATCTTTATCACGGGCTGCGCACAGATGATCGCGCCCTGATTGTACATGCCTATGAAACCTGGGGTTTTCGCAATCTGGACAATGAACTCATAGACATTCTCAATATCTGGGCCAATTTCATCTACGGGCCGCTGCTCGAAGACCGGGTGCGGGCAATTGCTGATGGCGTCAACCCGGCTGAATATGGCCGCAAGCAGGCATTTACAGTACATCAGGCCTTGAAGAAAAAAGGCCCGGTAACCCTGCCAAGAGAGTTCGTCTTCATGGACCGCGCGGCAATCGGCCTGGGCGGCGTTTTTCTGCACTTGCGCGCGGAGTTAAACTTCTACCGCCTGTTCAATGAGGCGCTGGAGGGTTTTTCATGCGACGGCTTATTGAACAGGCAGCAAGACGCATTGGGTAAATCAGGTGTTGTGGAGTGAATATCTGATTGGCGGAACGCTCCAGTGGCATCACCAAAGCGTTCCGGGTACATCTTCAGGGAATGAAAAACCCGGCGATAATCAATCCACTGATAATGGTGGAACTCACTACTGTTGTAATGAGGGTGTTGCCACTCATGCTTATGTTGGCGCGGCTTAATATGGTGCCCAGTACCACGAACAGGAGCACGTCAAGCACGCCATGTGTCACCCAATGGTGGCCGGTGAGTGCCACCATTAAGTCCAGCACACTTTCGTTGCTTTCCTTGAGAACAACAAGAAGAGCGCTCAATATGCTGGTGATGGCGTAGGAAATGCCATACCCGGTTACATTTGCACCAGCAACATCAGTCATGTCAGTTTGATGAGTAGTCATTTTCTAACTCCTTAAATCAGTTTGGCGAGCAGAGCTACTTTGACACCCATGCTGATTAATGCACCCGCCCCTTCCATTGCCAGACCCATCAGCACCACCAGTGCGGATGTCCACAGGACCAGGTTTCGTGTGACCTTTTTCTTGACCACATCGCCGTAAGCGACGATTGGCAGGAAGGTGCCCAGCAGCAACAGCGTTAGGAAAAGATGTTCTTTGGTTTCCATAACAAAGCTATGGGCAAAGGGCCACGGACCGGCTTTGATCAGGGCTTTGTCGCCGCCGTAAAATACGACGTACCAGTAGCCGCCGACAATATAGGCAAGCCAGAGTAAAACGGCCGCCAGCACACTGACGCGGCGAAGACGGATAATGTTTCCATCATTTGCGTTTAAAGCTTCAACGAACACCCAGACAGCCGCAATCATGGCCAGCACGCCGAATGTGGGATGGAGCATTAATATCATTTCACTAGACATTATTGTCTCCTTTTTAAGTTTGCTCAGAGGCAGGCACAGGGCTGTCCATAAGCCTGAATACCAGCGCTGCGGCGGCTCCAAACAGTATCTTGGAGATCAGGCTGGTGGTGTAGGGAACCAGAGTGACGAAGGCAGGGTTGATCGTCGGTAATATGAGGAAAAAATTTATCCCCCAGATGCCAACGAGCAAGCCAACCACGGCAACAGGTTCAAAGACTGCCGGCAGGCTGGGTGCCAGATGAGTGCGTACAAGGATGGAAATTGCAATTCCAAGTGCGATTGCAAGTCCCATGTGAATGGCTATGCCAAGCGGTATGGCTGCCTCTGGTGCCACCAGCAGCGGAAAAACCGTCTGGGTAATGCCGCGCGCAACAGTGGCGGCCTGGCTACCGGAAAGGTTTGCGTAAATGGCAATCCATGAAACTTCTGCGGCACCACCGGCGAGACCCGCTATGGTGCCTGTCAGCCATACTTTTGAAGAGCCGGAAAACCCCGGCCTGTTGGGTTTAGGAAACAGCATATCAACAATCACCTTTCGATTTTGCGCCCGCAAAGCCGTTGGCAATACCAGCGGAGATTTCCCCCACGGTTTTTTATATAGGGGCAGACATCGCCGCTTATTGATCTAAATCAAAAAGATTGTTTATAGCTGCTATGACAAAAACACAGGCTCTAACGCCGGGTGGAAACCCTTAAGCCTGGAGCGGGGCGTTCCTGCAGGACTTCGCGGCGGAATGAAAACAGCGAGGCTGGTCTGCCGCCGGTGGTGGTGGACATGGTGCCGGTGGCTTCGACCAGACCGCCTTTTTCAACCAGCCGACGGAAATTCTGTTTGTGCAGATGGCGACCGGAGATGACTTCAACACTGCGCTGAAGTTCGAACAGGGTGAATTCAGGCGGCATCAGTTCGAAGATTACCGGGCGGTATTTCAGTTTACCGCGTAATCGCCCCATGGCGGTGGCCAGTATGCGGCGATGATCGTGGTTCATCTGCTGGCCCATGTGCCGGGCCAGTGTGGCATTGTGCTGGTGGCGGCCTTTGCGCGCAGCTTCGGCCACAAGGCCTGCTTCGTAGAGAAGTTCATAACGTTCCAGGGTTTTTTCCTCATCCCAGGCAAGGCCGCTCAAACCAAAGCACAGGTTGATGCGCTCATGCGCCCGTTGCCGTGCGTTGGGTATTTGTGATTTGTCGGCCCAGGCTTCCAGCGCCGGTACTATGATGTCATCAATAATAGGTGGTTTGATTTTGCGCCAGTCTTCCCACGGGAAAAAATCATACCAGTTGCACCAGCGCCCTTGTGAGGTTTGCTGTTCACCGGTCTGGCGTCGTGTCAAGGCAAGATAACCAACTGACACATGAGCAACACCGGGCTGGTCGGGCAGGGAATGGCGACCCTGATCACCAAAGGTGTATAGTTGCTCGACGTAACCGAGGCTTAGTTGGGTTTGTTCACTCACCCAGGTGCGCAGCCCGCGCTCCAGCGTCAGATGATTTTCCGGTTCGAACGGCCCATAGGGCAGGCTGCGATCTGATGCACCAACGGGTCTCACCACAAAGATTGCGGCCTCATCCACATCCACCGTGACGATAACGGCATTGAGACTGATGACGATACGGCTGTCTGGATGGAGTTCAGTCAACTGTCAGACCTTGAGTGGCAGTGAAAACACAGCGCCCTGCCAGGCGGAAGCGCCGCGCCCGATGGTTTCAATGGCGTCAATCATACGCCCGTTGCGGCCAAGCATATTATCGGCGAGATGGACAATCAACCTGTTGGGGGTGGCGGAAGGTGAGGCGTTACGCAAAATCATAGCGAGGGTGTTTTCGTCCGTTTCGGGATTATTGAGACACAGGGTTATGTAGGCGGCGGCGGTTGAGCGGCTGATGCCGGCCCAGCAGTGGATAAGGATAGGTGAGGCTTGCGGCCAGTCCTGCACAAATTTGATCAGCCTTTCAACATGAGCCTCACCGGGGGTGACATAGCCCGCTTGCGGTGCCGAGATATCATTCATGGAAAGTTTTAAATGATTATCGCGTGTTATTGCATCAGGTGTTTCAATCATTGTTTCGTCACCCAGCAGGGAAATGAGGTGGCTGGGCTGATGTTGTGAAATTGTGGCGTCAACCGCGTTTAGTGAACAGACAAAAATCATATTCTGGTGCTTTCCAATTATTTCAATTGATTAAACCGTGTCAGAAACTCCGCCTGGGCTTTGTGGGCTGCCAGGGGGGTAAGCTGATAAGCCTCAGCGTTTCCAGAAAGGCCGGTGGGACGGGTGAAAAAGCGCGAGGCTTCTTCTATACTGAAACCGGCCAGTTGGGTTGCCTCGAGAAAGGCTGACGCCTTGTCAGCGCGTTTGATGAGTTTTTTGACCGGTGCGGGCAGGGCAGGCGGCAGGCCAAAACGGCGGTGGATGGCTATCATGAGGTCGTCTTCGAAACTGTTGTAATCAAGACCTAATGCGGCCTTGAACGGGCTGATCATGTCGCCGACCACATATTCAGCGGCGTCATGCAGCAGGGCGGCCAGTTGCCATTTGCGTTCGAATTTCGGTTTGAAATGAAGGCAGATATTTTCGACCAGCAAGGAATGCTGAGCGACAGAAAAAGCATGATTGCCCAATGTCTGGCCGTTCCAGCGCGCCACTCTGGCAAGCCCGTGTGCAATATCGTCTATCTCGATGTCGAGTGGTGAGGGGTCGAGCAGATCAAGACGCCTGCCACTCAACATACGTTGCCAGGCGCGTGGAGGTTCGGGTTTTTTTGGACTCATGGTTTGGGTTTTCTGGCCAGAGCCACGCATTCCCTGTGTCTGAAGCAATCAGTCGTGTGATCGTTTATCATGCCAACAGCCTGCATGAAGGCATAGACAATTGTCGGGCCGACAAAAGTGAAGCCGCGCGATTTCAGGTCTTTTGAAATCCGCTGGCTTAATTCTGTTTGCGCCGGGATGTCAGAAAAAGTGGCGAAATTGTTTTGTAAAGGCTCACCATCGAGGAAACCCCACAGGTAATTGGAAAACCCCATGTTCTCCTGAATGGCGAGATAACCACGAGCGTTTTTGACAGTTCCTTCAATCTTCAAACGATTGCGGACAATGCCGGTATCCTGCATCAGAGTTTCGATTTTTGTCGGTGTAAATCTGACGATTTTTTCCGGATCGAAGCCTTCGAATACCTCGATGAAGCGATCGCGCTTGCGCAGGATTGTGATCCATGAAAGCCCGGCCTGAAAACCATCCAGTA
>CAZVAZ010000146.1:0-6166 GCA_964625235.1 uncultured Hyphomicrobiales bacterium
CAATAAGCCGGGCAAGATCGGCGGCGTTGACTTTGAATGTATGGGTTAATTCACCAGCGGTGAGATCAGGAAAATCTTCCTGCGGCAATGCCTGTAAGGTAAATTGCGAACGACCGGCATACAGTGTCACCCGGTCATCATCGCCACTTTGCTCAAGTTCAAGTTGTGAACCATCGGGCAGTTTACGCACGATATCATAAAGCATATGCGCGTTAGCTGTAACGCCGCCGCCCTGAGCCACATCGGCGTTGGTGGTTTCAACAATCTCGAGATCAAGATCGGTTGCCGTCAATTGTACGCTGCCAGCATCGGCCTTGAGCAGAACATTCGACAGAATAGGAATGGTATTGCGCCGTTCGACCACACTTTGAACGTGGTTCAATGATTTTAAGAACGCTGCACGTTCAATTGTAAACTTCATCCACCTTCTCGCTTACAAAGTTTCCGGCTACCAGACCAGCAGCCAGAGCTTAAGAAACCGCCCGATTTTTTGAAAAATCAACGACGGTTTTGAGGCAGAAAAATGCCCCGGACCACAAGGATAACTCATATCAGAGCCATATGCCAGTGCCTAGGGAATGTTAACAATTACACACAAGCGTTTGACGGCCAAATTCCGGCTGTTTTTAATCAGAATTTGGCCGTTACCCCGGTTTTACTGTTCTAAAATACCGCGCAAAAACTCCACATCGCGGGCGAGCTTGTCATCCTGTTGCAGCAGTTCTTCAATTTTGCGCACCGCATGCAAAACCGTTGTGTGATCACGGCCGCCAAATCTGCGGCCTATTTCCGGCAAAGACCGCGACGTCAGCTGCTTGGCCAGATACATGCCAACCTGGCGCGGGCGCACAATCGAACGCGCGCGTCTGGGCGATAGCAAGTCAGCACGGGTGACATTGAAATGCTTGCCGACCGAGCGCAGAATATCATCAATTCTGATGCGACCCTGCGGCGATGATTTTATCAGATCTTTCAAAATACGCCCGGCAAGGTCCACACTCATCACCGATTCAACCAGTTCATAGTTAGCCACCAGTCGGGTTAAAGCACCCTCCAGTTCGCGACCGCTGCGGGTCACACGATGCGCAATATATTCGATTACCTCGGTGGGCATCGTCAGATTTGGATAGCGCTTTTTGGCCTCCTCCAGACGCGCATTCAATATTCCCACCCTGAGATCAAAATCCGTCGGCCCGATATCAACCACCAGACCGCCGGCAAGGCGCGAGCGCATTCTGGCATCAAGTGAATCCAGCTCACTTGGCGGCATGTCGGCAGCCACCACCACCTGGCGGTTGTTGTCTACAAGCGAATTAAAGGTGTGATAGAATTCCTGCTGGATAAATTTGCCCTGAAGAAACTGCAGATCATCAATCAAAAGCACGTCAATCGCTCTAAAATGATCTTTAAAACCCAGCATTTCCTTCGAATTGAGCGCCAGTACAAAATGATACATGAAACGCTCGGCCGTGAGGTACAGCACTTTGCGCTGCGGCTCATTCTTTTTGATATGCCAGGAAATAGCATGCAGCAAATGGGTTTTCCCCATCCCCGCCTTGCTGTGAATATACAGGGGATTAAAGGGAATGGGAGCGTCAGCCCGCGTGTCAGAAATGCGCTTGGCGGCAGCAAAGGCCAGTTCGTTTGATGAGCCGGCAACAAAGCCGCCAAAAGTCATATTATGATCAAGTGGAGAGCCCTGACCATCCCCGGTACCCACTGTCACAAATCCGCCGCCGCCGCGTTGTACGGCACTCTGGTTGCGCACATGGGGTGATTTAACCTGCGTTTGCTGGTCTTGCGGATCGCTTTTTTGCGCGACCGGTTCGCCGCGTGGCCGCACGCGGATGTCAATTCGCTTTATTTTCGGCAATTCTTTTCGCGACAGCGCAATCACCCTGTCGATGTAATGGGCATTGATCCAGGTGCGTAAAAACCGGGTTGGCACCGATACAATCAGAATTTCATCGACTATATCGGCAATTTCCATGCGGGCAAACCAGCTGGAATAAATATCATCGCCGAATTCCGCCCGCATTCTTTGGGCAACCCTGTTCCAGACTGCATCCAGTCCCTTTTCCTGCCCGCCATCATTTGCCATCGCTGTTGCCCGCATCTAATTAATCCTCACCGCCTGTAAAAACTGTTTCAATTATGCTTAATTTGGTCGTTTCAGCCATCTCAATTTTTTAACTCAACCCTTCGACAAATTTGCGAAACTGGTTGTCCGCACCCCCTCAATCATTGTTGTTGCCATGGCAGGTCCGATGCTTTCCACCCCGCCGCGCTGCCGCGATGTCCCGCCTCATCCAGCGGGCCTTCAAAGCCGTCTTTAACATTGTAGCAATTTTCATAACCTGCCAGCGCCAGCGCCATTGCTGCACCCTTTGAGCGAGCGCCGGACCGGCAGAGAAAGAATACCGGCGCAGACTTGTCAGCGCTAACCCCTTGCAGGTGCACGACCACAGCCGCCTCAAAACCCGCCTGACGCTCCATGGCCGGGAAATCCAGCCATTCCTGCAAAACAACCTTCTTGCCGATTGCTTTCAGATCGGGAATGCCGACAAACCCCCATTCCGCCTGGGTTCGAACATCCACCAATATGGCATCCCGGCTTTCGCTCAGAACTCGCCAGGTCTCTGCTGGCTCAACATCGCCCGCATAACCTTCCGGCCTGGGCCCATATAGCTCCGGTGATGTTGACATTTATTTCCAGGACTCCAAAAAAACTATCTCAATCCGATTATAATAAAACCGGTCCTCAAAGGGGCCAAAACCCCTGAAATATCAAAGCGCTTCCACACGGCCTCTTAAAACATATGTTAACCACCCGGGGTCGGATACAGTTCACCCGTGACCACACACGCAACCGCATGCAGTACATTGAAAGCAATACATAAGTATAAGATAGTCTACAGACACAAATCAAACTGATTACCGCCCAGTTTAACCGTATGCGCAACTCAGAATACTGTGGTGAACGTGGAGCAGGGCATTTGACTGTCCTGCTTGCCCCCATCGCCCTTAATTCTGAAAAGACAATACACAAACGGCATCATGCTGGCAATAGCTGAATCGACACAATCCGTATACGAACTTTTAGAAAATTCAATTTTTATCCCATTGAATTAAAGCGCCTCAAGTGCAAATACCTGAGGAATAGGCAGAATTTCAGCATAGGGGTTTTTTGCATGGGGTATGTTTTTTCGGCTCAATTCCGCGATTTTTTTTCGCAGCATCAGAGTCATGGCCTTTCGGCAGGCGTTCGGATTTAGGCAAAGGTCTGCTAACGCTTTGATTCCTTGCAGGAAACCTATTTAATTATCAGTATACGGATTAATATGCCGATTGAAGGTTTTGAACCAGGCCGTCCTGATATGCTCAATAAGCCGCCGCCAGGCCAAATTTGAGTCAGGAACAATACCATTCCGGCAAAAGCTGGACAGCAAAATTAAAGTATTCTTTATAACGCTTTGTGATGTCAGTGGAAATTTGCAATAATCAGCCGTCAGGCAAATGGCTGCCTGCTTCCAATCATGCGTCGGGTTTCACTTTTTAAGCGGAAATAGCCTGGATACGCTTTGACAGCCGCGAAACTTTTCTGGCGGCTGTACTTTTGTGAAAAATGCCTTTTTGGGCACCACGAACCAACTCGGGCTCGGCGACAGCAAACGCTGCAACAGCGGCTGTCTTGTCTCCACTTGCAATAGCTTCTTCAACTTTGCGCAGGCAGGTTTTGATCCGGCTGCGGCGCGAACGGTTTACGGCTGTGCGCCGGGCCAGTTTACGAATAGCTTTTTTTGCTGATGATGTATTTGCCATGAGCTACTCATCAAGTCCTAATCTAGTTATCACAAAATTCTAAAAGCACATTCGGGCCTACTTTGTCTCAAGGTTGCCAAATGGGCGTGAGTGGGAATTTTTTCGTAAAAAACCACATCTCTGCGCGGGGTTATACCCATGGTTTTTGCCCGCGTCAACAGATGTAATCACCTAAAGCTGGCGAATGCTTAAATTCCGACTATTTATTTTTAAATTGCGGGCTGCGTTTATCGATAAATGCCTGCATGCCTTCTTTTTGGTCTTCGGTGGCAAACATCGATTGAAACAGCCGTCGCTCAAACCGGACGCCTTCATAAAGCGTTGTTTCATAAGCTTTATTTGTAGATTCCTTAATCATCATAATTGCCGGTAATGAAAAATCAGCAATTTTCGCTGCAACCTTCATGGCTTCTTCGAGCAATTGATCAGCCGGAACCACGCGTGAAACCAGTCCTGATCTTTCTGCTTCTTCCGCATCCATCATGCGACCGGTAAGGTTCATTTCCATGGCTTTTGACTTGCCGACAAACCTTGTCAGGCGCTGGGTTCCGCCCACACCTGGCATAACGCCTAAGGATACTTCGGGCTGGCCGAATTTTGCCGTATCGGCTGCCAGAATGAAATCACACATCATGGCAAGCTCACAGCCGCCGCCCAATGCATAACCGGCTACAGCTGCGATAACCGGCTTTCGCGCCCGGCTGACGCTGTCCCACGAGGTTAAAAAGTCGCCCAGATAGACCTCCATATAGGATTTTGACTGCATTTCCTTGATATCTGCGCCAGCGGCAAAGGCTTTTTCGCTCCCCGTTATGACAATGCAGCCAATAGTCTCATCAGCTTCAAATTTTTCCAGAGCCTCATTGAGTTCCCCAATCAGGGCGCTGCTCAACGCATTGAGGGCCTTGGGGCGATTTAAAGTAATCTGCCCCACCCGGCCCTCGGTTTTCACGATAATATTGGTGTACGCCATGGTCTGAAATCCTTTTTTTCTACGGCTATAGGTTCACGGAAAGCGCTTTGGCGCAACAGTAATTTGGTATAGGCATCAGCCTTATCGCTGGCATTTTGGGCAATAAAAACTCGAGCGCCCGCTTTGTACTATCCGTTTGATTTTTCCTGAGCAACCCTTGCGCCTGCAACTCTCGCCCTCGCGCCCGTATACATCAAATGCGTGCTGAAAATATCCCAACTCGCCATTGGTTTGCACATAATCATTTAAGCTCGAGCCGCCGGCCTTTATGGCATCGCTCAACACCGCGCGAATAGCGGCAGCAAGCGCATTAGCGCGTTCAACGTTTCTGGATAGGGTAGATGCACGGCGCAAGGGCGAAAGATTGCTGCGGTAAAGCGCCTCACACACATAAATATTGCCCAGCCCGGCAATGTTTTTCTGGTCAAGCAGGCCAGCCTTCAGGTTGGTTTTCTTCTCCTTAAAGCAGCGAGACAGGAATTTCCCCGAAAGCTCATTGCCCAAAGGCTCAATGCCAATATCTTTCAGCAACCTGTGCGTCGACATCTCTTTGCCATCAAACTATGTCATCAGGCCATAGCGGCGCGGGTCGCTATAGGTGATTTTGGCCCCATTGCTCATATGAAAAACCACATGATCATGAGCACCGCGTTTGTCATCAATCTCAACAAGCGGTGCTTTTTCAATGTTAAAACTGCCGGACATTCCTAAGTGCATGAGCAGCACTTCACCACTATCAAGCTCAGCCACAATATATTTTGCTCGCCGCCACAAAGCTGTGACGGTGCAGTTTTCCAGTCTGGTAACAAAACCCTCGGGAAAAGCGATGCGCAGATTATCGCGCCGTTGCTCCACCCGGACAAAACGATTGTTCTCCATCACCGGTGCCAGACCCCGGCACACGGTTTCAACTTCGGGAAGTTCGGGCATAGCTGCCGGTTCCAATGCAATTAAGCCTGTGATATGGCAAACGTGGTCACGCGCCATTTGCTGTTGTATATTAACACAAGAGATAATCTTACAGGAAACTCAAGCCCATGGGCGGCCCCAAAAACAAGATTGCCAACAACAAATTTGAGCCATCGGTAGATTTTGGCAACACCTCTGTTGAGGCTACTAAAAAACAGGGTCTGGTCAATAATGTCTTTGACCAGGTCGCCAGCCGCTATGATCTGATGAACGATGTCATGTCGGGCGGACTGCACCGGGTATGGAAATCGATTTTTATTGACACCCTGGCACCACCAACCTCTCAACGCCCCTTTCACCTGCTGGATGTTGCCGGTGGCACCGGTGATATCGCCGCGAGGTTTCTCGATGCCGGTGGTGCGGGCTGTGAAGTTACCTTGTGTGATATCAATCCCAATATGA
>CAZVAZ010000147.1:0-6145 GCA_964625235.1 uncultured Hyphomicrobiales bacterium
GCAGGCCGCGCTCCAGCAATGTGCCAAAGGGAATGCGCGGCAACGAGCGTTTGCTGGGGGTGGTTTCCACGATATCCGCATCCAGCCGTTTTACTTTTGCAATGCGATCCCGGGCGTAACTGGCATAAGTCTCATCCTGTTCAATGCCGATCCAGTTGCGGCCGAGACGTTTTGCGGCAGCGCCCGTGGTACCGGTGCCAAAAAACGGATCGAGCACAATATCGCCGGGATTGGTGGTGGCCAGCAGGATACGGTTGAGCAGGGCTTCAGGCTTTTGGGTTGGGTGTGCCTTGTCGCCGGCGTCATTTTTCAACCGTTCGCCACCGCTGCAAATCGGCATTGTCCAGTCAGAGCGCATCTGCAGGTCTTCATTGAGCGCCTTCATGGCTTCATAGTTGAAGGTGTATTTCTTTTGATCAGCGCTCTTGGCCGCCCAGATCAGTGTCTCATGGGCATTGGTAAAGCGGCGACCGCGAAAATTCGGCATCGGGTTGGTTTTGCGCCAGATAACGTCGTTCAAGATCCAGTAATCCAGATCCATCAAGGTAGCACCGACGCGAAAAATATTATGATAAGAGCCTATCACCCACAAGGCACCGGTGTCTTTAAGTACGCGGCGGGCGGAGTTAAGCCAGGCATGTGAGAACCGGTCGTAAGAGGCAAAAGTATCAAACTTGTCCCAGTCCTCTTCAACGCCGTCGACGCGGGAATGGTCAGGGCGCAGCAGTTCACTGTTAAGCTGGAGATTGTAGGGCGGATCAGCGAAAACCAAATCCACTGAATTGGCTGGCAGCCTGTCCATTTCTTCCAGACAGTTACCGACGATCAACTTGTTACAAAAAGCTGACACGTCGGGCTTTTTTTCAACACCCATAAAACCCTCATACGCAATACAATACGAAAGCTATGGTGGGGTATTAGGGTAAAGGTTAGATTAATCTGGTTTTTAGTCTTTTGTCCGGGGAAGTCCTGAAGCCAGCCCGCTCCCCCGCCCAACCACCCGATAAGGATACCCTGGGGGTGGTTGTCCGGGGGAGCGGGCTGGCTTCAGGACTTCCCCGGACAAAAGATCAAGAAGGCGCTTGAAGCAACGCCTGTATCGGCTTGAAAGATGTGCGGTGGTGTTTGGTGACGCCATGGCTTGCCAGTCCGGCGCGGTGCGCTTGAGTGCCATAGCCCTTGTTGCGCTCCCAGCCATAATGCGGGAACTGCAACGCAAGATTTTCCATAATGCGATCGCGGGTGACTTTGGCAATGATGGAGGCAGCGGCAATTGACACAGAACGCTGGTCGCCCTTTATCAGGGTCTGCATTTCGCAGCTAAGAGCAGGTTTGCCGGTGCCGTCAATCAGTGCAACGGCGGGGGTAACTTTGAGATTTGCAACGGCTTTGCGCATTGCCAGAAATGTCGCCTGGAGAATGTTAAGCCTGTCAATATCGCTCACACCAACAATGCCAATACCGACGTGCGAGGTGTGCTTTATGGCGTTGAAGATTTCATTGCGCCGTGCGGGGATGAGCTTTTTTGAATCATTGATGCCGTCTGGAATATTATCCACATCCAGAATAACGGCAGCAGCCACCACCGGCCCTGACCATGGACCGCGCCCGGCCTCATCAATTCCGCACACGGGGCTTAAGCCTTGCTGATAGAAGTCAGCTTCAATCTGAAATGTCGGGGCTGGTTTTTTGCCTGCCGTCATCATGGTATGCCCAATGCCGTATTGACAATTTTGCGCATCAAAGTTGGCAGGGCCTGGGTGTCGAGTTCGTTGATATCCACCCACGAACAGCGCGCCTCGTCGGCGGCCTTAGTCAGTTTTGTGTTCATGTCAGCCCGGGCCTGCCAAATCGTCATTTCCAGATGAAAATGGGTGAACGTATGTTTTACCACTTCGCAGCCTTGCCTTTGCCATCTGGCCTTGATTGGCGCATGGGCGGCGGGCTGATTTTTGGCGGAGACCGTTTGTGTTGTATCAATCCAGGGCGAGGAAGGAATTTCCATCATCGCCCCCAAAAGGCCGCTGGGTGCACGTTTTCGCAACAGAATTTTGCCGTCCTCGCGCTGGAGCCAGAAGGCGGTGCCGTGTCGGCGTGGTTTGGGTGATTTTTTCATTCTTTGCGGCAGTTTTTCCTGAATACCCTGATGGTTGGCGCGACAGGAAGATTGCCACGGACAGGCAGAACATTGTGGGCTTTTGGGCTTACACACAGTTGCCCCCAGATCCATAATGGCCTGGGCGTAATCACCCGGCCGCACATGCGGTGTCAGGCTTGTCGCCAGTTCTTTCAACACCGGTTTTGAATGAGGCAGCGGTTTTTCAATGGCGAAAATACGGGAAATAACACGCTCCACATTACCATCCACCACTGTAGCGCGCTTATCAAAGGCAATTGCCATAATAGCAGCAGCTGTATAGGGGCCGATGCCGGGGAGTTGCAGAAGCTGCTTTTGGGATTGCGGAAAAATGCCGCTAAATTCCTTCATGATAATGCCAGCACATTTGTGCAGATTGCGCGCTCGGGCATAATACCCCAGCCCCGCCCACATTTTCAGCACGTCATCAAGCTCACAGGTGGCAAAACCCTCAAGCTGCGGCCAGCGTTTTACAAACCTGTCAAAATAAGGACCGACCGTGGCCACGGTGGTTTGTTGCAGCATGATTTCACTCAGCCAGATATGATAGGGGTCCGGTGTCTGGCCGGCCACACAGCGCCATGGCATCTGGCGGCGATGGTTATCATACCACGCCAGCAGCTGTTCGGATTTCGGTGCAGCTGAGGTTGCTTCGATGGTCATGTCTTAGTGTAGTCGTCTTATGGCAGTGCTACAATTTGCTTTTGCACAGGGTTTTGAAAAAAAAGCGACATCTGGTCTCAATTGAGCGATAGAATTAGCCATGGCCTCAACACGTAAAAAATCACAAATTTTGCAACCCTTGCGCCAGAGTACCTGGCCGGTAATGCGCAAATCCTTTGCCAAATATGGCTTCAGTGCCACTGATATTTTGCTGAACTGGCGCGCAATTGTTGGCGATGAACTGGCTCAACGTGCTGTTCCCACCGGATTTCGTGGCCGCGAAACCCCTCTTCATTACCGCCTCTTGTGGGGGCAGCGCGCGAAAAAAATGGCGGCACACTGATTGTTCAGGCCGAAGATGGGCCTTCGGCTGTTGAAATTCAGTATCTGGAGCTCGAAATTATTGAACGAATCAATGTTTTCTACGGATATTCAGCTATTATCAGGCTCAAGGTTATCCAGGGAACCCCGGGGTTGTCCCGGTCGATACGCCCGAAAAAGAGAAAAAAACTTTCGGATGAACAAATTCGCCATCTTGACGGTCTTGGTCAATCCAAGCTTAACGAACCTCTTGCTCAGGCACTCCATCGACTGGGTGAACAGATTTATAGCAAAACCAAATAGGTTACCTTCTTTTTTAGGCCGCTTTTTCACGATAATGTTCATGGACATTGGCGAAAATTACTGTCATATGCCAAAGAATTGTGCACACAAGGGGAGTTACTATGACCATCAACCGTCGTAAATTTATATCGAGATCCGCAGCATTTGCAGCAGGCGTTCCGGCGTTCTCGGTGCTGGGTACTACCTTGAGCTGGGCTGGTCATCCTTCAACCGCTGGAAGACCAGCGCCTCGCAACGAACCTCAAGTCACCATTCCAATTGACGAACTGATGGTGCCGGGCTCGCTGGGTGACATGAGCGAAGGCTCTGAACATGCTAAAGTGACAATTGTCGAATACGCCTCCATGACCTGTCCTTTTTGTGCGTCCTTCCACAAGAATGTGTACCCGCAACTTAAAGAGAAATACATCGACACCGGTAAAGTGCGCCTGATTATGCGCGAATTTCCCCTTGATCGTCTCGCTCTGGCCGCCTCGATGATTACGCGCTGTGCCGATAAAAAACAGTATTTTGCCCTCACAGACGTGCTTTACAAACAGCAATCCGTTTGGGCCAGATCCAAAGATCCGGCCACAGAATTGTTTAAGATCGCCAAGCTTGCCGGTTTTACGGAAGAAAAATTCAACGCCTGCCTCCAAAACAAGGAAATTGCCCAGGGCGTTCTTGAAATAATGAACAAAGGCCGTGATAAATTCCAGGTCGCATCAACACCAACTTTCTTTATCAACGGAACCAAAGTGAATGGCACGTCGAGTTTTGAAGATTTCGAAAAGCTGGTTTTGCAGCATATGCCCAAATAACTTTGGGGGTGATGGGGAAAACTCATCCTGGAGTTTGCGGAGACAATGTCGCGGAGAGTGCAATTTCTCCAGTCACCCTAAAATGCTCCAACTGTAACCAGGCCAAAGTCACGCGTTGTCCCGATACGAATAGAGATATACCCTCCGGCAAAGACGGCATACCGATTGCCGTGGCCGGAGGTGGCCTTCAATTGTTGAAATCAGAGTGTCCGAGGCTGGAAAACATTGAACGAATCGATGTTTTCTGTGGGTATCCAACTACTATCAGGTTTTAAGTTATGCAGGGCTTTTTCAACATTGTTCATGGACATGGTTGATAATTACTGTCAAACCGCTAAAATTTGTGTGTACAGGGGGAAGTTGCCATGACTGTTGAGCGTCGTAAATTTATCGCTGATGCTGCCCTGCTTGCGGCAGGCACGACAGCATTTTCACTGTTTTCACCGAGTTTGAGCTGGGGCCATGTGCCCCTGCCCAGAGGCTCTGCTCCCACTCCACGCAGCGAGCCCCAGATCAGCATCCCGCTGGAGGATCTTTTACAGCCGGGTCCGCTTGAGGAAATGAGTGAAGGTGATGAAAATGCGCCGGTGATAATTGTTCAATATACCTCGCTCACGTGCGCCCATTGCGCCAGGTTTCACAACAATGTTTATCCGCTGCTGAAAAAGAATTTTTTCGACACAGGAAAAGTTCGCCTGATCATGCGCGAATTTCCCGGTGATCGCGTCGCCCTGGCGGCCAGCATGATGACGCGCTGTGCTGATAAAAGCCAGTATTTCCCTCTGGTTAAAATTCTTTTCAAAACTCAAGCCGTGTGGGCCCGGGCCCAGGACCCGGTAACAGAGCTGTTTAAAATCTCCAAGCTGGCCGGCTTTACCGAAGAAAAGTTCAACACCTGCCTCACCAACAAAGAAATTGCCGGTGGCCTTCGCGATACAATGAACAGAGGCCGCAGTACGTTCACAGTCAGCTCACCACCAACATTCTTCATCGACGGGCAAAAAGTGAGCGGTGGTCTTTCGTTTGAAGATTTCGAAAAACTGGTTTTGCAGCATTTAAACGGCTAGCCACATGGCTTAGCTCAACATATTAAGGAAACGGGATTGCAGTTTAATCGCCTTCGCCTCACGGGCTTCAAGTCCTTTGTTGAGCCGACTGACCTGCTGATAGAGCCGGGCCTGACCGGGGTGGTCGGGCCCAACGGCTGTGGCAAATCCAACCTGCTGGAAGCCATTCGCTGGGTGATGGGCGAAAGCTCGTATAAAAACATGCGCGGCACTGCCATGGAGGACGTGATTTTCTCCGGCAACTCCAAACGCCCGGCCCGCAACATGGCCGAAGTTGCTCTTTATCTCGACAATAAGGAAAGAACTGCACCCTCAGCTTTTAACGACAGCGATACGCTGGAAGTGGTGCGAAGAATTGAGCGTGATACAGGCTCGGCATATAAAATTAACGGCAAGGATGCCCGTGCCCGCGATGTCCAGCTGTTGTTTGCCGATGCCTCTTCCGGTGCGCGTTCACCAGCCCTGGTGCGTCAGGGACAGATATCCGAAATCATTGCAGCCAAACCAAAAGGGCGGCGTAAAATACTGGAGGAAGCCGCCGGGATAACCGGACTTTATACCCGCCGGCACGAAGCCGAACTACGCCTCAAGGGAGCGGAAACCAACATAACCCGGCTTGATGACGTCATGGGCCAGCTGGAAATTCAACTGGTCGGTCTCAAGCGTCAGGCCCGCCAGGCCAGCCGCTATCGCAATATCTCGTCAGATATCCGAAAAGCTGAAGCCATTCAGCTGTACCTCAAGCTTGGCGAAGCCGAAAAAGCAGTCTCCGACGAAAGGTCTGTGCTTGACGGGATTATGCGCGAAATTGGCGCTCTGACCAAAGAAGCCGCCCACGCAACGCGACTTAATGA
>CAZVAZ010000148.1:0-6113 GCA_964625235.1 uncultured Hyphomicrobiales bacterium
ACTGCCAGTTGGGCATTTTGAAATATCCTGAATCAGGATAAGCGGTGAGTGGGCCGTTATAGACTTTGCGCAAAATGGTCAGCGCATCGCTGATAACATCTGATGGTGTGTGCATAATCCCGGCGGCGGCGACATCAAAATTCTGCAACACCTGAACCACTTCTTCGAACGGGATATCGCTTTCTGCTGCGTGACTGACAATCTCACCGGCCTGGTTGCGCCGGGCTGAAAAACCCGCCCACACCGGCAGTTTGGTTGCAATGGCTGCGTCAAAGGCGTGAGCCATACGGTCGGGGTAATACATCATTTCCAACAGGATCAGGTCGCATCCTTCATTACTCAGGAATTGGGCCAACTCGCCAAATCCATCTGCCATTTCGGCTCGGGAAATCCCTTTTGCCTGACCCGGTTTGGCGATGCCACCGGTGTATGGACACATGTGAGACAGACAGCCTGCGACCAAAACATCGGGGTGCGCGCTTTTTTCGCGTGCTCGAAGTGCCGATTTAACGGCAATCCGGTTTATCTCCTCAAATTGCGCGCCAAATCCGGCAGCGCCAAGCATCAGACGTGAGGATGCGTAAGTGTTTGCGGTTATAATATCGGCACCGGCGGCAATGTAGTCGCAGTGAATTTGTTCAAGCAATGCGGCATTGTCGAGGGTTGCCGGTCCACACCAGGCTTTAGGGTTCATAATCACACCGCGGCGTTCAAGCTCGGTGCCGGTGCCGCCGTCAAGAATGACAACGCCTCCGCTTTTAAGCTGATGCTCAACTTTTGCATAGCTCATGGCTCAGGCTCCCGTTTTAGCGGCCGGGTCAGACACGTGGGACCGCCACAGCCCTTGGCTGAAATTTCTTTACCCGAATAAGTGATGACCTCGCAGCCTGCATCTTCCAGAACCTTTCGGGTTTTAGGATTGCCGTCGAGGGCCAGAATTTTTCGCGGAGCCAGGGCCAGCACGTTGCACCCCATGGTGTCGTATTCTTCATCGGGCACGTGGACCAGAGAGATGCCGCGGTTCTGCAGCCAGTGGATGAAAGAGACTGGCATGGGGCGGGGGTAAATCAGCGCCAGATCCCTGTCCAGTGGTGATATCATCGACATCAGATGAAACACGTCCCTGGGGCCGTTCCAATGGGGCAGATCAACGGTTATCACCTCTATCTCGGGCCCGAGGATATTTTTCAATTGCTCTATGCCCGACATATTGGTGCGATAGCCTGCTCCAACAACAAGTGTTTTGTCATCAATCCAGATAACGTCGCCGCCTTCGATGGTGCCGGGTGCTTCAATTACACCGATAATGTCAAACCCGAGCGGGCGGTAAATTTCTGCGGCAATGGCAGGCTCTGTGCGGCGTACGGGTTTGCCCATGTTGCATTCTATAATTCCGCGCGGGCTGATCAGGGTTGCATCGCGCACATAAAGTGCATCAGGGGAAAGTCCCTGTCCGGCTGGCTGCAGAATGACGTCGGCACCGGCTTGACGTAAAATATCAGTGAAAACATCGAATTCAGTTTGGGCCGCATTTATATCCGGGCGCTCCAGCCAATCGAGCTTTTTCCAGATATCGCAAGAAGATGTATAAGATGAAAAAGCCTCGCGCGGATGGCGCACGGCGACGGTTTTCAGTCGGGAAAATTCATCGATCACGGACGGGCATCCTGTATTTAGTTTCTGTTGCCAGAGTATAACTCAACAACAACGCAAAGTCAGACAAACTCGGCTTCGAGAGTACGATTTTTTCATACAGATGCGGCTTATCGGCTAAAGGTTATCAGCTCGGGCTTGAGGTCTGATTGGCTGATTGATGTTGTGCCCGGTGGGGATGTTGACAAAAAAGGTTGCGCATAGACCACATAGCGCAAGGGGCCGGGATTTTTATCATCAAACGGCCAGCAGGTTACCAATGCCAGACTTTCACCCGGTGCATAAGGCTCGATGCCAGAGGCTGAAGCGTCAACCACTTCCATGTAGTCGACCTTGTAGGTAAGGCGTTTGTTGGCCCGGGTTCTCACTTCAATGGTGTCACCCAGTCTGACATCCCTCAGGAACTCAAAATGAGTATCACGATGACCGGAAATGACGCTGGTGCCGGGGCGACCGGGAAGCGGCGTGCCGGCCACCAGACCGGGTCCAAACGCCATGGCCTCACCACTGGCATTATTGAGGACAACAGTTTTTTTCTGAATGCGCGGCAGGCTTAGTTTGGCCACCGGCCAGGTGTCGGCCCACGGCCAGGCTTTGGGTGCAGCTTCTCCGGCAAGAGCCCGGCTCCAGGCGCGTTCCAGCAAGACCTGGGCGAGAACCGCCTTGGCTTTGATGTAGAGGCCCTGGCCGACAAGACTGAAGCCTGCAACGGCTGTGGCAATCAAAATCAAGGCGACAAGACGTTGTGATATCGAAGTCTGCCGCAATCGTCTGGTCAAAGGTTTTTTCTTAGTGGTCATAAGAAGGCCTCGAGATTTTTGTCACGGCATAAGACCGGCTCAGATGTTGCCAGAAGAAGGCAACCAGCAAGCCTGAAAAAGCCAGAAATAATATCAACAGACCCATGATTATTTTCCGGTCTGCCAGGGTGGCACCGGCGGGCAGGGCTATGCCTCTTGATCTCGATTTGGCAGCCTGGTTGCGCGTTGTTTTTGTCGACAGGAGCTGGGCAAATTTTCCAGCGCGGGCCGGGTCGGATTGCTGTAACGATGCCTTTTGCAAGGGTGGCGTGGTGGCACCGAACACCTTGTCGAAATTCCAGCCCTGCGGTAATTCCAGGGGCAGCTTGCGGGTGGCAATTTCATCTCCCTGAGGCCGTGATGGCGTGAGATCGACAGCGACCAGGCTGGTCAGTCGGCTGACCAGGTGATGGGCGAGGGCTGTATTGAGAATTTGCGCATCGAATTTTTTCCAATTTTCGGAATTGAGACGCTGGCCTTCATATTCACGAATTTTGCGACGCGCCCAGAATTTGCCAATGCCTTTGCCTTCTGCCGCCTTGTCGAGGGCTAAGTTGATGAGCCAGGGTTGCCCGGCAAGATTTCCGCTGAGCACAAGCTCACCGCTTACTTTCTTCATTTTAGCGGAAATTACCACCGGTTCACCGGCGTATAGATCAGGCAGGTTGGCGGGCGTTATGTCGGTTGCATCGTTTTCTTTCCATTGGGCTGCAAGGTCGGTCATTACCGGGTTTTCAAGTTTTTCAAACAATTTTGTCATGGCCTTGGCAACTTCTTTAACCGAACCAATGTGGGTAAAGCTGCCGCGACCGTATTCAGCGGCACGGGTCATGAAAAAACTGTTGGGGGCGGAACCAATGCCGACAGTAAAAATGCGCGAGCGGCCGCGGTTTTTGACGATTTCCTCGAACAGTTGGGCTTCATTGCCAATTGCCCCATCAGTCAAAAACACAACCTGGCGCAGGGTGGCGGTGTCGCCCGCATTGGCATCGACCAGAGAAGCCTTGAGGGCGGGGAGCATTTCGGTGCCGCCATCAGCGCTCAGATTGCGGACAAAGCGTTTTGCCGAGTTGAGGTTTTCATTATCCCCGGGCACGCTTTGGGGAAATAATTCCTCCATGGTGTCGTCAAAGCGGATGATGTTGAACCTGTCGTCAACTTTAAGGCGGTCAAGCGCGCGCAACAGGGCCTGCCTGGCCTGACGAATGGAGGGGCCGGCCATGGAGCCTGAATTGTCGATAACGAAAATGATTTCGCGGGGGATTTTGGCGATCGTAACCGTATTATCAACAGCCGGTCGTGGCGGTGTTACAATGGCCAGCAGATATTCATCATCGCCTATTTTTTCGCGAAACAAAGCCGCTGTGGGTACCTGTCCGGGTGCTGCCTGCCACGAGAAGGTGAAATCCTTGTTTGCCGGAACCTCGCCTTCGGCCAGACCAATAATTGCCGAGGTATCGCTTTTGGATTTAATGGCAATTTTATGAGAAGCGCTGACAAGGTTGGAAAATGGAAAGCCCGCATCCAGGCTAACACTCAGCGTTACCGGATTTGTAACATTGTCGTCGCGGCGGGCAACCGGCGGCGTGATGCGACTGCGATCTGCCACCGGGTCTAAATACCCCACCTGGCCCAGGCCGGTGTCTTTTTCGAATTTTACCGAAAGGACTACCGGTTTGGGCAGGTAGCGCGGTGCGGCGACCAGAGGCACGCGCAGGGAGAAAACGCCTTTGTTCCGGGCCACGGTTTCCTGATATTCAATCTGCACGATGACGATTTCACCGGGGCCGATGTTGGCGATTGAATTGGTGAACATATTGGGCCGTTCCTGCTCAATCAGGCTGGCTTTTTTGCCCTGGGCTTTGGCCTCCTCGTAAATTCTTTTGGCTTCTTTGCGCTCCTTGATCAGACCTTCAATGAAGCGATCGCCGATTTGCATCTTGAGTGTGTCCACCGCGGCATTTTCAGGCATGGGGAAAACATAAATCCCCTCGACCCAGCCGGTTGACGGGTTTTCGAACCGCTGGGTGATGATGGTGCGGGAGATGAGCCCGGTGACTTTTACGTTGATATCGGTCTGCAGCCGTGGGGCTTCCACATATTTTCCCGGTGTTTTGGAATTGAGCAACAGGCCGCCTGAGCGAATGTCGCCAAGGCCGACCAGTCGTGGTTCTGCCACAGCGGCTACAAGGCCGATGGCTGTAAACACCGACAGGGCGATAAAAATGAAAATAATTTCTTTGAAAATGGAGATTAGTGAATGCGAGCTTTGAAAGCCAGTGGTGGCGTCGGAATTTCTGATCTGCATAATGATGGTTCCCCGTGGCTGGCTGTGTGGCTGGCGGTTTGTAACAGCGTCAAGGAAACAGCATCATTTGGGCGTTAATTTTACCATTGTGTGCCTGGGTTTGGGTTATTTTGTGTTCAAAATGTGCGGGAGATATATTGGCGGATTTTATATTTTTTGTTCAAATTGGCAATCTTGCACCTTGATCTTACAGACAGTGGAGCGTAGTTTCGCGCAAGAAAATCTCGTTACGATCCAGTCAATCCCCATTTCCAACAGGAGGCCGCTCATGGGCTTTATCTCAGATCAACTTGGCCGCATTCAACCATCGGCAACAATCGCTGTGTCAACCAAGGCAACCGAGCTTAAAGCTGCGGGCCGTGATGTTATCGGGCTTGGTGCCGGTGAGCCTGATTTTGATACGCCCGACAATATCAAGCAGGCGGGTATTGATGCGATTAATCGCGGTGATACGAAATATACTGCTGTTGACGGCATCCCGGAGCTTAAACGTGCCATCTGTGCCAAGTTCAAACGCGAAAACGGTCTGGAGTATACGCCAGCCCAGGCCTTCGTTGCACCGGGCGGCAAGCCGGTCCTCTATAATGCCATGGTGGCGAGCCTGAACCCCGGTGACGAAGTTATCATTCCCGCACCTTTCTGGGTGTCTTATCCCGATATTGTTCTGCTGGCCGGTGGCACACCTGTGTGCGTTGACACCAAAGTTGAAAATAATTTCAAATTGAGCGCGGCTGATCTTGAAGCCGCCATTACCGACAAAACCAAATGGTTCATGTTCAACTCGCCGTCAAACCCGACCGGTGCGGCGTACTCCCGCGACGAGCTAAAAGCGCTGACGGACGTCTTGATGCGCCACCCTCATGTGTGGGTGCTGACGGACGATATGTATGAGCACCTGACCTACGATGATTTCGAGTTTACCACACCAGCTCAAGTTGAGCCGGGACTTTATGACCGTACACTGACGATGAATGGTGTGTCCAAGGCCTATTCCATGACCGGCTGGCGCATCGGCTATTGCTGTGGTCCGGTTGAGTTGATCAATGCCATGCGCAAGGTTCAATCACAAACCACATCAAACCCCACCAGCATCTCCCAGTGGGCAGCAGTTGAAGCACTTGACGGCACCCAGGATTTCATCCCCGAACGCGCCGCCATCTTCAAGCAGCGCCGCGATCTGGTGGTATCAATGTTAAACCAGGCCACCGGCATCGAATGCCCGACCCCTGAGGGTGCGTTTTACGTCTACCCAAGCTGCAAAGGCTGTCTCGGCAAAACCACACCCGGCGGTAAAAAACTCGAAAACGACGAAGATTTCGTCACAGCCCTGCTGGAAGACGAAGGCGTTGCCG
>CAZVAZ010000149.1:0-6112 GCA_964625235.1 uncultured Hyphomicrobiales bacterium
GGTGTTGTTTTGCGCTTTGGACAGTACATCAAAACCACCAATCCTGGTTTGAACTACCATTTGCCATATCCGATTGAGGCTGCTTTCACGCCCCGGGTTCTGGCCGAACTTCAGGAAAATATCGGCTTTAGAACGCGTGATCGCGGCGGCGTCGTTACCAAGACAGATGTACCGGATGAAAGTCTGATGCTATCGGGGGACCAGAATATCGTCGACGTTCAGTTTACGGTTTTGTGGAGAATTTTTGACGCCAATAAATACCTGTTTAATCTGGCTGATCAGCAAAAAACCGTTCGTATTGTGGCTGAAGCAGCGATGCGTGAGCATGTGGGCCTGTCGCGCGGTGAGGATGTGCGGACCAAGAAACGTGAGGCAGCTGAATCTGCGGTGAAAATATTGATGCAGAAAACTCTGGATGATTACGACAGCGGTATTCTGGTTATCGGCGTCAAGCTTGAAAAAGCCGATCCGCCGCCTTCCGTTATTGATGCCTTTGAAGATGTGCAGCGCGCACAACAGGATCGCCGTAAACTGGAAAACGAAGCCATATCCTATGCCAACCAGCGTTTGGGTGAAGCGCGTGGTCGTTCTTCTCAGATTGTTGAGGCAGCAGAAGCCTATCGCGAACAAACGGTTGCTGAAGCCGATGGTGAGGCCCAGCGTTTTGTTTCCATCTATAATGAGTACAAAGTGGCCAAAGAAGTGACGCGCAGGCGTATGTTCCTTGAATCGATGGAAAAAATCCTTGCGCGCTCAAATAAAGTTATTATCGAAGGTAATGCCGGCTCTGGAGTTGTGCCTTATCTGCCGCTGCCTGAAATCAACAAACGCAAAAACGCGAATTAGGAGTATATGAATTATGAAAAAAGGAATTGTGCTTCTGGTTGCACTGGCGATCGCAGGTTTTGTTACTGCCTCGAGTGCCTTCACCGTACAGGAGGGCCAGCAGGCTCTGGTATTGAGATTTGGTAAAATTGTTCGTACCATTGATACGGCGGGACTTTATTTCCGGACACCTTTTGCCGAGGATATTGAGTTCATGCAAAAGCGTTTGCTGACACTGGAAATCAGTGACAAGGCGGTGCAGGCCATTGATGGGCGCCGTTTTCTGGTGGCGACGTTTGCCATGTTCAAGATTGCTCGACCTAAAGAGTTCAAGGAAAGTGTTTCCGGTAATCTGGGTATGGCGCGTTCACGCCTCGAAACGCGTATGGATGCAGCTCTTCGCCGGGTTTATGGTGCGCGTTCCTTCGAATCAGCTCTTTCCAACGAGCGCGAAAAGATGATGGAGGAAATCAAGAATGCCGTGTCAGCTGATGCAGCAACGCTTGGTCTTGAACTGGTTGATGTGCGCATCAAACGAACGGACCTGTTGCCGGAAGTGAGTAAATCCACCTTCGACAGGATGAAATCAGAACGTCAGAAGGAAGCCGCTCAGTTCCGGGCGGAAGGCCGCGAGGCCAACCTGCGCATTAAAGCCCAGGCCGACCGCAAGGCCACAGTTCTGGTTGCTGAAGCCAAGAGAACCTCTGAAATCAAGCGTGGTGAGGGTGATGCCGAGCGCAATAATATCTTTGCAAAAGCCTATGGCCAGGATCCGGAGTTCTTTGATTTCTATCGGTCATTGAAAGCCTATGAAAATGCTTTGCAGGACGACAGCACGACCTTGGTGCTTTCGCCCGATTCAGAGTTTTTCCGCTATTTCGGTGCTCAGACTCCAAAGGCGAGTGCTGCATCTAACTGATGGCTGATCTGATTGTTGCAATCGGGTTGGTTTTTGTAATTGAAGGGTTGTTGTATGCAACCTTTCCCGAGGCGATGAAAAAGATGATGAGCATGGCTGTGACCATGTCTGATAATTCAATGCGGACTGGCGGCCTTTTTGCTGCCGCCGGTGGCATTGTAATTATCTGGCTGGCACGGTGGCTTATTGGTTGAAAGACGGGGCGCGTTTACCACACACGATATTATGAACACACAAGCCTTGGATTTGACTCAATTCATCTACCATTATGGCCTAAATGAAACACGGTTCGGTAAACCCGCCGGATTTTTTGAAGGAATCACAGCCAGTCGCACTATAATAAATATTTGTGCGATGTTAAGGAGATAAAAGATGAGACTTGCCGCAATGCATTCTAAGGCTATCTTCAGTGGCGCACGACGCCCTGTTTTACGGACGCTGGAGGGTGTGTTTTTTGCTATGCTCCTTTCGCTTTTTGCTGTGTTCCCCCAGACATCTTTTGCTCAGACGAGTGCCACCGGTCCGGTATCGGTGGCTGATCTGGCTGAACGCCTGCAAGGTGCGGTTGTCAATATATCAACAACACAAAGCATTAAGAGCACGGCCAGTGGCAGAAAACTGCCAGGCCTGCCGCCGGGAAGCCCGTTTGAGGATTTTTTCGAAAAATTTCTTGAACGTGACCAGCAAGGCAATGAGAAAAAAAACCAGGCGCAGCGTCCCCCGCGTAAGGTACGCTCACTGGGTTCCGGTTTTGTCATTGATTCCTCAGGCATCATCATCACCAACAATCATGTGATTGCGGACGCTGATGAAATTACCGTAAATTTCAGTGATGGCACCAAACTCAAGGCGGTTGTTATAGGTCGTGATCCCAAGGTTGATGTTGCGGTGTTGCGGGTTACGCCGGCCAAGCCTTTGATGGCTGTTACGTTCGGCGAATCCAAAAAGCTGCGCGTTGGCGACTGGGTGATGGCGATTGGCAATCCCTTTGGTCTGGGCGGCACTGTTACCCTGGGTATTGTTTCCGCGCGCGACAGGGATATCAACTCAGGACCTTACGATAATTTTATTCAAACGGATGCTTCCATCAACAAGGGAAATTCCGGCGGGCCGCTGTTTAATATGGACGGCAAGGTTATTGGCATTAACACAGCTATCATTTCACCGTCCGGTGGCTCAATCGGCATCGGCTTTGCGGTGCCTGCTGCAACTATTGCCCCGATTATTGCCCAACTGCGTGAGTTTGGTGAAACCCGCCGGGGCTGGCTCGGTGTGCGCATACAATCGGTCACTGACGAGATTGCCGAAAGCCTGGGCATGGAAAAGAAAATGGGCGCTCTTATTGCCAACGTGAACCCCAAGGGCCCTGCTTTTGCCGGTGGTATGAAAGCCGGTGATATCATCACAAAATTCAATGATGTTCCAGTGACCCAGATGCGTGATCTGCCGCGTATCGTTGCCGATACGCCGGTGGGCCAACAGGTTGATGTGATTGTTTTGCGCAAAGGGACTGAAAAAACCCTGCGCATTAAAATTGCCCGCCTCGATGAAAAAATCAAAAAAGCATCTCTGACTTCGCCCCAGCAAGGCAGTGACGGCACCAAACGGATTGACGATCTTGGTCTTTCCCTGTCGTCCTTGAACGATGACCTGCGCAAGAAGTACAAGATTGGCAAAAAAGTTGCCGGTGTGGTGATTGTCGAAGTTGATCCTTCAAGCATTGCTGCGGAAAAAGGCATCAAGGTCGGTGATGTTATTTCTGAAGTTGGTCAGGAAATCGTCAAAAGCCCCGAGGATGTTGAGAAAAGAGTTAAGGAGTTGCAGAAACTCGGACGTAAATCCGCACTCCTGCTGGTGGTAAACGGCAAGGGTGATCTGCGCTTTGTAGCAGTGAAAATTTCCAAATAACTGATTGTCCGCAATCAGAATACCAGAACATTGAACAACAAAGGCCGGCTGAAACTTCAGTCGGCCTTTGTTTGTTCGCTGGCAAATTCGCAAGCCTTGTATCCCTGCAGATAAAGCAGGGCGGTGAGGTCACCGTGTTTGATGGTCACGTCGGCCATTTTTGCTACCTGGGCCTTGGCGTGGTAGGCGACACCGAGACCGGCTTCTGCGATCATGGCAAGATCATTGGCACCGTCACCAACGGCGATCACATCTTCTTTCAGAAGTTCGCGCTCAGTTCTGATTTTTTTCAGAGCGACGAGTTTTGACTGGCGGCCCAGTATGGGCCGGGTGACGTCACCGCTAAGCAGGCCCTTTTCAAACAGAAGCGTATTGGCATCGTTGAAATCAAAACCGGTCATTTTTGCAATACGCTGAGTGAAATAAGTAAAACCGCCCGAAATCAGGGCGCAATACGCACCGTTGCCGCGCATGGTGGCGATAAGTTCTTTAGCCCCGGGGTTGAGAGTGATACGGCTATCGAAAACTTCTTCCAGAGCCTTTTGCGGCAAGCCTCTGAGCAGTTTGACGCGCTGTATGAGGCTGTCTTCGAAAGGAAATTCGCCATTCATCGCCCTGGTGGTAATTTCTGCAATTTGTGATTTGTGGCCGAATGCCGCCCCCAGTTCATCTATACATTCCTGGCCGATGATGGTTGAATCCATGTCGGCTACCAAAAGACGTTTGCGGCGATGAGCCTGAGGTTGTATTGCAACATCTATGGCATTATCCGCCAATATCTGCCGGGCGATGGCAAGGACTACGTTCAGGTCAAAGGGTTGGGTTTCGCCGACGATAATGTCGCAGGCGATGTCCGGCGCCAGCCACTGAGGGGTTTGGCCACTGTCAACGGCAGAAGCTACTTCGGCTGCAATCGCAGCGGTAAGGACAGGGTTTTGCGGATTGGAGATGAGTGTGAGAATGTGTGTCATGAAGAAGGTTTGCGCTTTAACGGATTTGAGTTGATTGAATGAGCACCAGCGGCCCACGCGCCATTCTTATTGCAGGCCCAACGGCCAGCGGCAAGTCATCTGCGGCATTAAAGCTGGCGCAGGCGTGCAATGGTGCCATCATCAACGCGGATTCGATGCAGGTCTATCGCGAATTGCGCATATTATCAGCGCGCCCCGGCAAGGCTGACGAAGCGCTGGTGCCGCATTATCTTTATGGCTCGGTTGCAGCCGCTCAGGCTTACTCCACCGGCATGTGGGTGGATGAGGTGGCACGCACGCTCAAGACAGTGTGGAGCCAGGGGCGCACGCCAATTATTGTCGGTGGTACTGGTCTTTATTTTTATGCACTGGAAAACGGTTTAAGTCCGGTTCCTGATATTCCGGTGGAGGTTCGCGAGAAATGGCGCGAAAAGCTGGCAGCCGAAGGCGTCGCACCGCTCTACGATGAATTGAAAACGCTGGATTGCCCCATGGCTGAGCGATTAAAACCCAACGACGGCCAGCGCATTGTGCGGGCTCTGGAGGTTATGGAGGCAACGGGTGTGTCTTTAAGCGAATGGCATGCCCGCGATCATTTGACACCGGTGCTGGCGGGTGATGATATTGTTCGACTGGTGGTGTCGGTGGAGCGCCAGGAAATCTATCGCCGGTGTGACCAGCGTCTGGATACAATGATTGAGGCGGGTGGTCTTGATGAGGTCGCGGATTTGCTGGCGCTAAAGCTTGATCCGCGATTGCCGGCAATGAAAGCATTGGGTGTGCCGCAGCTGGGCGGATATCTTAAAGGTGAGGTTACGTTGGAAAAGGCGCTCGAAAAAGCCAAAACAGAGACGCGCCGATATGCAAAAAGACAGCTAACTTGGTTAAAACGTAATATGATTGCGTGGAGATATCTAAATGAGCAACAAATGCAAAAATTTATGGCCTAAAAATTTCCATTTATATAAAACTCACTGTTGACCGCCGCGTCACGACGGGATAAGTTCGCGCCCAGTGTATGGTGTGCAATACGTTACAGAATTTTGTTTGAAAATTTCCTTAAAAGTACATCGCCCCGCAATTCCAGGCATCTCATGTCGGGCGTTAGGGTTACACCTTGAGATTTAATACTATTTTGTCGATGCCGAGGAGTTGAGAATGGCACAGGAAATGACAGGCGCACAAATCGTCATCAAGGCTCTGGTTGACCAGGGTGTCGAAGTGATTTTCGGCTATCCCGGCGGTGCTGTGCTGCCAATTTATGATGCGCTGTTTCAGCAGAATAAACTGCGTCATATTCTGGTGCGCCATGAACAAGGCGCGGTGCATGCCGCTGAAGGCTATGCGCGCTCCACCGGCAAGCCCGGCGTTGTTCTGGTGACTTCAGGTCCCGGGGCTACCAATGCGGTTACCGGTCTGACAGACGCATTGCTGGATTCCATTCCCATCGTTTGCATTACCGGCCAGGTGCCGACGCATTTGATCGGTA
>CAZVAZ010000150.1:0-6068 GCA_964625235.1 uncultured Hyphomicrobiales bacterium
TGCAATCTGTGTCCGCATATGAAGCAGATCACCCTGCCCAAAATTCTTGATTCACTGCTCTATATGACCGACGAGGTAACCGTCGATCCTGAAATTGCCGCACGTGCGCGACTGTCCGTTGAGCGCATGATCAATCTGAATAACTAGAGTCTGTTGAATTCCGGAGAGGTGAGTTGACTACATTGCCACAAACCTCTTCAGGCATCGTAATTGTCGGTGCCGGACTGGCCGGACTGTTCACCGCCCTAAAACTCAGCCCCTTGCCGGTAACCGTGATTGCTGCTGCTCCCATCGGCAAAGGAGCGTCAAGTGCCTGGGCACAAGGTGGCATTGCTGCTGCAATCAGCGAAGGTGATACGCCCGAAAACCACGCCCGCGACACCATCGATGCCGGTGCTGGAATTGTTGATGAAAAAATTGCTCTTCTCATGGCCAGCGAGGCGCCTGAGCGCATAAGTGATCTTTTGCGCTACGGCGTTGCGTTTGATCGCGATCTCGAGGGCAAGCTCGCCTTCGGCCGTGAAGCTGCGCATTCTCAATCCCGCATTGTGCGGGTAAAAGGTGATATGGCCGGTCGCAAGATTATGGAAGCGCTGATTGCCGCGGTGCGCCAGACACCTTCCATAACCATAATTGAAAACTATGCCGCCCATGAACTGATAATGGAAAATGGTAAAGTAACCAGCCTTGAAGCCCATGACATTACCTGCGCCAAAGCCGCGTCTGCAATAAATATTTCCGCCTGGGCGGTGGTGCTGGCCAGTGGCGGTGTTGGCGGTCTCTATAAGATCACCACCAACCCACCGCAGGCTTGCGGCAATGGTCTGGCGATTGCCGCACGCGCCGGTGCCGTTATTGCTGATGCCGAATTCGTACAATTTCACCCCACCGGCATTGCCGGCGACATAGACCCTTCACCGCTGGCCACAGAAGCCTTGCGCGGCGATGGTGCCTTATTGGTCAATAGTTCGGGCAAACGCTTTATGGTGCCGGTACATGAAGATGGCGAACTTGCACCGCGAGACATAGTTGCGCGTGCGGTGTTCAGCGAAATTGAAGCCGGTCGCAATGCCTTTCTTGATTGCCGTGAAAAACCGGGAGCCGAGTTCAGATCCAAGTTCCCTCAGGTCTATTCCTATTGTGCACAAGCGGGAATAAATCCTGAGATTGATCTCATTCCCATCGTTCCGTCTGCGCATTACCATATGGGCGGGATCTTGTGCGATGCCTTCGGGCGCACAACTCTAAACGGCTTGTGGGCCTGCGGTGAAGTTGCTTCAAGCGGGGCTCATGGTGCCAATCGGCTGGCCAGCAACTCCCTGCTTGAGGCGTGTGTTTTCGCTGCGAGAATTGCCGGAGATATTGCCACAGCTGCACCTCATCGTATTCAGCCGGGTGCCCGCAAAATCCTGCCCTCAAAACCCTTTCGCCGGGCCGATGAGGATTTTGAAGCCATCCAGAACATACGTGCACTCATGAGTAAATTCACCGGCGTTATCCGCAACCAATCTGGATTGAGAAGCGTTTTAAGTGAAGTGGAAACGCTCCGGCAACGGTTGAGTGAGCCCGCACAAATCAGCAATATTCTGGTGGCAGCCAGAATAATTATTGTTGCAGCCCTGGAGCGCCGTGAAAGTCGTGGTGCCCATTTTCGCAGTGATTTTCCCGACCCTGAAACGCAATTGGCCCATCGCAGTTTTTACACCCTTAAACAGATCAACGAGTTGTCCCATGTCCACCTTGAAACCCCTTAACCGCATCCCTCACCATATCCTCAAACGCTGTGTTGACGCAGCTTTTGCAGAAGACCTGGGGTGCGCCGGAGACATCACAACGGCCAGCATCATTTCGGCCAGCGCCACCACAAAGGCCAATATTGTGTCACGCCAGCCCGGCATCATTGCCGGTATGGAGGTTGCCGAACTGGCTTTCACCACCGCACATAATGATATTTGCTTCAATATCCATGTCCAGGATGGTGAACCTGTCGCGCCCGGCGATGTAATCGCTGAGGTTTCCGGCCCCACTGCAGGCATATTGATAGCTGAGCGCACAGCCCTTAATTTTCTTGGCCACCTCAGCGGTATCGCTACCTTAACCCGCCAGTTTGTTGCGGCCATCGACGGCACCAATGCGCAAATCTGCTGCACCAGAAAAACCACTCCGGGGCTGCGGGCGCTGGAAAAGTATGCCGTGCGCGCAGGTGGCGGAATGAACCATCGCTTTGGCCTTGATGATGCGGTCCTGATCAAAGACAACCATATTGCTGCTGCCGGGGGCATAAAGCCAGCTCTTGTTGCTGCCAAGGCGGCAAACGGCCATATGGTCAGGATTGAAATTGAAGTGGACAGGCTTGACCAGCTTGAAGAAGTAATGGAGCAGGGCGTTGATGTGGTGATGCTCGATAATATGGCGCCTGATATTTTACGCAAAGCTGTCAAAATTATCGCCGGCCGCGCATTGAGCGAAGCGTCAGGTGGTGTAAATCTGAGCAGCGTCAGAGCTATTGCCGAAGCGGGAGTGGACATGATTTCCGTAGGCGCTATCACCCATAGCGCTGCAACACTTGATCTTGGCCTGGATTTTTTCTAGAGCTCTACCAACTGCCGTAAAAGGCTATTTTCGGGGCGATATAGAAGATGTGTTTTCCAATTTTTGCCACCCGGCGGAATTGTTTCGCCCATTTGGGAGAGACATAATCGGCATGATAGTGAGTGACACCGCGCAAGCGGCTATCGCGTAATTTACCTTCCAGCACCAGATCGGCAAGCCCGAGAGAATTGCGCCAGGATTTCTTTTCGCGCGGTATATCGGGCTGACCATCGCATCTGAAAGAGAACTGGCACCCGGTACGTCGTTTGTCACCCTGATTAACAACCCGACAAACCGTGTTGGGGTAATAGCGGTTGACCTTTCGGTTCATAATAACATTGGCGACGGCAATCTGCCCCGCTCGCGATTCACTCCTGGCCTCGAAATAAATAGCCCGGGCCAGGCACATTTTTTCACTGCGGTTAAAAGCTACTTTGCGACGTTTTTCTTTACGCGTGCGACCCTGACTGAGTAAAGCCGTCACCAGAGACTGCTCCATACGAACAGGGGCCTGCTTTTCAAAAACCATGGCGTCATCAGCAACCACAGAGCGGTCAGGTGATGCCTGAGAAGTCAAACCTGTATCTGCACCGGATTTTGAATCGAAAAAACCATCACCAAGTCCTGCCCCCAGAGATGCGACCTTCATCCGGTCTTTCTTGGAAGGTAATGACGAAATTCCTGGTTTCAGTTCGGCTATTTTATTTATCGATGATTTGCCGTTACTGGCAACGCCGAGGTATATGGAGGTGGTTTGCGGTGCGGCTCCTGAGTTGCCTGCAATCTGCACTGGTGCGGGTGAAGAACCCGAAACGGAAAACGCGCCGAGCATCTGCCCGAGCTGAAGCCCAACGGCTCCTGCAAGCAGTAGAACAGAAATCCCTGCTATTATTGTCTTGTAACGCAACAAGCGACTTAACTCTCCGGCTCACTTCAGCTCTGAAGCTATCATATACCCATATTGTGCTTAAAAGTCTATTACTTACCACTTCAGATTAAAGCGATCCACATCAACCCTCATCATTTCAGGCAGAATAAGTTTTCACTTTCTATAACACTTCGTCACTATAGAGGGCGAATCTATAGCGGGCAACCTTGGGACGTGAATTACCGACAAAAATCAACAGCTTTCAAGCGGTTTAAAGCCATGCTGTTTCGCATGGTTTTAGATATCAACGCCACATGAAACAGGTCAGATGAGGTAATTGTTGAACAATAATGTTGTTATATTATAACATATCAATTTTTAACAATGGATGATTAAAATAAAATGTCCAGACGTCAACTGCCACCGATAGTGCTCGCAATTCTGATTGTCGTAACGGGCTTTTCAACCCGGCAGGTTTCAGCTGCGGAACTTCGTGTTGTTGCATCCATAAAACCGATACATTCCCTGGTGGCATCGGTTATGGCAGGTGTGGGGGTGCCTGAACTCCTGCTGAAGGGGGCAAGTTCACCACACAGTTTCAGTTTAAAACCGTCCGATGCCCGCGCTCTGGCCAAAGCGGATGTTGTTTTCTGGGTTGGGCCGGACATGGAGGTGTTTTTAACCAGGCCGGTCAAAAACCTGGCGATTTCGGCACAGATAGTTGAATTGTCGAGAACACCGGGCTTGAGACTGCTGTCCTTAGGACTCGATGAGAGCGGGGAAATTCCTGAGGAAGCCAATCTTCATAACCACAAAAACATGGATCCCCATATCTGGTTGAACCCCGATAATGCCAAACTACTGGTTGGTGAAATTGTCAGAAAACTAGGCGCGGCAGACGCAGACAACGCTGAGATCTACGCTGCAAACGGGGCCGCTTTGATCGCCATGCTCAACCGCCTGACAACAGAGCTCGATGCAACGCTGGCTGAGGTAAGAACAGCACCATTTATCGTTTTTCACGATGCTTTTCAGTATTTCGTAAAACGCTTTGGCCTCAATGCCAATGGGGCCATAATTCTTAATCCCGAGCGCACACCCGGTGCCGGAAAAATCAACCGGATCCGCAAAAAAATTGCTTCAGGAAACATTCGCTGCATTTTCACCGAGCCCCAGTTCAATCCGGCGATAGTTAAATCCATAACCAGAAACACATCAACCCGAATATCAGTGCTTGATCCTCTGGGGGCGGATATTTCCGCCGGTCCTGCTGCCTATGCCACCTTGCTGCGCACCCTGGCCAGCGCGCTGGTGTCGTGTTTGAAAAGATAAAGCGTTATCCAAAAAAAATCCCGGACAAGCACAGGCTCATCCGGGATAATTCAAGAAATTTCAATATCCTTAGCGGCAGATGCGACGCCCACCATTGTAAGGTTGGAAGGTGCCGTCAGACCGACTGAATGAGCGGTATTTGTTGGCGCAATAACGATACCAGGCCCTTGACCATGTCGCTGGACGACCGCGGCGGTGCAGGTGACGCCGCACCTTATATCTGGGCCGGTAATTCGTGCGATAGTACGTCCGTTTATGTGGCCGACGATAAGAATAACTGTCATAAGAATAACTGCGGCGGTAACGATATCCGGTATTATAATAGCCGCGGTTATAATAACCCCGGTCATAATAGCCACCGCGTGACAGTGAATTTAACGCGGCCAGCCCGGCGACGCCGGCAATGGCTCCAAAAACAAAGTTACGCGTGCTTTTGCCGGCATAAGCATTTTGTGTCGATGCAATGGCGGCAAAACCGAGCACCATCACAACAGCCAAACTTTTAACAAATCTATTTGTCATCATTCATCTCCTCGCTGGTCAAGACACATAAATCGGACAGGCCTCAGACCCTTTTGGGCTGATTAAAACGTAGCTCAACTGAGCCATTAATAAACCTTAACGACGCCAACATGAACGTAAGCTGAACAGAATTTTGGATGATTTATGCAGGTATGTAAACAATGTCTTCGCGACCGGTGATACGATTTTCAGGGCAGCGACGGTCAAGTTCTTCCCGCAACAATTGTGCTGAATTCTCGCTCAATGAGCGAGCCTCGCTCAAATCCATTGTCGGCGCTGACCAGCCCGGCAATTCGCGCAGGATTTTTCGGCGATATTTCGGGATGTCCAATGCCGTGCGCACTCCCTGGGCAATACGATAGTGAGCCTCAACATCACCGCACGAGACACTTGCCCGAGTGGCAACATACTGCTCAATATCCAGCGCCAGCGGCTGTCCACGCCTTTGCTGGGCGCAACTGGTAACAATAAGGCCAACAAAGACAATCGCTAAAATAGAAGAGCGCGGCAGCATAACTTTTAACTTTCAATTTTCAGAGTATCGCTGCTAGACTGGCAGCGGCAGGGAATTGGTATATTTAACCTGACTTAGCGCAAAACTTGATTCGATGCTTGCCACACCGTCGATACGCGTCAGCCTGTCCTTTAAAAACCTCTCATACGAGCGCAAATCCTGCGCCACCACCCGCAATAGATAATCACGTTGTCCCGTCATTAAATAGCATTCAAGCACTTCATCATAGCTTTTAATTTC
>CAZVAZ010000151.1:0-6047 GCA_964625235.1 uncultured Hyphomicrobiales bacterium
TCCTTATGTCTCATGGTACCGGCGGGGCGGCCTTTGGTATGGATTGGCTGGGCGCGCGCCTGGCAGCATTGGGGTTTATTGCCATCAGCGTCAACCATCATGGCAACACAGCAACCGAGCCCTATCAGCCAGAAGGATTTTTGTGCTGGTGGGAGCGGGCAGATGATCTCAAGCTGGCCCTTGACAGGCTGGCAATTGAAGGCGTTCTTGCTGGTGCTATAGATTTTTCCAGAGTATTTGCCGCCGGGTTTTCTCTTGGCGCATATACGGTTTTGGCCTTAGCCGGTGCCATAACCGACGTTGAGCTTTTTCAACAATGGTTGGAAACAACTGCCACCAAAGAACCCCATGGCCCGAAGGAGTTTCCAGATTTAAGTGATCATATTCCAAAACTCTTAGCCAGCAGTGCCGAATTCAATAAATCGCAAGCCCGCCAACATCAAAATTTTGGCGATAATCGAATAAAAGCCGTCCTGGCGCTCGCACCTCCTCCGCCAATCAGGGCGTTTACCCGTCAAAGCCTGGGAGCCATAGATATACCGGTTCACATTGTCGTCGGTCAGGCCGACAAAGAAGCACCTGCGGACACTTGCGCATCCTGGCTGAAATCGCATCTTGCCAACAGCCACCTCACTTTGCTCGGCAAAGATATTGGTCACTACGTATTTTTAGGCGAACCGACTGAGCTTGGCAAAATCACTCAACCTGATATCTGTATGGATGCTCAAGGTGTGGAAAGATCAACAATTCATCATCAAACGACCCGGATTGCGTTTAAGCTTTTCCAAAGTACGGCAGAACCGGTCGTGAAATCATAAACAACGGAGACTTGAAATATGGATCTCGGAATTAAAGGCAGAAAAGCAATTGTCTGTGCCGCCAGCAAGGGGCTGGGTAAAGCCTGTGCCATCTCTTTGGCGCGTGCGGGCGTCGAACTCACCATCAATTCGCGCACGCAATCAACGCTTGAAGCAACGGCCAGAGAAATTGCCGATTTAACCGGCGTCAGCGTTACCGCAGTGGCATCGGACATCAGCACATCCGCAGGCCAAAAGCTGGTGCTTGAAGCCTGTCCTCATCCCGATATTCTCGTCAACAACAACGGCGGCCCGCCCTTGCGCGATTACAGGGAACTTGACCGCGACGCCATGCTTGAGGGTGTTACCCAGAATATGGTGACCCCGATTGAACTCATTCAGGCCACCATTGACCATATGCAGACACAAAATTTCGGCCGCATTGTCAACATCACCTCAGGTTCGGTTAAAATGCCGCTGTCCGGTCTTGATTTGTCCAGTGGTGCGCGCGCAGGCCTGACAGCATTCCTCGCCGGTGTCGCCCGCTCCGTCGCCAAAGATAATGTTACCATCAATTTTCTCCTCCCCGGAGCCTTTGACACCGACCGTCTGGCCGGAAGCATCGCCAAGCGCGCCGAAGCTGCGGGCATCTCCATCGAAGAAGCCAAGGTGCAACGTGGTGCGACCATTCCCGCCGGACGTCTGGGTGATCCGGCAGAATTCGGCGAAGCCTGTGCGTTTTTGTGCAGCGCGCAAGCCGGATACATAACCGGCCAGAACCTGCTGATTGACGGTGGTGCTTTTAACGGTGCGTTTTAAAATTCATCCAACCCGCTGTGGACGATTTTTTCATCTACTGAGCCGACCACATCATGATCTTTATCCGCATACTCAAACTGCGTCAGCACCACGCGGATGGCATTGAGGCGGGCGCGTTTTTTGTCGTTGGAGCGGATGATTGTCCACGGTGCAGCTTTTGTGTGGGTTTGTTCAAACATTTTCTGACGTGCTGCGGTATATTCATGCCATTTGCCCAGTGAAGCATAATCAATAGGGCTGAGCTTCCAGCGTTTCAGTGGATCGTTCTTGCGGGCGTGAAACCGGTGTAATTGTTCTTCGCGGCCAACAGTCAGCCAGAATTTGAACATATGGGTTCCTGAATTTACCAGCAATTCTTCAAACTGAGGTGTCTGGGCAAAAAATTCAGTCACATCGCTTTCATCACAAAACCCCATGACGCGCTCAACCCCGGGCCGGTTATACCACGAGCGGTCAAACAGCGTCATATCGCCATTGGTCGGAAAATGATTGATATAGCGTTGAAAATACCATTGGCCGCGTTCAGTATCGGTTGGTTTGGACAGGGCGACCACATGAGCATGACGCGGGTTTAAGTGTTCCATGAAACGTTTTATCGTACCGCCCTTGCCCGCAGCATCACGACCTTCAAAAATCAGGATCATACGCTCACCCGTCTCGCGCGCCCAGGTTTGCAGCTTCAGCAGTTCTATCTGCAACAGCCTCAATTCGTGTTTATATTTCCTGGTCTTGATCTTTTTCTGGTAAGGATAATTCCCGCTTTCAAAGGCGTGCTCAATGATCCTTGGATCAATTTCTTCGGCGTCAAGTGAATAGGCGCTTTCAGGGATCTTGCTCATTGACTATCCTTTTTCAAAATTCAGCCTTGCTTATAACAAAGGAAATGCGTTTTCTGAATGAAAATCAAAAACTGTAACGGAACACTCAAATGAAATACAATATACTCGGCGCCAGCGGCACGGCTGTTTCACCCATTTGCCTGGGGTCCATGATGTTTGGCGGACCGACGCCCGACAAAGAAGCCTTGCGAATTATTGATCACGCACTTGATCACGGCGTTAATTTCATTGACACAGCGGACATGTATGAACAGGGCCGCTCTGAAATCATTGTCGGCAAGGGTATCAAAAAAAATCGCGATAGGTGGATACTGGCATCCAAGCTCGGAAATCCTGTCGGCGATGACCCCAACAGCCAGGCCCTGTCGCGCAAACGCATCATGGATGGCATTGACCAGTCGCTGAAACGTCTCGATACCGATTATATTGACATCTACTATCTCCACAAACCCGCATTCCGCGCCTCGTTTGAGGAAATTGTAATGGCCATGGGAGATTTGATCCACAATGGAAAAATCCGGCATTTTGCTGTCTCAAACCTGCGCGGCTGGCAGATCGCCGCCCTCACGCATCTGTGCCGCCAACACAACATCCCCCAGCCCGCCTGCTGCCAGCCATACTATAATCTGCTCAATCGCGGACCCGAAGTGGAAGTCCTGCCAGCGTGTCGCCACTATAACATTGGCGTCGTGCCCTACAGCCCGATTGCCCGCGGTGTCTTGACTGGAAAATATCAACCCGGTGAAAAGCCCGGCAAGAACACCCGCGCAGGACGCAACGACAAGCGCATCATGCAGTCTGAATGGCGTGAGGAATCGCTGGTTATCGCCCAGAAGATATTGGAATACATCAAGGACAAAGACCTCAATCTGGCTCAGTTCGCTTTTGCCTGGGTTCTCGGCAACAAATCCGTCACCTCGACAATAGCCGGTCCGCGCACCTATGAACAATGGTGCGATTATTTCCCCGCCCTTGATTACACCTGCACTGGACAGGACGAAGAATTCATCGACGCTCTGATAGCACCGGGCCACGCCTCGACCCAGTTCTACTCAGACCCCGCCTATCCGGTTGAAGGACGATTTACCAAAGTCTGAGATTTTAGCTACCCAACTCACCCTTGATCACATAGCGCAGAATGCGCACAATCTGGTCTGCTGTTTCAGCCACCGCCAGAGCTGCGCCATCCACTTCCTTGAGCGGGTGCGTTAACGCACCATCGTGCATCACAATCAACGGTGTATTCAGCGCAGCAGCATAACCCGCATCGAACGCTGCATTCCATTGCTTGTATTGGTCACCAAACCGAACCACGACAATATCAGCATTTTCAATCAATGCACGGGTGCGAATGGCGTTGAGCTTGGCACCTTTATGATCTTTCCAGAAATTATTTTCTTCCGCCCCAAGAATTTCCACACCACAATTATCGCTTGCATCATGGTGTGTCACCGGTGCCGAAAAGCTCACCGGCAGACCGGCAGCCTTTGCCCCGGCTTTAATCTGCTCACGCCAGTCCGTATGTATTTCGCCCGAAAGATATACATTCCATTCGTCCATTTCAGTCTTCCTTTGCTGGTTCAGAATTCTTTGAGCCCGTTGATATCATTGGATTTGCAGCCGCGTCCAGTGAGATTATCAATTCAGATGAAGAGAGCCCTTTTGCCTTCGCACACATCTCGCAGAAAGGAAAACAGCAGATTTAAATAAAATTAGCAGAAATTTTTTGAATAAATAAATATAAATCAAATTAAACAGTGAATATATTTATAGTACAATAAAGAATAGAATATAGTTATTTTCATATAAATCAATTTACATTTTGATGTTATTAAATATTCACGCAACGAATTCTAATATAAATTTACCTATACCGGCGTTATAACAATAATAATCAAGCGAGGTGTCCGATGCACAATTTGAGAGAAGATTTAAGCTTTAATGCTGTCACAGCTGAACCTGAAGGCTCCTGGCGCTCTGGTATCAAGGGTGGCATGCGAGGTAAAATTGCCCTGGCTATCGTTGTTGCCGTTGCCTCTGGCGGGTATGCTGCCAACCTTACAAGCAGTTGGCTTGATGACCAGCGCAGCCGGTATGAGCTGAGCCTGATACAGGACGTTACCCCGGCACCCACCATGAAGAAAATTGTCGTCGCTTCCCAGCCCATAAAACATGGTGAGGAATTGACCACACAAAACACCAAAATAATCAACTGGGCCTCTGATGAGATGCCGCCAAGTGCCTTTAGTGCCGCTGACATGTTGTTTACAGCCAAAGGAAAAAGATTTGCCTTGAATGCCATCGAGCCTAACGAACCCATCCTTGGATCAAAAATCACCAAACCCGGCAAAAGTGCCTCCCTGTCGGCCCAGCTCACACCGGGTAAAAGAGCGGTTACAATCCGCGTCGATGATGTGCTCGGTGTCGGTGGTCTGATTGTTCCCAATGACCGGGTCGACATTTTATGGACCAACCAACCCAAGAGTGACGAAGGTAACAAAGACCCCTTTACCGCCATGCTCATTCCCGGTGTTCGTGTTCTCGCACTTGATCAAACCGTCAATGAAAATTCCGGCAAAACCCGTGTTGCCCGCACTGTTACCATTGAAGTTGATACCCGCCAGGCCCAAAAAGTAGCCCTTGGCTCTCAAACCGGCAAGCTGCACCTGGCACTGAGAAGCTATGGTGCCAAGGAAAATAAAAACGTTTCGTTCCAGCGCGTCAGCTTGAGCAATCTGGGATCATCGGGGTCATTTTTCGGCGGCATAAAAACAATACCGGTGCCGATACCCGCTGCCTTGACAGTGCCGGCAAGCGTTCGGGAATACAAGTTTGATCCCAACGACATCACCGCAAGCACGAGCAAGCCATCAGATCCCAAGCATCCAAGCACGGTAAAAATCACCCGTGGCCTGGTAAGCCAGGAATATGAAGTTCTCTCAAACTCATCACTTTAAACAAACCCGGCTCGATCACTCAAAACAACGGTGATCGAGCCCGACCCCGCGTTAAATCAGAAACATCCAGTCAGGACCAAGGGCATGAGACAAACATCAACATCCAATCAATTGCAGCGATCGCAAAACAATTTGCTGTTCGGTGCGGCAATGAACACTGTTTTCCTGGCCGTATTAGCCCTGATCCTGGCCTTGACCCTGAACCTGGTTTCACTGACCGGCGGTTTTAGCGAAGCCCGGGCCCAGACAAAAATCATCAGCCTTACCAAGCAGAATATCGTCAAGCGCCTGCGCATCGTTGTCAACAAGTCCGAGACTGTGAAAATCAACAGTGCGTTTTCGGAAATTCAGCTTGGCAATTCTGAAATAGCCGATGTTTTACCGCTTTCCGATACGTCATTTTATATTCTCGGCAAAAAAATAGGCGCCACCAATCTGTCGATTTATGACACCGAACGTAAATTGATCGCTGTTATGGATGTGGAGATTTCCTACGACATTCCACAACTGAAATCCCAGATCAGAAAAAACCTGCCCGCCGCTAAAATCAAGGTATCCTCTCTCAATGGCAGCATATTGCTGACCGGAACCGCCCCCAGTGCCTCTGACGTCAGACAGGCGACATTGATTGCCGA
>CAZVAZ010000152.1:0-6044 GCA_964625235.1 uncultured Hyphomicrobiales bacterium
CAGGTCCTCAATGGGCAGGTAAACGCGGAGTTCGGTCATTGGTATACACTCATTTTGGCAAAGCCGTGCCTCTGCTGCACTTACAGCAGTCGGCACAAATTCGGTCTGGCGGAAACCCGGTTATCTACGGTTACTTTTTTGCCGTGAAATGTTTGCCGAGATCTGTGTGCGGGCGTGGAATTACATGGACGGATATCAGATCACCAACCTGCCCTGCGGTTTCAGCACCGGCTTCGGTGGCAGCCTTAACTGCGCCGACGTCGCCCTGAATAACCACGGTCACCAGTCCGGCGCCGACTTCTTCGCGCGAGACAATTTTTACGTTTGCTGCTTTTACCATGGCGTCAGCAGCAGCTAAAGCGGCTACGAACCCTCTGGTTTCAATCATTCCTATTGCTTCGTTTGACATTTGTCTTTCTCCTGTTTGATTTAAAATAATAAATTGGTGTTATGCTTACTTGTCGGCATCGATGGAGCCGATAATCAGCGCATCAATCGGGGCTTTGATATCGTCAAAATAACCGGCGGCAACTGAGCCTTGGGTTACCAGCACATCTTCACCTTCACCACACCCGAGCGGGTCCAGCGCAATTATCTGTGTGCCGTTTTCCAGCTCCACATTCAACAACGCGCCCTGGGGTAGTGTGTCAATGCGCTTGGTTGCCCAAAGTCTGCCGGTAACGCGTCCTCTGACCATAGTCTATATCCTTTCAACTGTTATTTTCCGCTGTCTCAGCCGGTCGCGGGCAAGCGGTGTAAAACGAACCCCGTGTCCAAGCTGCACCACACGGGTGTTAGCGGGGAGGGCTTCTATTGCACGCTCGGACAAAAATTCCCCGGTTATCTGCACCACATCATTCGAGTTTGATGACGGCATCGGGGCAGGGCTGTTTTTATTTTCTGCTGCTGATACACCCGACTGATTATCAAGCACAAAAACATGATCTCCTGCGGCAATCCTGTCTCGCATGGATTTATCACGGCTTATTTTTACAATATGGCGAACCAGTGCCTGCAAATCCTCATTGGTTTTTACCGAGACAGTTTCTTTGGTTGTTGACGGTGGTGTCGGGCGCTCGCGGGCAATACGTGCCAGTTCTTCGGCCAGAACTTCGCGTATCAGGGATCTGACAGTATCTGTGGTCATGCTGTCTCTCCCTGGTCAAAACCGCCAAGTGCTGCTTCAGCGGCTTCGCGGGCGCTGCGGATTTCGGATTCTCCGCCTGAGAGATAAACCCGCCCGTTGGCACCGATCATGCGATAATCGACGACTTTGATGTTGGCGGCCTTCTCGGCTTCATTTGTTGCGAGAATTGCGTAAGACGCTGGTTGCATTTCGAGGAGATACAGGGATTCCCCGCCCAGAACCATTGATCCCAGCTTGTTGCGGTTGATCAAAAAAGCATGCTGGTTATCGATGCGCGTGACAATACTGGACCCGAGTATCTTAGGTGCCATGGCATGTTCTGCTTCCGCTCCTAGATTATCAAGTACGGCTTGTGCAGCTTCCCTTACCGCAGAAGTGTCGCGGGAATGAAACTCGAGATAGCCGAACTGGCGTTCGACCACCAGAATACCGGCGTGTACACCAGCGTGCTTGAGGGCAATATTGGTGAGATTTTCAATATCAAGACCCGGGGCGACCTCTATGATCTGGGCTGCCACATGCGCGCGCGGCAGGGAGCCGCGCATCCACGATGCCATATAAGACATGGTTTGCGGCTGCAACTGGTCGATGAATATGAAAGAACGCAAATCAGCCATGGGTTAATCCTTCAGCGCCGAGCGCAGTTCTTCGGCAATAATGCGGCGAATTTCTTCGCGTAATTCAGGATCGGTGCGCGCCGGCGTCCGGGGAGAGATTTCAGACACCTCGCGTCTTACCCGCGATTGTCCCGGCACACCATCGGCAGGTGCTTTTGGCAGTCTGCCGCGGTGTTTAAGTGTAGCTGTTTGGAAATCATTGGTGTTGCCCGTGGCCTGTTTGTTCCAGGCGATGCGGGTCCAGTTTACCAGATGCTGCGGTCCGACATTTTCGCCCACAGATGAGCGGCCAAAGTAGCCGGTGCCGATGGTGAAGGTCGGCGCAAGGTTGGTGGCAAATCCGGCAGCGCCCTGACTGCATGGTGCATTGACAATAACGCGGTAAACCTCGACACCGGCGGCATAATCCATAATTATCTGATTGTCGTTTGAGTGAATGGCAGCCGAATGCCCGGCACCGGTATAGCGCAACAAGGCGCGGGCTTGAGTTATGGCCTGGGTTACACTGGTGGCGACATAATAACCCAGTACCGGGCACAGTTTTTCACGTGACAACACTTCACCGACACCAATCTTGTCTATAGGAGTGATAAGAATTTTGGTATTTCGCTGAACCTTGAACCCGGCCTGTTCGGCAATCCACGTGGCATCGCGGCCAAGAGCTTCGACGTTAAAGCCGCGATCATGAAAAAGATAACGGCGCAGCAGTTCAACTTCGTCGGGTTTGCAGATATGGCATTTGTTGCGACCAAGCTCGCGCAGAAGTGCTTGAGATATTTCCAACAGGGTGATCAACACCGATTCATTGGTGCACAGAACCGAATTATCGAAGGATTTGCTCTCGACAATCATGGCGGCCGCCTGTTTCAGATCAGCGCTTGCCTCGACAAAAACCGGGGCATTGCCGGGGCCAACACCAATGGCCGGGTTGGAGGATGAGTAAGCCGCCCGCACCATGGCACTGCCGCCGGTGGCCAAAATGACATTGGTTTTTTCCGAACTCATAAACTCGTCAATCAACGCCAGGGTGGGGCGCTCGATGACCTGAATTATAGCCTCGGGCGCACCGGCATCTTCGGCAGCTTTTATCAGGGTGTTGACAGCATCAACGGAGCATTCGCGGGCGGCGGGATGCGGGCTGATGACGATGGCATTACGGGTCATCAGGGCACACAGAACCTTGAAGTAGATGGTTGAAATCGGATTTGTGGAAGGGGCAAGCGCAAATACCACACCGGCGGGTTTTGGCACTTCTATAATATTTTTGTCGGCATCGAACTTCGGATTAACAAAATCGCGATCGCGATAATAATCAACCAGGGGTTTGGCGGTGAGTTCGTTTTTGAGCTTCTTGTGAGCAGCCACGCCAAAGCCGGTTTCCTTAACCGCCCAGTCGCCATATTTTGCTGCATTGTCGTGGGCAGCCTGTGCTACTGCATCAGCGATGGCAAGAGTTGTGTCGCGATCATAGCGCTGAAACACCTGCGATGCCCAACTGGCCCGTTCCAGCACCATGTCTGCGGCCGCATGCATGGCGGCTTTTGAAGAAGATATATCAACGAGGTTGGTTATGGCCTGATCCATTACATCGTGCCTCTGCGTCTGGTGCTCATAACTTCTTTAGCAGCGAGACCAATGGCCACTTCGACGCGGGCAAGCAGGTCTTCAGACAGGCTCTGGGTCATGAGAATGCCGGGTTTGAACTGCAAGACAGACGGATCAAGGGTTGAGAAAATCGCCCAGACACCGTGGTCATAAAGGTGCCTCATCACCGGTTTGGCACCTTCTGGATCGTTAAACTCCAGTCCCATAATGACGCCGTTCTGGCGAATGCCGGTGAAAAAATCGGGATAAAGTGCCTGAATATCATCGAGGCCTGCGCGGATGAAATCGGAGATGTATCCGACCATGGAAGCAACTTCCGGCCGCTGGGTGATTTCGAGCACTTTCAATGCGACAATACAACCAAGTTCAGCTCCGCCAGCGGTTGACATATGGGCAAAACCATCCTGTTTGAGCCATTGTCCGGCACGCTCGTTGACGACACAACATGAAATCGGATACATGCCGCCGGTAATGCCCTTACCAATCACCATGATATCCGGTGTTACGCCATATTTGGTGATGCCCCAGAGTTCACCGGTGCGCATGAGGCCGGTTTGTACTTCGTCAGCGATATAGAGGGCATCATAACGCTCGCACAGGCTTTTGACGGCGGGCAGATAGCCTTCGTGCGGCATCGGAAACCCGTAAGTAGCCGGGATTGTTTCCATTATGATGGCGGCAACATCCTTACCCTTTAGAGCCTCTTCAATGGCATCGAGGTCATTGAACGGCACCTGAATAAATTCACCAACTGTGTCTTCGGACAGAAATGTCTTGGAAAAACGCTCATCGCCGGTTTTGACCGCCAGACCGGAATGGCCGTGATAGGCTTTGATGATCGAGACTATTTTGCGCTTTTGCGTTGCGTGACGTGCAGATTTAATTGCCAGTTCCACCGCTTCGGCGCCACCGGCACCATAGATAGTATATTGCAGCCCGTCAGGCGTACATCTGGCCAATGCTTCGGCCAGAGCCGTGCGCGCCAGGGCGGGAAAGTGATGATTGCCCATGTCAAAGCGTTTGGCACCGGCATTGAGCACTTCTATAAGTTCGGCATTGCGGTGACCGAGATTGTAGGTGCCGCCATTGAGGTGCACATCTATCAGACGCTTGCCATCCATGTCATAGAGGCAATAGCCTTCGCGGCGGTCGATCACCAGATCAACGCCAACATCCTGCCAGAACTGGGTTTTATCGGGATTCCAGAAGGTTTTCGACCGCTCCAGGAATTCCAGTTTTTCGATACTCAAAAGACACACCTTTCATTGTGTTGAGCATGCCCGAGATGCCTGTTAAGCACTTGACACATAGGGATATAAACTTGACAGGGTTGGATGACAGATTGCTTGCGACAAACGCTGATGCTGTGTCAAATGTAACTGTTTTACTGTCAAGTGAAGTGCTCTTTATCGTTGTATTCTTTAGGTTAAAGATAAAGGTGCCGGGAACAATTTATGTCTGCATTTGACGAACTTTCTTATGAAGAACAGTTGATTTTCCTGCAACAGCTTGCAGAGGTCTCTCTTGCTCGTTTTGCGCTTCCCGCAGGTTCTCGCGCCCGGATGATCAACCTGTCTGAAAATGCGACCTACAGGATTGACGCCCCCCATTCGTCGCAATGCTGGGCTTTGCGGGTTCATCGTGAAGGGTATCACAGCAAAAACGCCATCGCTTCAGAGCTGGCCTGGGCCAAGGCATTGCGGGTGAGCGGGACTGCCATTACACCGGCAGCTGTACCGGGCCTCGATGGTGAAGACATTCAAACGGTGAGCCATGCGAGTATGCCCCGCCCCCGCCACGTGGTGCTATTTGAATGGGAAAGTGGCATTGAGCCTTCCGAGGAAGAAGATGATTTACGCGCACCCTTTGAAGTGCTGGGAGAAACGGCTGCTCGCATGCATGCGCATGTGAAATCATGGGAACTGCCGCAGGGTTTTGAGCGCCTTACCTGGGATTTTGAAACCTCCCTGGGTGCCAATCCGCACTGGGGGCGATGGCGCGATGGCATGGGGCTGGACGTGGAGCGCATAGAGCTGTTTGGCCAAACCGTCGATTTGATTGAACACCGATTGACGGAATTTGGAAAATCATCTGAGCGTTTTGGCCTGATACATTGCGACATGCGACTGGCCAACCTGCTTATTGATGGTGACATTACTAAAGTTATTGATTTCGATGACTGTGGTTTCAGCTGGCTGATGTATGATTGCGCTACAACGGTGTCGTTCTTTGAAAATCGGCCGGAAGTACCCGACCTACTCAAATCCTGGGTCAGGGGCTATCGGAAAGTCATCGATTTACCTCAGCTAGATGAAGCGGAAATACCCACCTTTGTCATGTTGCGAAGATTGCTGCTGGTAGCCTGGATCGGCTCGCACTCGGAAACAGATCTGGCCCAATCGATGGGGGTGACATACAGCCGGCAAACCGATGCCTTGTGTCGTAGTTACATTGCAGATTTTGGCTAGAGCGGGTCGCTTTAATTTAGATTCACACCACCCTTCTTCGTCATCCTCGGGTCAAGCCCGAGGATGACGAAGAAGGGTGGGTTCTATTAAATGCGAAACGCATTAGGTTGTGTTGACCCCGCCCGCTCTGGTGTGCAAGGATTGTCGCTTAACAAAGAATATAACTTTGTAATCAGGTCCGGGGGTGAAGCGTGAATATTGCTACCC
>CAZVAZ010000153.1:0-4126 GCA_964625235.1 uncultured Hyphomicrobiales bacterium
TCCACCACCCGGATTGACTGGCGCGCCGGTGTCGATGCGCAGTTTGATGCAGGCTCCGATGATGTCTCACTGACAGTTGCCGCCACCCCGTTCAGCTTCTCGGCTGATCTTGATAATGAGGTTGCTGGCTTCATCGGCTCATCTGTCACCTACACATCAGATAACGGCCTCTACAGCCTCTCGGCTTCAGGCGAAGTGCAATCCGCATTTGATGGCGGCTACAAAGCCGTCGGTGAAATTCGCGGTGCGGTGAATTTTTAGGCGGTTTCGCGGACGATATCGAAAAAGGTTGCCACCACGGCATCATTGCGGTTTTCGGCAAGGCAGGTGATGTATTCAACGATTGCCAGTCTCGCATCGCGCACGGGTAATCTGTGCAGGCGCATGTCGTGACCAAATTCACTTTCACCAACGATGCCTATGCCTAAGCCGGCAGCGACTGATTCACGCACAGCTTCACGGCTGCCCATCTCCAGAATATCTTTCGGCACAACATTGTTTTCCACAAGTGCTTTTTCAAATACTGCCCTTGTGGAAGAACCCTCCTCGCGCATGATCAGGGTCTGATCGGCAATTTCATGCAGGCGGATGCTCTTGCGCCGCGACCACGAATGGCCGCGATGGGTAAAGACAACCAGCCGGTCATGGCGGTAGGGGATAATATGCAGGCGTTCATCAGTGTCGATTTCCGGCAGGATGGCAATGTCGCTTTTGCGCGCGAACAGGTTGCCCAATACTTCTTTTGAATTACCAAAGAATATGGAGCGTTGCACGGACGGAAAACGCCGCGAGAAAGCGGCAATCAACGGCACCACATTATAGGGAGAATCCGCACTAATTCTAAGACGTCCGCGCAACAGGCCCTTGGCGGTGGACAAAAGCTGCAAAGCCTCAACTTCGGAAGCAAAATAACCTTGCGTGACAGCAAACAGGGATTTGCCAAACTCCGTCAATTCAACCCGGCGTCCACCACGCTGAAACAGGGTGACACCATAGCCCTCCTCCAGCGCCTTGACATGGCCCGACAGGGTTGGCTGCGATACCCGAAGGGCAGCTGCAGCCCGGGTAAAGCTGTTTTCCCGGGCCACCGCATGGAAGGCTTTGAGTTGTGAATGGTTCATAGGTAAAACCAATACAAGAGGTAGGAACTATGTATTTGATTGATAATAGGGCCAGACAGTAAATATGGCAAACATTCTTCCAAATCTGGAGGCAAAAAATGTCTGCCGAAAAAAATCCTTCCCTGTCGCCAACCGGCGATGCCTGGTTGCTGACGCCCGGTCCTTTAACCACCTCGCCGCAGGTCAAGCAGGCCGCCTTGCATGATTATGGTTCTCGCGATCATCACCTGATTGCCATCAATCAGGAAATGCGCGATTCTCTGGTCGAAATTGTCCATGGCGGCGATGATTTTGTCACCGTGCCCCTGCAGGGCAGCGGAACATTTGTTGTAGAAGCCATGCTGGGAACGCTCGTTCCCCGCACAGGAAAACTGCTGATCCTGATCAATGGCGCCTATGGCACCCGCATGGCTAAAATCTGTGACTATATCGGTCGCAACTATGTGACGCTGGAGACAGCGGAAAATGTTCCCGTCAACCCGGGCGAAGTAGACCGCGTTCTTGGTGCAGACAGCTCCATCACCCACGTGGTCATCGTTCATTGCGAAACCACAACCGGAATTCTCAATCCGGTTGCAGAAGTAGCCGAGGTGGTGGCCCGGCACAACCGCAGCTACCTTATCGATGCCATGAGTGCTTTTGGTGCGATAGCGCTTGATAGCCGTAGCATCAGGTTTGATGCCGTGGTGGCCTCTTCCAACAAGTGCCTTGAGGGAACACCCGGCATGGGCTTTTGCATTTCTCGTAAAAGCGCTTTGGAACAAACCTCCGGCAATGCGCATTCCCTGACGCTGGATCTTTATGAACAATGGGTATCGATGGAGAAAAATGCCCAGTGGCGTTTTACTCCGCCGGTTCAGGTCATCGCCAGTTTTCATCAGGCGTTGAAAGAATTTGCCGCCGAAGGGGGCGTCGAAGGCCGTGGCGGTCGCTACCAGAGCAATTGCAGAATTCTGGTTGATGGCATGCGCAAGCTGGGCTTTGAAACACTTTTGCCTGATGAGCTTCAGGCACCAATTATTGTCACCTTCCTGACGCCGGGTGACGAGCGCTTCAACTTTCAGGATTTTTATGATCGTTTGCGAGACCGGGGCTATATCATTTATCCCGGCAAACTCACCGTGGCCGACACCTTTCGCATCGGCTGTATCGGCCGCATCGGTCCCGATCAGATGCACGGTGTGTTGAATGTTATTCAAACCACATTGAATGAAATGGGCATAACCAATTGTGCCGCAGCAGTATAATTAAAAAGAGGTACTATGGGTAATTCAAACAAAACTGTACGCGTAAACGGCCGGGACTATGCCTGGCCTGATGCACCATTGGTTGTCATTTGCTGTGATGGCAGTGAGCCTGATTATATGGAGCGCGCCATGGCTGATGGTATCATGCCAAACCTTGAAAAGATTATCGCCAAAGGTGAAAATCTGCGCGGTAAATCGGTTGTTCCCAGTTTTACCAATCCCAATAATCTTTCAATTGTCACCGGACGCCCACCTGAAGTTCACGGTATTTGCGGCAATTTTCTGTTTGACCGTGAGACAAACGAAGAAGTGTTGATGAACGACCCCAAGTTTCTGCGCGCACCGACCATCTTCGAAGCCTTTCAAAAAGCCGGTGCCAAACTCGTTGTTCTCACCGCCAAAGACAAGCTCAGATTACTGCTCGGAAATGGCCTGACGTTTGACGATGGCACGGCTGTATGTTTTTCAGCCGAACGTGCGGATCAATGCACCATGAAAGACAGCGGCATTGAAAACGTCTGCGAAATGGTGGGTATGGAGGTGCCGGAAGTCTATTCAGCCGAGCTTTCGGAATTCGTCTTTGCCGGTGGGGTAAAGCTAATGGCCAGCATGAGGCCGGATCTCATGTACCTCTCAACCACCGATTACGTGCAGCATAAATTCGCGCCGGGTTCAGATGGCGGCAATGCATTCTACGCCATGATGGATAAATATCTCGGCGAGCTTGATGCACTCGGTGCGATCATCGTTCTCACCGCTGATCATGGCATGAAAGACAAACACCTCGCCAACAAAGAACCCGATATTCTCTATCTGCAGGAGGTGCTGGATGACTGGCTCGGCAAAGATGCCGCCCGGGTAATCCTGCCAATTACTGATCCTTACGTGGTTCACCATGGTGCACTGGGCTCATTTGCCACGGTCTACCTGCCGCAAGACACAGACCAGACAGCCCTGATTGCGCGCCTGTCCAGCCTTGAAGGTGTGCATGTGGTCTACAATCGCGTCGATGGCTGCCGCGAATTTGAATTGCCGGAAGACCGCATGGGCGACATCATTGTGGTGTCGCGCGATACCAAGGTGATTGGCACAACAGCAGCGCGCCATGACCTGTCAGCCCTCAAGGAGCCTCTGCGCTCCCATGGTGGGATAACCGAGCAGGTGATCCCCATAATCCTCAACCGCAAGGGCATCAATCTTGGCTCGGATTTACGCAACTTCGATGCCTTTTATATTGGCTGTAATCAGTGCTGAACAGGAAAACGCCATGAACAAAATATCAAAATCCCGCCCTGTCATTGAAGAAGCAATGCGCATTGGTGGCGAGAAGGTAACAACCAAAGACGTGGTCGAAGTCCGCTATCCCTATACCAACGAAGTGATTGGCACGGTCCCGGCAGGAACGGCTGAACACGCCAGACGCGCATTTGAAATAGCGGCAAACTACACACCGAAACTGACACGCTATGAACGCCAGCAGATATTGTTTCGCACCGGCGAACTCATCCGCGAACGCCGCGAGGCCATCGCTGACGTCCTCACGCTTGAGCTTGGCATCTGCAATCAACACGCCTTGTATGAAACCGGGCGCGCCTATGATGTGTTCACTTTGGCTGGTCAATTGTCCATTCTCGATGATGGCGAGATTTTTTCCTGTGACCTCACTCCGCACGGCAAGGATCGCAAGATTTACACCAAACGTGAACCGGTGGGTGTCATATCGGCCATCACCCCGTTCAATCACCCGCTCAATATGGT
>CAZVAZ010000153.1:4226-6031 GCA_964625235.1 uncultured Hyphomicrobiales bacterium
GAACGCATTACCGCCTATATTAACGGCCTTAATGTGGGTACGGTGAACATCTGGGAACAACCGGGCTATCGTATTGAAATGTCACCTTTTGGTGGCATCAAGGATTCAGGCAATGGTGTCAAGGAAGGCGTCCTCGAAGCAATGAAATTCTACACCAACGTCAAGACCTATTCATTACCCTGGCCACGTTGAATAAAGTGCTCTAATACGGGTGATAATGGAAACATCGGGAACCGAACTTTTAATAACAATAGCGGGCAGTGCGGCACTTCTTTTATGGGGTGCCCGCATGGCGCGCACCGGTATGGTGCGCTCATTTGGCGCTGATATTCGAAATTTTCTCGTCAAAAGCACCCACAACAGGGTTTTGGCCGCTGTAATGGGGCTGGTGGCTGCAACTATGTTGCAAAGCTCCACCGCCGTAGCCCTTCTTGCGACATCTTTCGCCAGTGCCGGTTTACTGACAGCTTCCGCCGGTCTGGCCATTATGCTCGGCGCGGATCTTGGCAGTGCACTAATCGCCCAGTTCTTTTTCCTCAACATAAAGGGCCTGTGGCCGCTGTTTATGTTTGCCGGATATATCCTGCATTCCGCCTTCGAGTTCCGCTCCCTCAAAGGCAAACAATCCGGTCGCATCCTCATGGGGCTTGGTCTGATTTTCCTGTCTTTGAGTGTATTGTCCTCGGCTGGCGAAGTATTGCGCCAGAGCACAATTATTGCAGAGATTTTCGCCGCTATGGGCAACGAACCCCTGATAGCCATTCTGGTGGCAGCGGTTCTAACCTGGATTGCTCATTCCTCTTTGGCCGTGCTTCTGCTCATCTCCGTACTGGCCACTGGTGGCGTGCTTGATAGTGGTTTTCTCGCGTTTTACCTGGTGCTGGGCATTAACGCCGGTGCCGCCCTGCCAGCCTTCACCCTGACATTGTCAGAACCACCGGCAGCCCGCCAGATTGCTCTGGGCAACCTCATCTTTCGCATCGTCGGCGTTATCCTCGCAGCATATTTAAGTTCACGCTGGATGCCGTATCTGGCGGCATGGGATATGGAAGCCGGACAAAAGCTGATTTTTCTTCACATCGGATTTAACGCACTTTTACTGGTAATTTTCATTACCAGCATTGAAGGCATGGCGCGCCTCACCGCCAATCTGGTTCCCGCCGACACCAAGGTGGAAGACGAATGGACACCGCGCTATCTTGACCCGTCCGCCCAGGAAGTGCCGACTATTGCGCTTTCCATGGTGGCGCGCGAAACCCTGCGCATGGTCGATGTGGTCGAGAGTATGCTGCAACGCGCCATGGATGCTCTGAAAAACAATGACGCAACCCTGTGCGATGAAACTCATGCATTGGATGACCGGGTTGATGTTCTTTACGAGGCCATCAAATTTTATGTCACCGACCTGACCCGCGCCGAATTGGAAAAAGAAGAGGGCAGGCGCGCATTTGAGGTGATTTCATTTACAACAAATCTCGAAAACGCCGGTGACGTGATTGACAGAAGCCTGCTCGGCACAATCAGTAAAAAAATCAAGGCCCGGCGCGATTTTTCCGATGAAGGTTTTGCCGAACTTGAAGAAATGTACGACTACCTGCGTGAGACAGTTCAGCTTGCCTCAAACGTCTTCATGGAACGCACCGTCGAAAATGCCCGCGCACTTTTAGAGCGCAAGAAACAGTTCCGCGAAATTGAGAAAAAAAGCACCGACCGTCATCATGCAAGATTGCGTTCAGGGGAAACCAAAACTATCGAAACCAGCGCCTACCACCTCGACATCCTGCGCGATTTCAAACGCATAAATT
>CAZVAZ010000154.1:0-5991 GCA_964625235.1 uncultured Hyphomicrobiales bacterium
CAGCATACACTACTGTACCATCATTTGGCGAAATTACCTGCGCACGAGACCGTGAGGCTATAGAAAGCCCACGTACATTTCCACCAAAACCGTCTGCATCGCCGTAGTTTTTAACCCGTTCTCCCTGAACCGGGAAGCTTAAAGCCCTTTTGCTCTTTGAAAATCTGACACCTGGCGTCAATTGAGTCAATCTGATCGGTGCGGAGGCTGCATTTCCTGTTGTTTTTTCCGGTTTCTTTTTTTCCGCCCGTCTCTTCAGTTTCGCCAGAAGATCCTTGAGTGATTTGGCCTGCCTTCCCAGACTGGCCACGCGTCGATGTTCTATTTTAATTTCCTCATCCGTGCGCTTGCTGGCAACCCGTTTGGCCTTTAGCAGTTTTTCGATCTCCTTGCGCTCAATCTCAAGCTTGGCCGTTGTCTCATTGAGGTCTTTTCGTTCAACGGCAATCTCCCGGCGCAACCGGTTTAAATTACGAAGCTCCTGCGCCAGATTATTTGCTTCCTGTTTTATTATCGGGATTATTTTTCCCAGTAACATAGCACTTCTTATGGCATCGAGCGCATTTTTAGGCTGCACTGCCAGAGCAGGCGGTGGTGAGCGTTCAATTCTTTGCAATCCGGCCAAAAGCTCTGCCAGTTTTTCCCTTTCAACAACAAGGCGCCGGTTTATCTTGCCTTCATTTACACTAAGTCTCGCCAATCGAAACTCGGTAGCGGTTGCCTGGGCTTCACGTGCCTGAAGTCGGGCAGCACCGGCGATAAGAAATTTTTTGAGCCGGGCGGCTTCTTCATTCAGGCGTTTGCGCTGCTGGCCAAGTTGGTTTTCACGCTTTTTTGCCTGGTTAAGCTCACGTTCAATTTTTTCCAGGTTCAGCTTTGGTTTTTCTGGATTGTTCTTGGTTTGAGCATGGCCAGCCTGGGGATCAAGAGCAAAAATTCCCAACCCGATTACAACAGCGATTATATGTCTGACTGTGATATCCATTCCAACCGGTTCACTAGATTTGCACTTTATCATCATACGCTGCAACAAAGGTTGCGCATAGAGTTGGTATTAGAAAATTTTTGATAAAATATTGCCGTCATAAGTTAAAAAATTCAGATGCGATGATAAGGATGTCCACTCAGCAGGGATATTGCGCGGTAAAGCTGTTCAACCAGGAGAATTCTGGCAATCATATGCGGCCAGGTCATTGTGCCAAACGACAGGACCAGATCAGCGTCCTTGACGATTGAACGATCAAGGCCATCGGGCCCGCCAATCAGAAAACTGGCCTGGGGAATACCATCATCGCGCCATTTTTCAAGCTGCTGCGAGAAGGCCACGCTGGACAGGCTGCGCCCGCGCTCATCAAGCACAATAAGGGTTGAATTTTTAATCGGCATTTTTGTCAGGCCCTGCGCCTCAAGGCGCTGGCGTTCGGGCTTGTGCGGATTTTTTGCTTCAACCATTTCAGACAAAAGCATCGGGCCCAACCCGATTTTGGGCCCGGCCTTGCCGCAGCGATCATAATAGTCCTTAAACAGCGCGTTTTCCGGACCGTTTTTCATGCGCCCGACAGCGCCTATGAAAAGCTTCATCGACATCTGCATTCAATCTGTCGCGAAAATTTGATAGATTTAAACCGCCAGTTTCTCAGCTGGAGCGTGTTCTGACCAGAGTTTTTCGAGATTGTAGAATTCGCGAACCTCCGGTCGGAAGATATGGACGATGATATCGGCACCATCAATCAGCACCCAGTCGCAATTGGGCAGACCTTCCAGGCGCGGGCGGCCAAAGCCGTTTTCACGCAGTGCGCGTGATACCTGGTCGGCCACCGCACCCACATGGCGCTGTGAGCGCCCCGAGGCCACAACCATATAATCGGCAATGGCGGTCTTGCCCGCCAGGTCGACCACGACAATGTCCAGTGCTTTGGCGTCTTCCAGAACAGTTTGAATGGTTTTCAGTTGGTTTTCAGAGGCGCGGGCCTTGGCAGGTGCAGCGCGTGTGCGGGCATTCGCTTTTTTATCAGAGCTCATAGATACGGTAGTTCTCTTTCAAATTTGACCTTTTTAAGTGGCCGTAATTCATTCGGGCACAGCAAAAACACCCAAATTCAATAATAAACCGGACAATAAACTTATTTACTGCCCCATTTCAACCAAATCCGTGCACTCAGGCTTAATTTTGATTATCTCTGCGCCCTGATATCTGTTGATGCGGTGAAATCCAGGGGCTGATTGATAAAACACCAGGCCGGTGCTTTTTTACCGGGCAGGAGGGCTGCATCTTCCTCATCAAGCCTGAATTTTGCATAAAGCCGAGCTGCTTTGGAACCAAGCGCAGGATTTGTAAAGCCGGGGCGATTAAAAACCGCTATGGGGATGGTTTCAATAATTATCCGCCAGTCTTTCCAGCTATCAAGTCCGGCGAATGCATCTGCTCCCATCAGCCAGACAAATTTTATCCCAGTGTGAAGCTGCAACAACTGGTGGATAGTATCCACACTGTAGGTGATGTTTTGCTCGTGCTCGAAAAATGACAGCTCGATTTTCGGTGTGTCTATCACCTTACGGGCAGATTGTGCACGATCGCCATAAGGCGCATAGTCATGCGCATCCTTCAGAGGATTTTGCGGTGACAGCAGCCACCACACACGGTCCAGCTTCAGGCGCTCAAGTGCGGTTTTTGAAATGTGCAGGTGGCCGCTGTGAGCCGGGTTGAAAGAACCGCCAAAAAGGCCAATGTGCTGGTTGGTTTTGACAACTGGCTCAACGTCGCCCATGTCAGGGGCGAACCTGACCGGTACCGCGCACAACGTATTTGAAACTGGTCAGTTGCTCGACGCCGACCGGCCCGCGGGCATGCATTTTACCTGTGGCGATGCCGATTTCAGCGCCCATGCCAAATTCACCGCCATCGGCATACTGGGTCGAGGCATTGTGCAGCACAATGGCGCTGTCGACATTATTAAGAAACTTCTCTGCAGTTTCCGGGTCCCCTGTGACAATGGCGTCGGTATGACTGGAGCCAAAATTTTCAATATGATCGACCGCAGCATCAACGCCGTCAACCAGTTGAACTGAGATGATAGTGTCGAGATATTCAGTGGTCCAGTCACTGTCTTTGGCTTTTACCACCCGGTCATCAATGTTACAGACCTGCTCGGGCCCGCGCACCTCACACCCGGCCTCAAGCAAAGCCGCAATAAGCGGCGTCAGTAAAGTGTCTTTGGCATTGTCATCGATGAGCAGGGTTTCAGCTGCACCGCATATGCCGGTGCGCCGCAATTTGGCGTTGAGTGTAATCGCGATTGCCATCTTGAGATCAGCTGCCTTATCGACATAAACGTGGCACAGGCCTTCGAGGTGAGAAAACACCGGCACGCGGGCGTCTGCTTCAACCCGGGCCACCAGACTTTTGCCACCACGTGGAATAATCAGGTCGACCGTGCCGTCAAGGCCGGACAGCATGGCACCAACAGCGGCGCGGTCAGGCGTTGGCACCACCTGAATGCAGGCTTCAGGCAGGCCTGCAGATTTAAGCCCGTCTGTCAGGCATGCGCCAATGGCGGCACTTGAATTGAGGCTATCGGAACCACCGCGCAAAATTGCGGCATTGCCTGATTTAAGACACAAGGCACCGGCGTCAGCGGTGACGTTGGGGCGGCTTTCATAAATAATGCCAATGACACCAATGGGTACACGAACCCGGGAAATTTCTAACCCGTTGGGCTGCGTCCATCGCGACATAACCGAGCCGACAGGATCATCAAGGGCGGCAATATCGTCAATCGCCTGTGCCATCTGTCCAACGCGCTCTTCATTCAACGTCAGGCGATCAACAAAGGATGCGGCCATTTGCTGGTCACGAGCACGTTCAAGATCAATAGCGTTGGCGCTAAGAATAACACCTGCACGTGCCCTGATATTTTGCGCCATGTATGCTAAAGCCTGGTTTTTTTGATCCGACGTGGCCAGCGCCAGAACCTTGGCGGCGATACGGGCTTCACGCCCGAGTTTCAGCATTTCCGCCTGCACATTATCGTTTGCGCCGGTCAATCTGACATTATTATTGTCTGCCAAACTCATGTGACTTGTCCCTTCATCAAAACAAGGTCATCGCGGTGGATCATCTCGCTGCGTCCACGATAGCCCAATATTGCCTCAATATCACTGCTTTTATGGCCCATGATCGCTTGCCCATCACCCGCACCATATGCAGATAGCCCCCGTGCAAGTTCCACGCCTTGCGTTGAGATAACGCTGACGGCATCGCCTCGGCTAAATGTGCCCGTAACCTCAATAACTCCTGCCGGCAGCAGGCTTTTGCCGCTGTTCAGGGCATTGGCTGCACCTTCATCTATTGTCAATTTCCCGCGCGGCTCAAGGGAGCCCGCAATCCATTTTTTGCGCGCGGCAACCGGTGTGGCTGCAGGTACGAACCAGGTGCACTTATTGTCTTTTTCAATAGCCTTGAGGGGGTTTGACTGGCGCCCGTCGGCAATGGCCATGTGAATGCCTGCGGCCATGGCAATGCGGGCGGCCGCAATTTTTGTGGCCATGCCGCCTTTGCCCATGGTGCTGATCTTGCCTGATACCATGGCATCAATCTCAGGTGTTATCTGTTTAACCTGAGCCAGCACCTCAGCTGCATCACCTGTGTCAGGCGAGCTTGTATAAAGACCCGCGACATTGGACAACAAGACCAGACAATCGGCAGAGATCATCGAGGCCACCCGGGCGGCCAGGCGATCATTATCGCCCACCCTGATTTCGCTGGTGGCAACGGTGTCGTTTTCGTTGATTACCGGCACCGCACCAAGACGCAGCAACGTTGCTATAGTATTGCGGGCATTGAGATAGCGTCTGCGTTCTTCAGTATCACCCAGGGTTACGAGGATTTGGGCGGCAACAATTTTTTTACGGGCCAGGGCCTCGCGATAGGCATGGGCGAGGTCGACCTGGCCAACGGAAGCAGCGGCCTGATCTTCTTCAAGCTTCAATGAACCGGGTTTGAAATTGAGCACGCGCCGGCCAAGGGCTATAGCACCAGACGATACAATGACAACTTCCTGGCCGCGGGCTTTAAGCTGAGCAATGTCGCTTACCAGACCTTTAAGCCAGGCACCTTTCAGTTCACCATTTTCCTGATCGACCAGCAAAGACGAGCCGATTTTGATGACGATGCGTTTGGCCTCGGACAAAGGCGAGGTCAGGGGCGAAGTCAGGGTTGCCATTTTTCTGGCTCCTGTTCGGCATTTTCAGCTTGTTTTTCGGCCTGTCTGTCTGCTTCGATATGGTCGAGGAGGATATTGAGAATCTCATCGCGGCCTTCACCTGATACACCAGACAGGCGGTAAATTTCCTTACCTGCCGCTTTTGCCAGCGCATCAGCCTTTTCTTCAATTTCCTCATCAATCAGGCTATCGCATTTATTGAGAGCGACAATTTCGGTTTTTTCCGCCAGCAGCTCACCATGATTGTTAAGCTCGTTGCGAATGGTTTCGTAAGCAGCGGCAACATCATCGTGCGTACCATCAACCAGATGCAGAATAACACTGCAGCGCTCAATATGAGCCAGGAACTGGTCACCGAGACCAATACCTTCATGGGCACCTTCGATGAGACCGGGGATATCAGCCAGCACGAATTCACGGCTGCCATAGCGCACAACGCCAAGATTGGGGGTGAGGGTGGTAAAGGGGTAATCGGCTATTTTCGGTTTTGCCGAGGTGACAGCGGCGAGGAACGTTGATTTGCCCGCATTTGGCAGGCCTACCAGCCCTGCATCAGCAATAAGTTTAAGCTGAAGATGGAGGGTAAATTCTTCTGAAGACTCGCCCGGGTTGGCACGGCGCGGTGCCTGATTGGTGGAACTTTTAAACCGCGTATTGCCAAAGCCGCCATTGCCGCCGGTTGCCAGCAATTTGCGCATGCCGGGTTGGGTGAGGTCAACAATCAGGGTTTCTTCATCTTCCGCATAGACCTGCGTTCCCGCCGGAACTT
>CAZVAZ010000155.1:0-5962 GCA_964625235.1 uncultured Hyphomicrobiales bacterium
CGATGATTGAAAAAATGGTCCAGACCGCAAAACAGACCGTAAAGGCTAAAGTACTAAGTGTTAATGCACGTGTTTGCTGGCCGGAAGTAATCCCGTCTAAATGCCCCATGATAGCTCCGATCACTTGTTTAGTTTGTGATACGGCTTCCTAACCCGGTTTTGGGGCACCTAATTTGACTAGGATCAAATTATTGAAAAAGTTTTGCAACTGCGAAGAGAGCGGAAATTGTGTCTGGAAAATTATCGCCCGGCAAAAACAGATACGGAAATACCGACTTTTTGCTTTACGATGCGATTAAGACATATCGTCCAGAACAAGGTAGTGATAATCACCGCCGCAGCGGCTCCAATAAACCCGAAAATTGGCACAAATAAAAAGTTGCAGACAAAGAGCAACACAATGCTGACCATATAAGCCGGGATACTGGCCCGCTGATTTCCCGATATCATCAAAATCTGAATGGCAGGACCTGCGGCCGCCCGGATAACTTGAGCAATCATCAGACCAATCATGCCCGCATAACCTTCAGTAAAGCCTGCGCCAAAGAAGCCGAGAACATAATTGCCAAACACTACCAGAAAGACGAAACCACTCAATGTTATGGCCACCGCAAAGCGGTTGGCCTTGCGCACAGTTGCCTGTAATGCCTGGTGGTTTTTCAGCAAATGAGCGTCAGACGCATCGCGCAGCATGACCTGATGAACAATCTGAATGGCAAAGGCCATCAAAAAGGTGATCTTGATGCTGACACCGAATATCCCGGTTTCACTCGCGCTCATTATCGAGCCCACCATCAATATACTGAGATCAGCAAACATCGCTACAAACAATGTCGCCAGCACCATTGGCAGGGCCAGAGTGCGCCACTGTTGCAACTGTTCGCGGGCCACCGGCTCATTGTTCGGTGCCTGCAATAAATCCGCACCCGTCTGGCGCGACATAACAACAGACATCCAGATGGCCAAAGCCGTTGCAATAACAAGATTGATTGCGACAATTGTTGCTGCATTCACCGCCACCGACAGGACAAGGGCAGCGCCAACGAAGGATGCCAGAAAAACCGGCCGAACCAGCAATTCAGGCGCATTGGCAATGATAAAACGCTTGCGGGCATTGGCAAGACCGCCATTTAACCGCATCACCGCATAGACCGGTGCTGTTGCCACAGCAATCAACAAAGCCCAGCGCAATTCATTTGCAAACCCGGGGTAAAACCAGATAGCCAGACCTGCCGGAACCGCAATCAGACAGCTGAACAGCGCCAGTTGCTTATGGGCACTGCGAAGAAATGCCTTCAACAATCCAGGCTGGGCTTCCGCTTCAGAACGCGCCACCACCGGGACTATAATCCACGGATAACCCGCAGTAAGTATGGTGGAAAGAACAGCGGCAAGACCAAAGGCCAGAAAAAAGTTGCCAAGTATATCAGCGCCCAACGTGCGGGCAATCAGCAGTTGCAGGACAATGCCTATTCCGGCACTGCCAATCCTCACCAGCAATAACACGAATGCCGTCCCTGAAATTGAACCAAGCTTTTCGCGCAGGTTTAAAATGCTTAATTTATTATGCGTGTTGGAAAGACTGGCCATAGACGAAACAGGCCTCAACTACCGGTAGCCAGCAGGGGGATTTCCCACGGCGGGGAAATACCATACTTATCCGACAGCTTATCAAGAGTTGTCACCATCGCCGGTGGAATTGAAATTCCGGCAACAAGATTGTCTTTATAGTTCTGCCAGCGGACTTCACCGGGCAGCAAGACTTGATTTTTCGCACCGGAAGCTTTCAACAAGGTGATGAGGGCTTCAAACCGTTGATAAAACTCATGCATGGCCATCCATTTTTCAACATCAATGGCGATCAGGCAATGACCACTGTCGCTGTTTTCAACAAAATTGGAATAGGTCGATTTGACGGAATGAGAAAACCCCGAACCGGTTAAAATTCCTGCCAGGATCTCCACCATCAGCGCAATACCATAGCCCTTGGGCCCGCCAAATGGCGTAAGCGAGCCTTCACCAATGCGGGCGGGATCACTCAACGGATCACCATTGGGCAGGACTGCAAGGCCATCAGGCAAAGGTTCACCCCTGCCCAGATATTCGCGCACGGTTGATCCGGCAAGAGAACTGGTAGCGAAATCCACCATCAGGTTTTCACCGTTCTGGCGTGGCGCACCAAAGGCAAAAGGATTGGTACCCAGCACTGCCTTGGTGCCGCCATAGGCCACCACCTTGGGAAAGGAATTGCTCATCGCCAAAGACACCATGCCCTGTTTTGCCGCCAGATCGACAAAGTAGGCACCGGTGCCGAAAAAATTGCTGTTGTTGACACCAACAATGCCAATGCCGGTTTCACGCGCCAGTTCGACGGCTTTTTCCATGCCGATTTCACCGGCAAAGTGACCAAAGCCATTATCCGCATCCAGTCGCGCACAACTTGCCGAGATACTTTCAAACCGGGGCTGGCAGACAGGTTTGAGCACACCTTTTTCAAGACGCTCTATGTGTATGGGAATACGCGACACACCAAAATTGCAGCGCCCGACCAGTTCACTCCACACCATGTTTGAGGCCACAGCCTCACACTGGTCCGCCTTCACACCACAGGCGCTGAAAAGCGCAATGATAAAATCTTTCAAGATTGCGGGTTGAACGATGGGGGGGGTCACAAAAACCCCCGCGTGGTTTTTTCAATCCGTGCAATCAGTGCACCTGCCGTAGGCAATGGATCGCTAAGCCGGTGCAGAGGGGCTACGTGGTTCATCGGCAGCAGGCTTTTAACCCACTCGCCAAATCCGATTTTGCCCTGCCGGTATAACTCGATAAAAGCCAACGTATCGCGCAAGCCATACCAGTAGGTCATATTCTGCTGGTAGTTGCGAAATACCGGCATGGTTTGCTGGGTAACACTGCAATAAAAAATCAGGTCAATAGGTGCGCCCGACTGAATAATCAGTTCCTGGGCAGCAGTAAAGCGGGCGTTGCATTCGATGACTTTTAAGAGATTATCGCGCGGGTCGCGTTTAAACTCGATGTTGCCGAGGCCACGAAAGCCAATTCCGTTGAAAAACTTTTTTCCGGCCTCCGCTGTTTCTGGCAGCCATTCGCTGGCATGGTAGCAAGCCAGACCCTGGTTTTGCGGAAAGCGCCTGATGATGCGTTTGGTATAATCGAACAGGACATTGTTATCGCCATCTATATAAGTGTAGTAGCTGCTCAACTGGCTATCCGGTCCCGGAATCATTTCAATCACCATGACATCCAGATTGTTTTGCCACGACAGGCGGGTTTTTTCGGCAAGTTCCTCAAAACTGTCTTCAATAATAAACAGTTTGCAGCCAAATACTTTTGAAAACCTGTGCGAGATGATCGGTTTGACCATAACCGGGAACTGGATGGCCTCGCGCATGGCCTCAAGATCGTGCTCCGAATTTGCATTCCAGAATTGCGGCGTTGCAACACCGGCCTTGCGTGCTAACTCAAGCGTCTCTCTTTTGTCCAGAAGTGCATTTTGCAACCCGGCATCGCCCTCGCCGAGCAGATAGTGGCGGGCAAGTTCTTTGCGGTTGGCGGCAACAAACTCAATAGCCACATCGCTGCAACATATGATCACGCTGCCATGAAGATATTGAGATTTTCCCGACAATAACAGCCCGGCCCAGTAATCAGCGGCAGCCTCACCCCTTGGCACCGGCATGCTTTGCGCACAATACCTGGAATACCGGCCCCAGCAATCGGCAGCTCCGCTCACCCGCGTCGTAATGCCCAGTTTTCCGAACCGGCGCACAATCGACAAGGCATTCTCTTTACCGCCAAGCACCAGAACCGGCGTTGACGTATCTATTTTCTTTTCGTCAAAAGCGACAATGTCCACTACCGGCTTATGAATGTTCATGAACAACCTCATGTTCAGGCGTCATCAAGCCGCCGGAAGGCTGGATGTGCTTGTTTCGAATTTTTCCATTTTGCTTATCGTTGCCTTGAGTAATATGGGAACCGCTATCCTCGAGATTACCCACCTCCATGACGCCCACATGATTTGACAACATGTAGTCGATGACAATTTCCGCCACCGGATTGGCTTCTTCAGGATTGGCCACCAGATAATGGTGATGAAGGCCCGGCGTGGTATTGATTTCACTGATCCGGCAGTTTTCCGAAACCAGCGGCTGACTGATATCCTTGCAGATAAGATCAACCCCCACGAATTTCGCACCGAGCTTTCGAACAAGTTCGCCACATTTGCGCTCAATATCGCTGTGAACGCGGGCGCTAACATTTACGTTGCCGCTTCTATCATTCTCATTGACCGCACGTTTGACCTGCACAATCCGTCCCGTTTCAGGAATGTCGGAAAGGGAAATACCCTGCTCCTGCATCCAGTTGCGGGCGTCCTTGTCAACAACCAGCGGACTTAAAGCCCTGAACGGCATTTCATTCTTGCGCCGGGCATTTTCCTGGCCAATCAGTTTTTTAATCGTGGCAACACCATCGCCGACAACCACCGGTGGATCTCGGCGGATGGCATCAATGAGTTTGCCATCGAGATAAAGCAGCCGGAAGGAGGCACCCTGGAGTTGTTCTTCAACAATCAGCGTTCCATCAAACCGTGACGCCAGCCGTGCAGCGGAAATCAATTGAGAGATTGTATCTATACCGGTGGTAACACCGCGACCGCCGCCCGTACCACTTGCAGGCTTCACCACCACTGTCTTTTCGTTGGCCAGAAAAGCCTCAGCCACGTCAAGACCTTGCATTGAAAACAAGCAATGACGGGCAAGCGGAACACCCATTTCTCTTAAAAGAGAATAGGTCATCGCCTTATCGCCCATGACTTTCAACATCAAATGGTCTTCAAGCATCACCTGGTATTGTTTGACGAATGTGACCAGACCGTTCCGGCTGATGCGCGAATAGCCGAATTGATCGTGGCGAATGTCGGCCTGAAGCTTTTCCGCCACACCTTGCCACAAGTCATCATAATAACTTTTCCGCAGCTTTCTGTATTGCAACAATCGCGCTATTGCAAACACATCAGCAAAGAAGAAAAACCGGTACCAGGCCCGCCACAGGGTTGTTGTTAACACTCTTAACGAAATTCCAGACATGCAGCTCGGTTCCATTGCCCCGGATAAAACTGTTTTCAGGTGAATGTACCTGAAAACAGTTAATATGATTGCCTACAGGCCCTAATCAAATTCGCAGCCATCCTGAGCCAGTTGGCTATCAACCCAGTCATTTGAAAAATTGCCTGCTTTAACGGCGTTGACGTAATTGGCCATGCGCTCGGTTTGTTCATCAAGGTAGTCACATGTATCAGCTGCAAACTCTTTGCGAACAACAACGATACCGCTATCGTCAGCGCAGATTACATCGCCCGAACTAACCACAATACCACCACAACTGACGGTGTGACCCAATTCGCCAGGGCCTCTGTGCAACGGTCCAAAAGCTGTAATTCCAGTCGAATAGATCGGCAGCCCGACTTCCTGCAGCCCTGGCAGATCACGCACCAGTCCGTCAACGACGAAACCGGCAATACCAAGATGTTTGGCTTTATTTCCAATCAGATCACCAACAAGTGCATTACGTGAGCCGCCGCTGGTATCGATAACAATAACATCGCCCGGTTTGGCCACATCAAGTGCTTTGTGAACCATCAGATTATCACCGGGAAAAACCTTGACCGTCAGCGCAACACCGCACAATGGCTTGTCGTTGACAACATTTCGGATGGCCGGATCCATGGTGAACATACGATTGAGGGCATCAGAAATATCCGGCGTCTCAAACCGGGACAGTTTTGCGACAAGTTCTGCCGAGACACGCTCATATTTGCTGTTTACCCGAAATCCCGGGCCCGGACGCATTTCAGAAGAAGCGGGCTTACTATGGGTTAATTCGACGATTTTCTCGCTATCGCCGGACCGAAATGCTGAATTTGTCTCGCTTTTGCGCA
>CAZVAZ010000156.1:0-5957 GCA_964625235.1 uncultured Hyphomicrobiales bacterium
ATGGCAAAATGATACGTATTGAAGGTAATTGAGTAAAAAAGATTAACCGCGGATGCTTTAACAGCTTTCGATATCCGGTGACTGGCAGGAATTAAGGTATGGGTGACAATAAGAATTTTTTTCTCGCAATCGGCCTGAGTATAATTGTTCTGTTCGGATGGCAGTATTTCGTCGGCGCACCGCAGATGGAACGCGAACGCCAAAGACAGGAGCAAAGACAGGCGGCGGAGACAAAAACACCTGGCACTCAGCCCGAAATCGGCGGCTCGAGCGTTCCGCAGCCATCGGCTGGACAGACCGGTGTAAATCTGCCTCTGCCGGGCACGGGTGTTGCCGCACCGGCTATGTCACGCCAAGGAGCGTTGAGCTCAAGCCCGCGTGTTGTGATTGATACGCCCAGCTTGATGGGTTCAATCTCGCTTAAAGGTGGCAGAATAGATGATTTGCTGTTGCGCGATTACCGCAAGACCGTTGATCCTGAAAGTGATAATATCACCCTGTTTTCACCATCGGGTATCGAAGGTGCCTATTACGCCGAATTCGGCTGGACGTCTGACCCCGAAGCCAATATCAAAACACCCACCTCGACCACATTGTGGAGCGTAAAACCAGGCGCCAAACTCACGCCTGAAACACCGGTCAAACTGGAATATGACAATGGTGAAGGTCTGATTTTCCGACGCACGATTTCGATTGATGAAGATTTTATGTTTTCAATTCCCAGGAAGTTGAAAACCGCACCTCTAACGCGGTTACTTTTTACCCTTATGGCCTGTTATCGCGTCACGGTACACCGGTCATTGAAAACTTTTATATTCTGCATGAAGGCCTCATCGGTGTGCTCGGTGAAGACGGTCTGCAGGAAATTGACTATGATGATGTTATCGATGGCAACACGCTGACATTCGAGAGTACGGGTGGCTGGCTCGGGATCATCGATAAATACTGGGGTGCAGTGCTCGTTCCCAGCCAGAAGGAAGAAATAACGGCGCGCTTCAGTGCCAGTCAGCGCAACGATATTATCACTTATCAGACGGATTATCTCGGCAAGGGCATTGTTGCTGCACCGGGAAAACGTGCCACAATCGAAAACCAGCTGTTTGCCGGTGCCAAGGTGGTGTCGATTATTGATGGCTATGACGAGAAACTGGGGATTACCAATTTTGAACTGCTGATTGACTGGGGCTGGTTTTATTTCATCACCAAGCCGATGTTTATACTGATAGACTTTTTCTTCAAGTTCTTTGGCAATTTTGGCGTCGCTATTCTCGCGGCAACCGTGGTGATCAAGCTGGTCTTCTTCCCGCTGGCGCATAAATCCTATGTGTCGATGAGCAAGATGAAGAAACTGCAGCCGGAAATTGTAAAACTGCGTGAGCGCTACGGCGAGGACCGGGCCAAGCAGCAACAGGCGATGATGCAGCTGTACAAGAAAGAGAAAGTCAATCCGATGTCGGGCTGTCTGCCAATCCTGTTGCAGATACCGGTGTTTTTTGCGCTCTACAAAGTACTGTTCGGCACTATTGAGATGCGCCATGCGCCTTTCTTTGGCTGGATTCAGGATCTGGCGGCACCGGATCCGACCAGCCTGTTCAATCTCTTTGGCCTTATCCCCTGGGATCCTCCATTATTTTTACTCGTTGGCATCTGGCCGATCATCATGGGCTTTACCATGTTTGTCCAGATGCGCCTGAACCCCGCCCCGCCGGACCCGGTTCAGGCGATGGTTTTCAACTGGATGCCGTTGTTTTTCGTCTTCCTTCTGGCTTCTTTTCCTGCCGGATTGGTCATCTACTGGGCCTGGAACAATACGCTCTCGGTGGCTCAGCAATGGTACATCATGAACCAGCAGGGCGTTGAAGTTAATTTGTTCGGCAATATCAAAGATATGTTCAAAGGCTCGAAGAAAGATCAGGGCTCGAAGAAAGATCAGGACTCGAAGAAAGATCAGGACTCGAAGAAAGATCAGAGCTCGAAGAAAGATCAGGGCTCGAAGAAAGATCAGGACTCCAACAAAAATCAAGGCACCAATAAAAATCACAGCACGAATAAATATAAGAGCTCGAAGAATGATCAGGGCTCGAAGAAAGATCTTGGTACCAAGAAAAATCAAGGCCCCAAGAAAAATCAGGGCTCGAAGAAAACTCAGAGCTCCAGGAAAAATCGCGGCTCCAGAAAAAATCAGAACACTTAATATTTGGCACGAAAGTCCTGAAGGCACACGATGATCAGCCAGATTGCCACAGATGAAACCTACCCAGCAGCCCAGCTAGAAGCCGGACGCCTGTTGTTTGCGCAACCGTGCACTTTTCTCAAAAGTGTGGTTGCCCCTTCGGGACTGCCCGAACCTGACCGGGTTGAGGTGGCCTTTGCCGGTCGCTCCAACGTGGGTAAATCGAGCCTGATCAATACGCTCACCAATCGCAAATCCCTGGCGCGGACATCGAATACGCCGGGGCGTACGCGCGAATTGAATTTCTTTTCGCTCACCGAACAGCTTTATCTGGTGGATATGCCGGGCTATGGTTATGCACGCGCGGAAAAAACCAAAATTCAGGCCTGGACCACACTGATTGAACAATACCTCAATGGCCGCGTGGGCTTGCGGCGGGTCTATCTGCTGATTGATGCGCGTCACGGCTTCAAAGATGTTGATGCGCAGGTGATGAAGCTCATGGATGCGTCAGCCGTGTCCTATCAGGTGGTGTTGACCAAGGCCGACAAAGTCAAGAAATCCGACTGGGACCGGCTTATGGATAGCGTCGCAGCGGTTAGCGCAAAACATGTGGCGGCCCATCCGCTGATTGTTCCAACTTCGAGCAGAACCGGGGCTGGCATCGATCATTTGCGGGCGGAAATAACCGCTCTGGTCCAAAGCTGAAAACTTCGCTATAAGTGTCTGCCTTAGTGTGAAAGTCCTGAAGCCAGCCTGCTCCCCCGCCCAACCACCCGATAAGGATACCCTGGGGTGGTTGGGCGGGGGAGCAGGCTGGCTTCAGGACTTTCACTAGGCCATGTTATTCAAAAAACACGCGAACTTTCTTTCCAGTGAGATCACTATGACGCAGGATGACAGCGATAATAAAAAACCGGAAACGATCACATCAATGAGTGAGCGGACCCGCACAGCCAGTACGCTTTCAGAAGCCCTGCCATTTATGCAGCGCTATGATGGCGCAACTGTTGTCATCAAATATGGCGGTCATGCCATGGGCGACAAACAGCTTTCGCAGGATTTTGCCCGCGATGTGGTTCAACTGAAACAAACCGGTGTTAATCCCATTATCGTCCATGGTGGTGGCCCGCAAATTGGTGCCATGTTGGAACGGCTCGGGATCAAGAGCACTTTTGCCGACGGCTTGCGGGTAACCAATCGCGAGACCGTCGAAATTGTTGAAATGGTTCTGGCGGGTTCAATCAACAAGGAAATCGTTGTGGCCATAAACAAGGCCGGTGGCACAGCTGCCGGTCTGTGCGGCAAAGATGGCAATCTGGTGGTGGCGCGCAAGTTGCGGCGAACAAAAAAAGATCAGGGATCAAATATCGAAAGAATTCTTGAACTTGGATTTGTTGGTGAACCTGAGGAAATAAATCCCGACATTCTCGATACTTTTATCAGCAGCGATATCATTCCGGTTATTGCCCCCATTGGCGTATCAAGGGATGGGGAGACTTATAATATAAATGCCGATACGGTTGCCGGGGCGCTGGCGGCAGCCCTGCAGGCTAAACGGCTGTTGTTGCTGACAGATGTGCCAGGCATAATGGACGGCAATGGCGAGCTGATTGGTGAACTCGATCTGCATCAGGCACGCAAGCTTCAGCGCGATGGCACGATTTCCGGCGGCATGGTACCCAAGCTGGAAACCTGTATTCGTGCGGTCGAGGACGGCGTTGAAGCCGTTGTTATTCTCGATGGTCGTGTTCCCCACGCGGTCCTGCTGGAAATCTACACGGAGCACGGTGTTGGCACGTTAATCGCTTAGAGCCTCGCTCATTTCGAGGCTTTGACCCTCGCTTTCATCCACGCTTTCTTCCTGATCCAGGAACAATGCAAGCTGCCACTGCATTTCTCTGTCCGTTAAGGGGTATTCCTCATTTTCGTCAGGAAGTATCCAGTCTTCCTCTGGAATATTGCCAACCGTATTTTGAATTCTTGAGGACAGGGACGCTGATATGCCTGCTTTCCAGCCTAATGACATGACGGCTTTGGCGCTTAGAGAGGCGAAGATACGGCGGGAAACAATGGTGGAGACCTCTGCCAGGACAGCCATCGATAGAATAATGACGTCGCGTTCTCCCTTGTCGATATATTGCCTTAAATAGTCTTCGACGAGACCGCCATGGGCGTAGAGTTCGCGCAGTTCAGCCTCAATTTCCTCCAGTCGCCTTGAGGCATGTTCGTCACCGGCCGAGTTTTCTTCCTCCAGGCGCTGGCGAACGCGGCTTTCAAGATCTTCACGCAATTCATCATCTATATCATGGCGCTGTGACAAGACGTCAATCAAAGAGCCCGCGACAAATTCCGCAATTTTGCGAATGGCACCAAACGGCAGCTTTGACCGCAAGACCAGAGGTTCGTGCCACTCGGGAATATCTTTGGCGTCAGCAATCAGACGGTCAAGCGTATTTTCGCGAATTTGCGCGCTGGGGTTTAACAGCAGTTGCGAGATGGCTTCGACGTCAGTTGTTTCAACAATAGATTGTGCCAGTGGCTCAGAAACCTGCGCGCGCTCGGCTATGGCTTTCAGTTGCGCCGGCGTTGCCGTGTCCTCTATCATCGAGATGAGTTCTGCATCATTCAGGATGGGGGAATGATGAAGGATTGGCGTTGACACCCGTTCATCAATATCGCGCGCCAGCTTTCGAATAATATGCAGGGGCGCCTTGTCGGTTGTTTTCAATTCTTCGGCTATAATGCGGCGAACCCGAACTTCTTCATCTAAAATAAGATGCTCCAGAATAGCAATCGCAGGCGGATTTTGAACATCGCGCTGACCTGATTGTGTCGGAAGCTCACGGGCAACCTTCGCCCCCAGTGCTTCACGAACCCGGGGCTCAGTGTCGGTTGACAAAACCGTATTTGCCTGGGCAGGGGTGGAGGGGTTGGCGGCAATACGGCTGCGAATTTCAACATCATCATTATTGCTGAGGAAAAACAGCATTTCCGGGTAGCTGGCCTCGTTGGAGGCGAGGATTTTAAGAGCTTCGCGGTCGCGGCTTTCGAGAATTTCGCGGGCGTGCTCATAAGATTTGTTTGTGTCAACGCTCAATTCATTGCCCTCCAGCATCTTTTTTATCGGGCGCATCACTTGGGGCCGGGGCAGCCGGCTTGGCCAGGCGATAGCCACCCTTGCCGCCTTTTTTAGCGACATAAAGGGCTTTATCGGCACGAGCGATAAGCTGATTAAGGGTCTCACCGGTGCCGGGCACAAAAACCGATATGCCGATAGACATGCCCAGATGTTCAATACTTACAACGCCCGAATGAGAAGGTGCCGGGTTGATACCCGGTGCATCTTTGGCAATGGCGATGATGTCCTGACAGCCATCAATCAGGTCATTGGCTTTTAATGTGGCAATCGGCTCATCGGCTTCTTCCAGCCACAGAACGAATTCGTCGCCGCCAAATCGTGCGCATAGATCACTTGTGCGGCAATTGACTTTAAGAAGCTGCGATACGGCCATGAGGATTTCATCTCCGCGCGCGTGACCATCGGTATCATTGATGCCTTTAAAGTTATCGAGATCGATAAACAATAAGGCGGCTTTGCGTTTTTGCCGTTCGTGATGGGCGAGCCTGCGGGTTATTTCAGGCAAAAAAGAACGCCTGTTCATCAGGCCGGTGAGGCCATCTGTTTGCGACAGGACTTTTAATTTTTCCTGATTCTCTGACTGGGCGATGGCCACAGACAACTGGTCGGCAACCCTGCTGATCATTGTCCGTTCATAGGCAT
>CAZVAZ010000157.1:0-5951 GCA_964625235.1 uncultured Hyphomicrobiales bacterium
CTGTATCTATAAACCTTAAATGCGGCAACTCTTTGCCTTTATTCCACAACGAATGGAAGGTGCTTGCAACTTCATAAAGAAAAAATGCCAGCCGGTGTGGCTCGTGCGCACGTGCAGCACTTTCGATAATTCTCGGAAAAGAAGCAATTTTCCTCATAAGTTGTCGTTCACTCTCATCATCAAGCAGTTCCAGAGAAGCTTCACTCAATACTTTAACTGATATAGATGATTCCTGAATTTTTTCTGAAGCTCCCCGCATTACTGAACAAATTCTTGCATGGGCATATTGCACATAAAACACCGGATTGTCGCGGGATTGCTCAGTAACCTTAACAAAATCAAAGTCCAGCGGTGCATCATTTTTGCGGTACAGCATCATAAACCGAACAGAATCAGAGCCAACTTCTTCGACCAGTTCACGCATGGTAATGAAATTTCCGGCACGTTTTGACATTTTTACCGGTATGCCATCACGAAACAGCTTGACCATCTGGCAAATGCGCACAATGGCCTCGGCCTTATCACCGGATATGGCCCTGGCGATGGCCTGCAGGCGTTTTATATAGCCTGAATGATCTGCGCCCAGCACATAGATCATCTGGGAAAAACCGCGATCGAACTTATTTTTAAAGTAAGCCACATCAGCGGCAAAGTAGGTGTAGTCACCATTTGACTTCATCAAGGGCCGATCAATATCATCGCCAAAATCCTTTGCCCTGAACAAAGTCTGTTCGCGCGCCTTCCAGTCCTCCGGCGTGCGGCCTTTTGGCGGTGGTAAAAACCCGTCATAAATCAGACCTTTACTGCTCAAATCCTCAATAGTCTTTTTAATTTCACCACCATGGAGAGACAGTTCAGAGAAAAACACATCGTGGTGAATCCCCAACACGGCAAGATCATCTTTGATTAAAGCCATCATAGCGGCCACACCGGCGGCTCTGAGAACCGGCAACCATTCTTTTTCGGCCATTGAGGTCAATTCTGCGCCGTGTTTGGCGGCGAGATTTTCGGCCAGCGGCTTGAGATATTCACCGGGATAAAGTCCTTCAGGAATTTCCCCCAGTTTTTCGCCTAAGGCTTCACGTATACGCCAGTGAACAGAACGGGCGAGCGCATCAATCTGGGCACCGGCATCATTGAAATAATATTCGCGCACCACATCATAGCCGGCGTAATTCAGCAGATTGGCCAGAGCATCGCCGAAAATTGCACCACGGCAATGGCCCACATGCAGCGGTCCGGTTGGATTTACCGAGACATATTCGACATTTATTTTCTCGCCTTTACCAATTTTGCTGGTGCCAAATTCTGTTCTGGTCGACAAGGTGGCGCGCACAACCTTGTGCCAGAACACATCTGCAAGCTTGATATTGATGAAACCCGGTCCGGCTATATTTACACCGAGAACATCATCAGCCTTGCCCAGGACATCGCCAATTTTCTGTGCAATTTCCATCGGGCTTTTGCCCGCGGGCTTGGCCAGAACCATGGCAACATTAGTGGAGATATCACCATGATTTTCATCGCGTGGCGGCTCGGTGGTGATTTTAGACAAATCAATGCCTGCCGGCAGAGTACCGGATTTCTGGACTTCAATTATTGCCGTGCGTATACGGGCTTCAAATTCAGCAAAGATATTCACTGAGCAAATGCTCCTAAATTTCTATATAGTAACAATTAACTGGCTTTGCGGTCCAGATTTTTTCCGGGGACGGGTTATAGGCGGGATTAACGAAAAATTGGCGTCAGGTCAAATATTCGTCGGTATTCATCCATAGCAAAACGATCTGTCATCCCGGCGATAAAGTCACACACCTGTCGGGCCATTGTTGCTTTTTCTGTGTTTTCGGCATTAATCCGCCAATCTTCGGGCAAAGCCGAAGGCGTTTCCATATAATAATCAAACAAATCACCCAACCATTTTTTTGCCCGGCTCATCTTCATCAAGACAAGTTCATGGCGATAGATGTTCGTATTGAGGAATTGTTTGAGTTCGCGCTCCTGTCGCTGCATTTCAGGCGAAAAGGATATGATTGTATTATCGTCATTAATCTGGGCCTGGGACAGGACATCATAAATCATTGTCGTAATCACCCGTCGCAGGGTTTCATGGATCAGGCGGGGGCGTTCGAGACCGGGATATTTATCCTCTACCACTTTAATCAGACCGCCCGTCAGCTCGAGGCCACGTAAATCGTCAAGCGTGATCAGGCCGGCGCGCAGACCGTCATCAATATCATGGGCATTATAAGCGATGTCGTCTGAAAGGTTGGCCACCTGAGCCTCCAGCGACGCCGGGCAGACAAGATCAAGATCATACTGCTTTAGAAACCGGGCAAGCGCGTGCGGCAGCCTGTCGCCTGCCCCGATATAATTTCCTTTTGCATCCAACAGCGGGCCATTGTGTTTAACCAGTCCTTCGAGAGTATCTTTGGTGAGGTTGAGGCCATCAAATTCGGCATATCTTTTTTCCAGTTCGGTGACAATCTTGAGCGACTGGGCATTATGATCAAAGCCGCCGAATTCTGACATACGCTGGTCCAGCGCCACTTCACCGGCGTGTCCGAACGGCGTATGGCCGAGATCATGCGCCAGTGACAGTGCATCGACCAGGTCTTCGTTCAGGTGTAGTGCTCGGGCAATGGATTTTGCCACCTGGGCGACTTCAAGGGAATGGGTCAACCGGGTTCTGAAATGATCACCCTCGTGATAGATGAACACTTGCGTTTTATATTGCAGCCGTCTGAATGCAGCGCTGTGGATAATACGATCGCGATCGCGCTGAAACGGGGTGCGCGTGATACTTTCTTCTTCCTCATGAAACCGTGTCGCCTGATCAGCGCGGGCGGCATAGGCAGCGAGATTGACGGAACTGGAGAGGCGGTGTGTCATGTTTACAATTTTCGTTACGCTCAATTTTCAGTGTCATTGATTTGACAAGCAGGCTTTTAACACTAAATATCAATGTAGATGTTAAAACACTTCCGCCATTAAAAAAGAACAGGTAATTTCTGATGTCAGGTTCAATCACCATCTCTGAACGCGCGGCGAAAAGAATTTCTCAAATCATCGCCAAAGAGGAGACCAACAAGGTGTTGCGTATTTCGGTTTCCGGTGGCGGCTGTTCCGGGTTTCAATATGGCTTTGATCTGGAAAAAACCCAAAAAAGCGACGATCTGATATTTGAGAAAAACGGTGTCACAGTGATTGTTGACACCGTGTCTATTCTGTACATGGATGGCTCGGAAGTGGATTTTGTCGATGATCTGATTGGCGCCTCCTTTCAGATAAAAAACCCCAATGCAACTGCTTCGTGCGGTTGCGGCACATCATTTTCTCTTTGAACTTAAAACTTCATGCGTTGCCGCTTGATTTTTATGCCGCCCCTGTCTAAACAGTGCGCAGGCAAACAGGGTTGCCTTAACCGCCGAAAGACACCTCACCCTGATACATATTTGCAATGTCATTTAGACGTATCTCTTGGATCGCATGGAGCGGGTTAGATCCAGGTTAAGGAGAAACGCTAATGAAAGACATTATCGACACCCTGAAATCGCACGCGCGGATTTTGCATCGTCAAGCCGACGCCAATGAAGCAAGCGCAATCAGGCGATTGAGCCGGTTAGGTGAATTACAACGCTTTTCGGCTGCAGAACTTTCACATAAGCTGAAAAGACGTCATTGCCTGGCGGTTATTGCCAAAGAGTTGGATTTTGAAGGCTGGCCACACATTACCCGGACTATCAATGGGGATGAGGTGGACAATTTTGGCACCCTGCTCTACCCCCACTTCTGCGGTGCACACACCAACATCTGGTGCAACACCTATGAAGAAGCAAAAGCCATTCATGGCGAGGTCGGTGGTTATCTGCTGGCCTATCGGCAGCAATTTCTCATTGTAGAAGAACCCTACATTGTTACCATGGGGCTTGATCCCGAAGATGAAGATTGGCAGCTGATTGGCAGAGACTGGATCAGGCCGGTAGATTTTGAGGCCAGAAAGCGCCTGTACGACAAGCTCATCGTTCACACTTTGAAGCAGCGCCCGGTTAAGAATTGACCTTGGCGAAATGTCTGCGGACATGATATGTGCGGGTAATTAAAACATCAGGGATTGGTCAGTCATGAAAATTGCAACATGGAACGTAAATTCAATCCGGGCGCGGTTGGAAAATGTTGTGACCTGGCTCAAAGAGACCAGCCCTGATGTCGCCTGCCTGCAGGAAATCAAGACGGTTGAAGAAACCTTTCCCAGGCAGGCTCTCGAAGATCTTGGCTACAATATCGCCATCCACGGTCAAAAATCCTACAATGGTGTGGCCCTGCTCTCAAAAACACCTTTTGAAGATGTGCGCACGGTTTTGCCGGGCGATGACAGTGATGAACAGGCGCGGTTTTTACAAGCGACACTTTCAACCAAGGATGGCGCGCTTACCATCGCCTCCATTTATGCGCCCAACGGCAATCCGGTGACTAGCGAAAAATACCCGTACAAACTTGACTGGATGAAGCGGCTGCACGCTCATGCACGCGAAATGCTGAAGCTGGAGGAGTGTTTTGTCATTGCCGGGGATTATAATGTAATTCCCCATGATGATGATGTACACAATCCCGAAGGCTGGCGTGAAGATGCCCTGTTTCGTCCCGAAACGCTGGAACACTACCACAGCCTGCTCAACCTTGGCCTTACAGATGCCTATCGTGCCTGCGAACAGGCGGCCCATCAATACACCTTCTGGGATTATCAGGCGGGCGCATGGCCCAAGGACCACGGCATTCGCATTGACCACCATTTACTGTCACCGCAGGCCGCCGACCGGTTAAAAGGTGCTGGTATTGATCGCTTCACCAGAGGCTGGCAAAAGGCTTCCGATCACGTTCCGATCTGGATTGAACTGGATATTTGAAGCAACTACTGACGCGCTGAAGCGGAAGCTGCGTTACTTTCCTGCATTTTTGCAACCATGCCAACAGCAAGTGCGCGTTCTGATTCGCTGGCGGTGGCAAAAATCTCGCCACTACGGGCCAGCAATTTCTTGTCGCTTTCCGCCCTGGCGCTTTTTTCCGCCATTCTGTGCCACATCAACCCCTTGAGGCGGCTTTTTGGGCTATTCTTGAAAGACAGATAAATATCTCCCAACAAGGCCTGGGCTTTGGCAAATCCCTTGCGCGAAGCCAGCATCAGCCACTTCATTCCAACCAGCTGACTTTTTTCCAGACCTTCGCCCTTCAGATACATGACACCCAGTGCATACTGAGCTCCGGGATGGCCATAGCGGGTGGCCGCGTAACGATACAGCGACTGCGCTCTGTCGAGGTTTTGTGCATAGACTGTTCCCTTGACGCCGGCACGAAAATAATCCGCAATAGCAACGAGGGAGGAAACGGTTGCCCGCAATTTTTTGCGATTTCTCCGAAACACAGGATCGTGACTGTCGGCAACTTTGCGAAACCATTTCAGCGCCTTGATATCGCTTTTCTCAACACCATTACCGAAACGATAAGCTCTGGCCAAACGCCATTGCGCCAGCAGATAGCCGCGATCGGCAGCGAATTTGAGAAATTCAATTGAGCGCTCAAGATCACCGTCTTTAAATGCTTTTCTGGCGAACCTATAGGCCGCCTTTGCCTGTTTTTTCTCTGGCATGGTCTCAAGGATCAACAAAGGATCGAGAACCTCAACTGCTGGCAGGTCCGGCGCGGTTTGTGCAACAGGTGACAGATTTCCCTGAGGAATCTGTACATTTACCGGGGCAAACGATGCTGAGGGCAGAATTTGCGAGACTGTATGGCCGGCGATATCTCCGGCATAGCTGATACCCGCTGTCATCAGCGATGCAACCAGCAAACTCAAACCTGTAGCGGTGATACTAAATATCCGCATAGCAAAGAACTTCTTCCTTCCCGCTGGGATGAGTTAAGGCACCCTTGTTGGCAGGCCCGACCAGTTG
>CAZVAZ010000158.1:0-5944 GCA_964625235.1 uncultured Hyphomicrobiales bacterium
GCGGCTGCTGGGTAACAAGGGAGTATGGACCAATTGAGCGGGCATGTATTTTATCATCAACCAGATGATGCAATTTAAGCATATAAATATAGCCCACCGTCACCATACGGTCGAAAGGTTCACCCGTGAGGCCATCACACAGTTGGCTCTGGCCTGATGTATCAAGACCGGCAAGTTCTAACATCTCATTGATGTCTTCTTCATGCGCACCATCAAACACCGGCGTTGCCATCGGCACGCCCTTGCGCAGATTGCCACCAAGTTCAATAAGCTCATCATCGCTGAGACTTTTTAACGTTTCGTCTTTTCCATAGATGGCTTTCAGTCTGGTTTTGAGCGTATCAAGCTTGGCAATACGATGATATTCATCAACCGCCTCACCGACCTGACGGCCCAATTGCGCACACGCCCAGCCCAGATGGGTTTCAAGAATTTGCCCGACATTCATACGTGAAGGCACGCCCAACGGATTAAGCACGATATCCACGTGGGTGCCATCTTCCAGATACGGCATATCTTCGACCGGTACAATCTTGGAGATAACACCCTTGTTGCCATGGCGTCCGGCCATTTTATCGCCGGGCTGCAGTTTGCGTTTAACCGCGACAAACACCTTGACCATTTTCATCACACCGGGCAGCAACTCATCACCGCGCTGCAATTTGTCAACCTTGTCAACGAAGCGCTGCTCCAGCAAAGATTTGGCTTCATCATACTGACGCTGCATGGCTTCGACTTCAGACATCGCTTTGTCATTTTTCAAAGCAATTTCCCACCACATCTTCTTGGGCAGGTCTTCCAGAACCGACAAAGCGACTTTGGCGTCTTTTACGATACCTTCAGGACCACTCAGAGCCTGTTTGCCCACCAGAAAGTCGCGCAAACGGCCATAGGCGTTACGGTCAAGAATACCGAGTTCGTCATCGCGGTCCTTGGCCAGACGTTCAATTTCTTCACGCTCTATCGCCATGGCGCGTTCGTCTTTATCGATGCCGTGGCGGTTGAACACGCGCACCTCTACAACAGTTCCGGCAACACCGGGCGGCAGTTTGAGGGACGAATCACGCACATCAGATGCTTTTTCGCCGAAAATTGCGCGTAAGAGTTTTTCTTCCGGCGTCATCGGGCTTTCACCCTTGGGCGTAATCTTGCCCACCAGAATATCACCGGGATGAACTTCGGCACCAATATAGACAATACCGGCTTCATCCAGATTCTTGAGGCTTTCCTCACCCACATTGGGAATATCGCGGGTGATATCTTCAGGGCCAAGCTTGGTATCGCGGGCCATGACCTCAAATTCCTCAATGTGTATCGATGTGAACACATCGTCGCGCACAATACGCTCGGAAATCAGAATTGAATCTTCGAAGTTGTAGCCATTCCACGGCATAAACGCCACGAGTACGTTACGCCCCAGAGCCAATTCGCCCAAATCTGTCGAAGGGCCATCGGCAACAATATCATTGGCAATAACCCGATCCCCCACACGCACCAGCGGGCGCTGATTAATGCACGTGTTCTGATTTGACCGCTGGAATTTCTGCAGATTGTAAATATCAACCCCGGATTTCGAGGGGTCGGTTTCATCGGTTGCCCTGATAACAATGCGATTGGCATCAACCTGATCAACAATACCGGCGCGACGCGTCACCACGGCAGCACCTGAATCACGCGCAACAATTGCCTCCATACCGGTTCCGACCAGCGGCGCTTCGGCTTTCACCAAAGGCACGGCCTGACGTTGCATGTTTGATCCCATCAAGGCGCGGTTGGCGTCATCATTTTCCAGAAACGGAATAAGAGACGCAGCCACAGACACCAGTTGCTTGGGCGATACATCCATAAAATCAACGCGCTCAGGCAACATCAATTCCACATTATGCATATGGCGGCAGGGCAGCAAATCACCTTCAAGTTTACCCTTCGACGAGATCACCACATTGGCCTGGGCGATGACGTTTTTGGATTCTTCCATCGCCGACAAATAGACAATCTCATCAGTAACCTTACCGTTTTTAACGCGGCGATAGGGGCTTTCAATGAAACCGTACTGGTTAATGCGGGCAAAGGTCGCCAGCGAGTTGATCAGACCAATATTTGGCCCTTCAGGCGTTTCAATCGGGCAGATACGGCCATAATGGGTGGGATGCACATCACGCACCTCAAAACCCGCACGCTCACGTGTCAGCCCACCGGGGCCAAGTGCTGATAATCTGCGCTTATGGGTAATTTCAGAAAGCGGATTGGTCTGATCCATAAATTGTGACAATTGCGATGAGCCGAAAAATTCACGCACCGCTGCCGATGCAGGCTTGGCGTTAATCAGATCATGCGGCATGACATTATCGATTTCAACCGAACTCATCCGCTCCTTGATGGCACGTTCCATGCGCAAGAGGCCGATGCGATACTGGTTTTCCATCAACTCACCAACCGAGCGCACCCGGCGGTTGCCAAGATGGTCAATATCATCAATTTCGCCTTTGCCATCACGCAGGTCCACCAGCGTTTTGACAACTGCCAGAATGTCTTCCTTGCGCAAAACCCGCACCGTATCTTCGGCATCCAGATCCAGACGCATGTTCATTTTAACCCGGCCAACAGCCGACAGGTCATAGCGATCGCCATCAAAAAACAGACTGTCGAACAAAGCCTGAGCGGTGTCGCGCGTCGGTGGCTCACCCGGGCGCATCACCCGGTAGACATCAAACAGACCCTGTTCATGGCTGGTGCATTTATCAACAGCAAGCGTGTTACGGATGAAGGCACCGGTATTGATATGATCGATATCCAGAACGTTGATTTCTTTCAGCCCTGCTTCGCGAATGATGGTAAGTGCTTCCGCGGTAACCTCGTCACCTGCTTCCACATAGATTTCACCGGTCTCCAGATTGACCAGTTCTTCGGCGAAGAAATGACCACAAAGTTCATCGTCTTCGATCAGCAGGTCTTTGAGACCCTCGTCCTGAAGCTTTTTAGCCAAACGCGGTGTGATTTTGCGTCCGGCTTCAACCACCGATTTACCGGTCTTGGCGTTGACCAGATCCTTGACAGGTTTAATGCCGCGCATTCTTTCGGGCACAAACGGGGTTTTCCAGTCACCTTTCTTGGTTTCGTTGTATTTTACCTTGTCGTAAAATACTTCAAGAATTTCCTCGGCTTCCAACCCAAGAGCGCGCAAAAATGTCGTCACCGGCAATTTGCGGCGGCGATCGATGCGGCAATGAACAATATCTTTGGCGTCAAACTCGAAATCAAGCCAGGAACCGCGATAAGGAATGATGCGCGCAGCAAACAGCAGCTTGCCGCTGGAATGGGTTTTACCGCGGTCATGATCAAAGAAAACACCCGGTGAGCGATGCATCTGGGAAACAATGACGCGCTCGGTGCCGTTGATGACAAAAGTGCCGTTCTTGGTCATCAGGGGCATATCGCCCATATAAACGTCTTGTTCTTTGATGTCCTTGACCGAGCGTGCACCAGTGTCTTCATCCACTTCAAACACAATCAACCGCAGCTTGACTTTTAGTGGTGCAGCAAACGTCATGTCGCGCTGTTGGCATTCTTCCACGTCATATTTAGGCTTATCAAATTCGTAAGAAACATATTCCAGTGAGGCAATATCGGCGAAATCACTGATCGGCAGAACAGACTTGAAAACTGCCTGAAGCCCCTGTTCGAGCCTGCCACCTTCCGGGATTTCCATTTGCAGGAATTTATCATAGGAAAGTTTTTGAACTTCGATAAGGTTTGGCATCACCGCGGATGCGGCAATTTTTCCAAAATCCTTGCGAATGCGTTTGCGACCAAGAAATGATTGCGACATGTTCGTCCCTTCAAGCAACCACGCGGAGAAAATCCACGTGTTTAAAAAATCTGTAACTTCAACCTGAACCAGCTGAGCGGTTAATTAGGTTAAACTCTTGAATACATGTTAGAATAACGACCTAAGAAGGCGTCGTGGTGGTTCGGAAAAAGCACCAGGGCATAACCGAACCACCGGAATTATCGTCTCAACACCAGACTTACTTAAGCTCGACAGTTGCGCCTGCAGCTTCGAGTTTTTCTTTAACTTCTTTAGCTTCGTCTTTTGTCGCATCGACTTTAATGTCTGAAGGCACGGCTTCAACGAGGTCCTTGGCTTCTTTCAGTCCCAGACCGGTGATCGCCCGGACTTCCTTGATGACGTTGATTTTCTTTTCGCCAAAAGATGTCATGACAACAGTGAATGCGTCTTTTTCTTCTTCAGCAGCTTCGCCACCACCGGCACCGGCTGCGGCAACCGCAACAGGAGCTGCGGCAGAAACGCCCCATTTTTCTTCCAGCATTTTTGCAAGCTCAGCAGCTTCCATAACAGTAAGCGCGGACAGATCGTCCGCAATTTTTTCCAGATTAGCCATTTTATTTCACTCGATTTCTAAAGTTTGAACCAAAAATATTCTTAAATGCGGCAATCAGGCCGCTTCACTCTTGGAGGCATAAGCACCCATAACACGGGCAAGCTGTCCGGCCGGAGCCTGCAGCACGCCTGCAACTTTTGTCGCCGGAGCATTGATGAGGCCAACAAACTTGCCTCTCAGTTCATCCAGCGATGGCAAGGCTGCAAGCGCCTTAACACCGTCAACATCCAGCATAGTCTCACCCATGATACCGCCGAGAAGCACCAGCTTCTCATTGCTCTTGGCAAATTTGGCAGCAATTCTGGGGGCGGCAACCGGATCGTCTGAAAAGGCGATCACGGTCGGGCCGACAAACAGGTCTGAAATCCCGCTAGCGGGTGTACCTTCAAGAGCAATTTTTACAAGGCTGTTCTTGGCTACTTTCAAAGTAGCACCAGCCTCAGCCATCTGGCGGCGAAGATCAGTCATCTCCGAAACCGTCAAGCCTTTGTAGTGGCTCACAACGATAACGCCTGCATTCGCAAACACACCGTTGAGAGAAGTCACGAGCTCTTGTTTTTGGGCTCTATCCACTTGCTCTCTCCATTTTATGTGGAACATACATTCCACGGGGGGTTACACCATGCTGCATAACAACCAGCCGACAAGGGGCTGGCTCAATGCAGCTCTTATCTGCCGTTTTCCCGGGTCACGCGCAAAATCGCGCTACGGGAAAATTACGAGGTTCAAACCGAAAGTCAGGACACAAACGCTTGATAATTCAAAGCGCTTCCTAAAATCCGTTTCTTCCCTTGTCTCATGCAGGCCCTCTATTAGTGGCTTAAAGCTGAAGTCTTGTTTTAAAAACCTCAACCACCCGCAATCTCGGACAGGACAAAACCGGCTCAACACTCCAATCCTGAAATCAGAACACTCAACCGGTTTCTCATTGCCGGACATCCCAAGTTTAGGGAAATCCGGCAAAACTCAATTCACCCTCAAGCGCTTAAACTTGAAGGGTCAACTTTCACACCGGGGCCCATAGTCGAGCTCAGTGCTACTTTTTTAACAAACGTTCCCTTGGCACCGACCGGTTTGGCCTTCATCACCGCACTGCCAAAGGCTCTAACATTGCCGACCAGGTCGTCTTCAGAAAAACTCAATTTGCCAACACCAGCCTGAATGATACCGGATTTTTCAACCCTGAATTCAACCGCACCACCCTTGGCTGATTTCACCGCCTCACCCACATCAGCGGTGACAGTGCCAACACGCGGGTTTGGCATCAAACCCCTAGGCCCGAGAATTTTACCAAGCTTGCCAACCACAGCCATCATGTCCGGTGTGGCAATACAGCGGTCAAAATCAACCTTGCCCTTCTGGATCATTTCAGCCAGGTCTTCGGCACCGACAATATCAGCACCGGCAGCCTTGGCTTCTTCAGCTTTGGCATCTCTGGCGAAAACCGCAACCTTGACGGTCCGCCCCGAGCCGTTTGGCAACTGACACACACCACGGACCATCTGGTCAGCATGGCGGGGATCAACACCGAGGTTCATGGC
>CAZVAZ010000159.1:0-5920 GCA_964625235.1 uncultured Hyphomicrobiales bacterium
TTTGTTTTACAAAAAAATGAGGTGAGACAATTGCTGTATTTGGCCTGGAATGGTTTTTTCCGGGGTGTTCGGGATGCTTTGGGGGGGGGGGTGGGGGGGAGGGCAAGATAAAAGAGATGGTGCCGGGGGATGCTGACGCTATTGTATTCGCTCAATCTTTTTAGTGTCAGGAAATTGATGTGTGCACCAAATGTATTTAATCTATTGTAATTATTAATGTTTTTTAGCATTCACATATTCCGCTCAGGTTCACCAGGCAAAGCCCTTTGCTTTTCCCAAATCCACCTTCCCCGACCGTGGGGAGGGTGCGAAGGTGGCTCCGGGCAAAGCAAATTGCTCTCTTGGTGGTTGAGTGCTTATCCGACAATGGTGACAGAAAAATGCTCATCAGGCTGACTTGAGCAGCGTTTGCAGATTGTTGATCAATTGAACAATCTGCGTCTTGTCCACCGAGGCCGCGACATCAATATTGACCGGCTCCGAAGCCTCGCCGGTCATGGCATCAGAAATCTTATCGGCGATTGTGTTTGTTGCCTGCTTTACCGGCAGGTCTGCGAGGTGAGCATAGCGTTGTGTCGTGCTGACTTCGCGATGACCCAGGATGGCGCCGATAATCGGCAGTGACTGACCACTGGTGGCACCTACAGCTGCAAACGAATGACGCAGGTCGTGGATACGCACTTTGGGCATGTTGAGCTTTTGGCGCACCTTGTGCCAGATTTTCTCAATGCCCTGATAATTGCCGACGATCAAGGGGCGTTTCCCGCACAAGGGCTGTCATGTCGAATACTCCAATATAAGACTTAAATTGATATATAGTCCATATATTGATTTTTATCAAAGAGAAACAAGTGTTCCAAGCCGGGCCTGGAGTAGCATTTTTTAGGTGACATGGATGGATAGGCAGTCTGGATAAAACCTTCATGTCTGAGCACATTAAGAGCTGCACAGCACTGCGTGTGATGAAATATATCGATGCTGTATCGGACAATCAGGCGAAATTGCTCCTGATTTGTCATAATATGCATGCCAATATTATTGACGATTGATGCGTTTTATGGCTGTGTTCAAATGCAAGTTTCAATTCCAATTCCCTATTGGTCTGTGATAAAACAGCAATGCGTTTTCCCTCACTTTTCATTGTTTGGATGGAGTTGCAAGAAACATGGATACGAAACCCTGCATTATTTGCGTAGCCATTACCGGATCAGTGCCAACAAAGGAGCATAATCCGGCAGTGCCGATTTCTGTTTTAGAACAGATAGAAAGCACCCATGCTGCATTTGAGGCAGGTGCAACCATTGCCCACTGTCATGTCCGCAATGAAGACCAAAGCCCAAGCTCTGACCCCGATAAATTTGCCGCGTTGAAAGAGGGTTTGGAAAAACATTGCACCGGCATGATTATCCAGTTGTCAACCGGCGGGCGCTCGGGCGCGGGAAAAGAACGCGGCGGTATGTTGTCTTTGTCGCCGGACATGGCTTCCCTTTCAGTTGGTTCAAACAATTTCCCCACAAGGGTCTATGAAAACCAGCCTGATCTGGTTGACTGGCTGGCAGCCGAAATGGACAAATTTAATGTAAAACCGGAAATTGAGGCTTTCGACCTTTCACATATTTTCCAGGCAGTGAAAATGCAAAAGGACGGGCGCCTGAAGGGTCCTTTGCACATCCAGTTTGTCATGGGGGTCAAAAACGCCATGCCGGTGGATAAAGCGGTTTTTGACTTCTATGTCGAAACCGTAAAACGCATTGCCCCTGACGCAACCTGGTGCGGGGCGGGCGTTGCCGCCAATCAGATCGTCCTCAACGAATGGTCAATCGCTAACGGCGGTCACACAAGGACCGGGCTGGAAGATAATATGCGAATTGACCGGCACACGCTGGCACCGTCAAATGCAGCCCTTGTCGCTCGAGCAGCACAATTGTGCGAAAAATACAACCGCCCGGTTGCTTCGTGGTGCCAGGCCCGTGAAATCCTGCAACTGCCGCTGCGGCACTGATTTTCACCGGTCAATTTTCGTCGAGAGAATGATCGATGACATGGTTTTATCAATTCCCTCAATACAACCGATTTTATCAATTATCGTATCCAGCTCACCCATGGTTGGAGCAGAGACCATACCGGCCATGTCAAACTCGCCACTGATGGAGTAAAGCGCCGTCAGAGTTTTTATCGCAAAAAGCTCGTTTTCGATGCCGGCACGCATGATCGGCGGGAACTTGATCATCACCAAAGCCCTTACCCGGTTTTCCAGATAACCTGATGACAGTTTTACCGAATACCCTTCAATAACACCGTTGCGTACCAGCTTTTGCAGCCGCATTTGAGCAGCCGTTCTTGAAACCGACATTTTGCGCGCAATTTCTGAAACCGATAACCGGCCATTTTCACGTAATAATATAATGAGTTGCTCGTCTTGAGAGGACAGGTTCATGGAAAACTCAATGGGTTATTTTAGCAATTAACCTAGTTAAATCGTCTAACTTAGCATTAAAAAAGACCGTATTAGCTAATTGATATGACCGCAAGACCCCTGTTAAAGTTACGCCATTATTTGATCAGGGAGCCATGCAACATGACCAGCACTGAGATACTGAATTCAATGGGATTCTCATCATCGGAACTTAGCGGGGGGACGCTTGTTGTTCACACGCCGGTTGACGGGAGTGAATTGGCGAAGCTGAAAACCCACACCCGAGCCGATGTCAAGAACATGATTGCTAAGGCTACCGAAGCCTTCAAGGCCTGGCGGCTTGTTCCCGCCCCGCGGCGCGGCGAACTGGTGCGTCTGATCGGCGAAGAATTGCGTACCGAAAAGGAAAGTCTGGGCGCGCTGGTATCACTGGAATGCGGCAAGATACTGCAGGAAGGCCTTGGCGAAGTCCAGGAAATGATCGACATCTGCGATCTTGCTGTCGGCCTGTCGCGCCAGCTTTTCGGGCTGACAATCGCGTCGGAACGCCCGGGGCATTCCATGCGCGAAACCTGGCATCCCATGGGTACCTGCGCCATCATTACCGCCTTTAATTTTCCTGTTGCCCCGTGGTGCTGGAACGCTGCTCTGGCGCTGGTCTGCGGTGATCCGGTAATCTGGAAGCCGTCGGAAAAAACCCCGCTGACAGCACTGGCAACGCAAAAGATATGTAACCGCGCGCTTGCTCGCTTTGGCGATGCACCCGAAGGCTTGATCCAGACCGTGATCGGTGAGCGTGACGTCGGCGAAGTGCTGACCGCCTCAGGCAATGTAGCCATTGTGTCGGCCACCGGGTCAACCCGTATGGGACATGCGGTAGGCGCGGCACTGGCCGATCGGTTTGGCCGCTGCATTCTCGAGCTTGGCGGCAACAACGCGATGATCGTAACTTCTTCGGCTGATCTTGAAATGGCATTGCGTGCTATCGTTTTTTCAGCCGTAGGCACAGCGGGACAACGCTGCACGTCATTGCGGCGGCTGATTGTTCATAAAGACATTTATGACGAGCTCATTGCGCGTTTAAAGTCAGCTTATGATGGCTTGCCCATCGGTGACCCTCTGGTTGATGGCAATCTGGTCGGACCATTGATCGACGCAGAAGCTTTTGAAGCAATGGCGGCAGCGCTTATACAGGCAAAAGCCGATGGCGGATTAATCCATGGCGGCCAACGCCAGTTTGAACAGGCGTTTCCAGATGCGTTTTATGTTTCGCCTGCAATAGCAGAAATGCCGGGTCAAAGCGGCATCGTGCGACAGGAGACCTTTGCCCCGATCCTGTACGTGATGAAATACAGCGAACTCGACGAAGCGATTGCTCTGCAAAACGACGTGCCGCAGGGTCTGTCCTCGTGCATCTTCTCAACTGATGTGCGCGAAACCGAATATTTTCTGTCTGCTTGCGGATCGGATTGCGGCATTGCCAATGTCAATATCGGCCCGTCGGGGGCGGAAATCGGCGGTGCGTTTGGCGGTGAAAAGGAAACAGGAGGCGGGCGCGAAAGCGGATCTGACGCGTGGAAGGGTTACATGCGACGCCAGACCAACACCATCAATTATTCCCGCGAGCTGCCGCTGGCGCAAGGCATCAAATTCGACATCTGAGGAGATCATGTCATGAGCTTCAACAACATCGCCGTACTGGGCCTTGGCAAGGTCGGCACCCTGGCAGCCAGGCTGCTGCACGATACCGGCTTCAATGTCACTGGTTTTGATCAGCACTCCCCGCGCGAGGCTCTGCCTTTTGCGCTCAGCAACGCCGACATCACCTCGGCCGGGGTTCTTGCGGCGGAATTCGCCAAGGTCGATGCTATCCTTTCCTGCCTGCCATTTCACCTCAACATCGCGGTGGCAACGGCGGCACATAAGGCCGGCATTCACTATTTTGACCTGACCGAGGATGTGCCAACCACCACAGCCATCCGCGAGCTTGCCAAATCCTCAAAAGGGCTGATGGCACCGCAATGCGGGCTGGCACCGGGGTTCATCGGCATTGTCGGGGCCAGCCATATCGCCATGTTTGATCACTGCCGATCGGTGCGCATGCGCGTCGGAGCACTGCCCCAAAATCCAACCGGCTTGCTCGGCTACGCCTTCAACTGGTCGCCCGAAGGCGTGGTCAATGAATACCTCAACGACTGCGAAGTGCTTGAGGATGGTAAGCGCAAATGGGTGTCACCAATGGAATGGCACGAAACTCTGTTGATCGACGGCATGCAGCTTGAGGCCTTCACCACCTCGGGCGGGCTTGGCACCATGTGCGAGACATATCTCGGCAAGGTCAACAACATCGATTACAAAACCATGCGTTATCCCGGCCACATGAAACTGATGAATTTCTTTTTCCACGAGCTTTTGATGCGCGAAAACCGCGAGGAGGCCGGGCGCATTCTGGTCAATGCCAAACCGCCGGTCGAAGATGACATTGTCTACATACACGTTTCAACTGAAGGCGAGATTGATGGCCGTCTTGCCCGCAAGGAGTTTGTGCGCGGCTATCGGCCAATCGAGGTCACCGGTGGCAAACAGACCGCAATCGCCTGGACCACGGCTGGATCAGTAGTGGCGGTGATCGAGATGGTGCGCGATGGCACCTTACCCAATCAAGGCTTCCTCAAGCAGGAAGAGATTGCGCTAAACGCCTTTCTCGCCACCACCACCGGTGGGCTTTATAATTGATACCCGGCAATTCAGGTTTCAATGGCAAAAACAACGATTGTTGGGGATAGATGAAACGAGATAGCAGGCCGCTATAATTAGTGGGGTTTCTTAGCCACCAACTCATGCCATACTACCACCCATGGCAAAACAAAATGAAACATCGCAAACGGCAAAAATAAAAACAGGTGATCATCTTTATCTGATTGATGGCTCAGGCTATATTTTCCGCGCCTATCATGCCCTGCCGCCTCTTACGCGCAAAAGTGACGGCCTGCCCATAGGCGCTGTGAGCGGCTTTTGCAATATGCTCAACAAATTGCTGCAGGACACAAAAAAAGCCGCCCAGCCCAGCCATTTTGCTGTCATCCTGGATGCATCATCAAAAACATTCCGCAATGATATCTATCCTGAATATAAGGCCAACCGCTCCGAAACACCGGAAGATCTGATACCGCAGTTTCCCTTGATCAGAGATGCCGTCAGTGCCTTCAACGTCGCCTGCATTGAGATGAAGGGATTTGAGGCCGACGATATTATCGCCACCTACGCCCGCCAGGCCGAAGCTGCCGGTGCCAGGGTAACGATTGTTTCTTCCGACAAGGATCTGATGCAACTGGTGGGCCCGGCCATAGAAATGCTGGACACCATGAAAAACCGCCGCATAGGCGAGCCGGAAGTCATGGAAAAATTTGGCGTCGGCCCCGACAGGGTTATTGATGTGCAGGCGCTGGCCGGAGATTCATCCGACAATGTACCCGGCGTTCCCGGCATTGGTGTTAAAACCGG
>CAZVAZ010000160.1:0-5919 GCA_964625235.1 uncultured Hyphomicrobiales bacterium
TGGCTGCTCCTTGCTTGAAATTCTATAAATCGAGGACCAGACGCTGAGGGTCTTCAAGTTGCTCCTTGACCCGCACCAGGAAGGTGACAGCCTCCTTGCCATCGACAATTCTGTGGTCGTAAGAAAGAGCCAGATACATCATTGGTCTGATTTTTATCTCATCGTCCACAGCCATGGGACGCTGCTGGATTTTGTGCATTCCCAGTATGCCCGATTGTGGTGCATTGAGGATGGGTGTCGACATTAAAGAGCCATAAACTCCGCCATTGGAAATGGTGAAGGTGCCGCCCTGCATGTCTTCAATGCCAAGTTTGCCATCGCGCGCACGCGCTCCAACAACATTGATGGCTTTTTCTATACCGGCGAGGCTCAAACCATCCGCGTCACGTATAACCGGCACCACGAGGCCTTTGTCGGTGCCAACGGCAACACCCATGTGATAGTAATTCTTGAAAACAAGATCGGTGCCGTCAATCTCAGCATTTACAGCAGGCACGTCTTTGAGGGCGCCAATGCAGGCTTTGACAAAAAAGCTCATGAAGCCAAGCTTGACGCCATGTTTTTTCTCAAACAGCTCTTTGTATTGCTTGCGCACGGCCATGATGGCAGTCATGTCAACTTCGTTGAATGTGGTCAGCATGGCGGCGGTATTCTGGGCATCTTTCAGGCGCTTGGCGATTGTCTGGCGCAGGCGTGTCATGCGTACGCGCTCTTCACGCGGGCCATCTTCTGCACCGACAGGGGCCTTGGCTTGAGGTGTGGGCACCGCAACTGGCACCGCAGCTGGAGCTGGAGCTGGACTGGGACTTAGACTGCCACCAACACTGTCCATTACCGCAAGAATATCGCCTTTGGTAAGACGGCCATCCTTGCCGGAGCCTGGAACTGTTGCGGGATCGATTTTATTTTCAGCCACCAGCTTGTTCACCGCCGGTGAAAGCGTTTGGCTGTTGCCTGCAGGGATTGCCTCAACCGGGGCCGGTTCAGGCTCAGCGACCGGTGTCGGTGCTGGTTCGGAAACAACACCGGATCCTTCACCAATGGCTCCCAGCAAAGCACCAACCTCGACGGTTTCACCATCTTTGACCAGAATTTCCGACAATACCCCGGCCACAGGTGCCGGCACTTCAATGGTTACTTTGTCGGTTTCAAGTTCAACCAGTGGTTCGTCCACCGCCACTGCATCTCCGGCTTTCTTGAACCATTGGGCGATGGTGGCCTCGGTTACACTTTCACCCAATGTTGGAACTCGTATTTCTGTCGTCATACCCCTAGCCTCCTAATGCATCGTCTAAAAATGCCTGCAATTGTACCAAATGTCTTTTCATCTGTCCCGTTGCTGTTGCCGCTGACGCCGGGCGTCCGGCATAGCGGGGACGTTTGTGTCTGGCGTCTATTTCATTGAGCACCCATTCCAGATTGGGCTCCATGAATGACCAGCAGCCCATATTTTTCGGCTCTTCCTGACACCAGATGATTTCAGCTTGCGCAAACCTGCCCATCTCGTTGATCAGCGCCTTTTTGGGGAAAGGATAAAGCTGCTCGACACGCATAAGATAGATATCGTCGCGACCAAGTTTTTCGCGCTCATCATAAAGGTCGAAATATACCTTGCCCGAACACAGGATCAACCGCTTGATCCTGTCATCGTCGACAAGTTTAATCTTCTGGTCAGGCAGAAACTGTGCATCATCCCACAACACGCGGTGAAAACTTGCTTCAGGCCCAAATTCTTCGATTGTTGAAATGACGCGCTTGTGCCGCAACAATGATTTGGGCGTCATCAATATCAGCGGCTTGCGAAATTCCCGCTTCATCTGCCGACGCAGAATATGGAAATAGTTCATCGGTGTGGTGCAATTGGCCACCTGCCAGTTATCCTCGGCACTTTGTTGCAGAAAACGCTCAAGCCGGGCGGACGAATGTTCGGGTCCCTGGCCTTCATAGCCATGGGGTAACAGACACACCAGACCGGACATGCGCAGCCATTTGCGCTCACCACTGGAGAGGAACTGGTCGAATATCACCTGGGCACCATTGGCAAAATCACCAAACTGCCCTTCCCACAGGGTCAACACATTGGGCTCCGCCAGGGAATAGCCATATTCAAATCCCAACACCGCTTCTTCCGACAGCATTGAGTTGATGACCTCGTAGCGGCCTTGAGTTTCCGAAATATTCTGCAACGGTGTAAAACGTGCTTCTGATACCTGATCGGTGAGGACCGAATGGCGCTGGGAAAATGTCCCACGTTCACAATCCTGGCCCGAAAGCCTGACCGGGTAGCCCTCGTTGACCAATGTGCCAAAAGCCAGAGCTTCGGCCATGGCCCAGTCTATGCCCACACCATCATCAATCATATTGCGCCGGTTGCCAAAGATGCGGGAAATCGTTCTGTGCGCATTGAAATCTTCAGGGATTGCAGAAATCCTGTGGCCAACTTCTTTCAAAACATCGAGATTAACGCCGGTTATGCCGCGCCGGGCATCATCATCATCAGGCAGCCCAAGGCCGGTCCATTTGCCATCAAGCCAGTCGGCCTTATTGGCCTTGTAGCTTTCGCTTGTTGCGAAGGCGTCTTCAAGAAGGGCCCGGAATTCGGCTTTCATGCCGGCAATTTCCTCGACGGTAATTACACCTTCTTTGATCAGGCGCTCAGAGTAAATTGTCAGTGTGGTCGGGTGTTTGCGAATGGCCTTATACATCAAAGGCTGGGTAAACGAGGGTTCATCGCCTTCATTGTGACCAAAGCGGCGATAACAGAACATGTCGATTACAACGGGTTTATGGAACCTCTGGCGGTATTCCGTGGCGATTTTCGACACATAGACCACAGCTTCTGGGTCATCACCGTTAACATGGAAAATCGGCGCTTCAATCATCTTGGCTGAATCAGAAGGATAAGGTGATGAGCGCGAATGATGCGGTGCGGTGGTAAAGCCAATCTGATTATTGACAATGAAATGAATGCTGCCGCCGGTTCTGTGTCCTGCAAGCCCGGACAGGCCAAAACATTCGGCAATAACGCCTTGCCCGGCAAAGGCTGCATCACCATGCAACAACAAAGGCAATACTTGCGTGCGCTCTTTGTCTTTAAGCTGGTCCTGCTTGGCCCGGACTTTGCCCAGAACCACCGGGGCTACAATTTCCAGATGAGAGGGATTGGCGGTCAAAGACAAATGCACATTGTTACCGTCGAATTCACGATCGGAAGATGTGCCCAGATGATATTTGACGTCACCGGAACCTTCCACATCATCGGGATTGGAGGTACCGCCCAAAAACTCGTGGAACAGGGCTGAGTATGGCTTGCCCATGACGTTTACCAGCACATTAAGCCGGCCACGGTGGGGCATGCCCAAAATTATGTCGCGCACGCCAAGCTGGCCGCCGCGTTTGATAATCTGCTCCAGCGCCGGCACCATGGCTTCACCGCCATCGAGGCCAAAACGTTTGGTTCCGGTATATTTTACGTCAATGAATTTCTCGAGGCCTTCGGTTTCGACCAGTTTTCGCAAAATGGCTTTTTTGCCCTCGGGCGTGAAGGTGATTTCCTTGTCCGGCCCTTCAATTCTTTCCTGCAGCCATCTCTTGGCAACGGGGTCTGATATATGCAGAAATTCAACACCGATGGTTGAACAATACGTGCGCCGCAAAACCTTCAGAATTTCACGTATCGTCGCAGTTTCCATGCCAAGCACATTGTCAATGAAAACAGGTCGATCCATATCCGCTTCGCTAAAACCAAATGCTTCGGGTTTCAGCTCCGGGCTTGGACCTTTATCATCAAGTCTCAGGGGATCAAGATCGGCATCAAGATGTCCGCGTATGCGATATGCCCGGATCATCATAATGGCGCGAATACTGTCAATGGTTGCCGCACGCAACTCATCTTCCGAACGGCGACCGGTGGCACTTTCAGTTCTTTTTTCGATTTTTTGTTTTAAGTCAGTTTCAAGGGCGGACCAGTCGCTGTCCAGCGCACTGACCAACTCACCATTTTCCTGTACCGGCCAGTCCGATCGCTGCCAACTGGGGCCATCGGCGCTTTGAGCCACTTGCGCCGTATCATCATTTAAGCTTGAGAAAAACTCCTGCCACTGTTGATCTACCGATGTCGGATCACGTTGATATTGAGCGTATAAGTTTTCAATAAAGGTGGCATTTCCACCAAATAGAAATGACGTTTTGGCAAAAGCGTCATTTGCCGAGCTTCTTGACATACTAATTACCGGCCACAGGCCGCCTTCCTCTCCGCCGCATTAAGGAAATGGCACCTTCTCAGTTTCTTGTTTGAATAGCAACGAGAAACAATAATACTTCGCGAATGTCGACAGCAGTTTTCAGGTAATCTAACCTTTGAGCACTTCAACAAGTGTTGTGCCCAGTGCTGCCGGGCTTTCAGCTACTGCAATACCGGCCTGGCGCAACGCTTCAATCTTGTCTTCAGCCCCACCCTTGCCGCCGGACACAATTGCTCCGGCATGGCCCATGGTTCTTCCCGGAGGTGCTGTGAGACCGGCAATAAAGCCTACCACCGGCTTTTTGACTTTTGAGCGGGTGAGGAATTCGGCTGCTTCTTCTTCTGCCGAGCCGCCAATTTCACCAATCATGATAATCGATTCTGTCGCTTCATCGCCCAAAAACATATCGAGACAATCAATAAAACTGGTGCCATTTACCGGGTCACCACCGATACCGATACACGTGGTCTGGCCAAGATCGGCTGCTGTGGTCTGGGCCACGGCTTCATAGGTCAGCGTGCCTGAACGCGAGACAATGCCAACGCTGCCGGGGCGATGAATATGACCGGGCATAATGCCGATTTTACATTGCCCCGGTGTGATGACACCTGGACAGTTAGGCCCGACAAGACGGGTGTTTGAGCCCTGAAGCGCGCGTTTGACCTTAACCATGTCGATGACCGGCACGCCTTCGGTAATGCAAACCACCAACTCAATTTCAGCGGCGATGGCTTCCAGAATTGCATCGGCTGCAAATGGTGGCGGCACATATATAACACTTGCCGTGGCCCCGGTGTGCTCAACCGCACTCAGCACGGTATCAAATACCGGCAGATCAAGATGGCTGGAGCCACCTTTTCCCGGTGTAACCCCACCAACCATTTTGGTGCCATAGGCAATGGCCTGTTCGGAATGGAACGTGCCCTGGCTGCCGGTGATGCCCTGACAGATTACTTTGGTATTATGGTCGATAAGAACAGCCATTAGTTTGCCCCTTTCACAGCAGCGACAATTTTCTGTGCTGCATCGGCGAGATTATCCGCCGCAATTATCGGCAGACCCGATGTGCTCATGATTTCCTTGCCAAGCTCAACATTGGTGCCTTCCAGTCTGACCACCAGAGGGACATTCAGATTAAGCTCGCGCGCAGCAGCCACAACGCCTTCGGCAATTACGTCACAGCGCATGATACCGCCGAATATATTAACTAAAATGCCCTCGACCTTGTCATCGGACAGGATGATTTTAAAGGCTTCGGTGACTTTTTCCTTGGTGGCACCGCCGCCGACATCGAGAAAGTTGGCGGGCGATGAGCCGTAAAGCTTGATGATGTCCATGGTCGCCATGGCGAGGCCTGCACCATTGACCATGCAGCCGATTGAGCCATCGAGGCTGATATAATTGAGGTCAAATTTTGATGCCTGAACTTCTTTTTCGTCTTCTTCTTCAATATCGCGCAATTCTGCAATATCCGGGTGACGAAAAAGCGCGTTGGAATCAAAACCCATTTTGGCATCAAGGCAGATCAGATTACCCTCAGCCGTCACCACAAGGGGATTAACTTCAAGGAGGGACGCGTCTTTTTCAATGAAGCATTTGTAGATTTTGCCGATCAGCTTGACGCATTGTTTGACCTGATCACCTTTAAGGCCGAGCCCGTAGGCAATCCAGCGGC
>CAZVAZ010000161.1:0-5909 GCA_964625235.1 uncultured Hyphomicrobiales bacterium
CACGCTCCGTCTGGGGCACAGCATTCGCCCATGGCGGCCTTGGTGTCGTCGTTCTCGGCATCACGGCGATTTCCGCCTGGCAGATTGAAAGGGTGGAAGTGGTCGATGTAGGAGCAACCATTCAGGTTGCCGGAATTGACGTTGAGTTCGTCAGTCTCGAGCCTCGCACCGGGCCAAACTACAAAGACGATGTCGGGCTTTTCCGCATCAGTGTTGATGGCAAGTTGATAACCGAAATTGAATCAGCCAAGCGACTGTATCAGGTGCCGGTTATGGCGACAACGGAAGCGGGTATTTACTCCTTCTGGAGCGGTGACATCTATGTGACTCTCGGCGATAAATCAACGACAGGAAATGCCTGGGTATTGCGGGTGTATTTTAATCCGCTGGCGCAGTTAATCTGGTTTGGTTCGGGAATAATGTTTTTTGGCGGCATGGTTTCATTGACCGACCGGCGTTACCGTGTCGGGGCACCGCGTAAAAAACGCAGCAAAAAGCGAGCCAAAGCAGCTGCTAAAGAGGTGCCTGCATGACCCGGTTGCAACATTTGATAATAGCCCTGTTCCTGGCTTTCAGCTTCGGCCTACCTGTCAATTCGGCACGGGCTGTTTTGCCTGATGAAGTGTTGGATAACCCGGTTCTCGAGGCGCGCGCGCGCAATCTTTCAACCTTGCTGAGGTGTCTGGTCTGCCAAAACCAGAATATCGACGAATCCGGCGCATCTCTCGCGCGCGATTTGCGTTTAATCGTGCGCGAACGCCTGGTCGATGGCGATACGGATAACCAGGTGCTGGATTTTGTTGTTGATCGATACGGTGATTTTGTTTTGCTCAAACCGCGCCTTACTCTGGGAACATTTCTCTTGTGGTTCGGCCCCGGCGGCTTAATTATCATTGGCAGCGCTGGTGTGTTCCTGTTTATGCGCCGCCGAATGGCTGAAGCAAAAGCAGCCGGCCCGGTTGTTCTGTCAAAGGCCGAAGAACAGGAACTCGAAAAACTGTTGCGCCAGTGAACAACCTTACCAACTTGTAATCCTGCGGATAGGCTGCCGCAAGGTGGCCATCGCCATAGTCAGTTCAGGTTAATCTGACTATGGAGTCACCTCATGACATCAAATGCGACACACTCTACACCCACAAAAAAACTTTACAAAACCAACCGCCTGCCCGTAGCTTTGGGCCTCGCAGCCGCTCTGGGCGCAGGAGCTGTAGTTTCGTTGAGCCAAACTCAGGCACAAAATGTACTGACACTTCCCCCAACCAGCGGCCCCGCCGCAGCCTCCTTTGGTTTTGCTGATCTGGTGGAACGGGTAAAACCTGCTGTGGTCAGCATTCGGGTTAAACGCGAGATTGGCACAGTGTCCTATGGAACCCCGCCCCGGCAGAGGAACGAGCGTTTTTATGGAAATCGCAGCCCCGGCCATCCCTTTAATGAATTTTCTGAACGCTACAAGCGCTCTCCCGGCCCGCACTCATCAAAGCCCAAACGTCAAAGCATGGCCCAGGGCTCAGGCTTTTTCGTCTCCGCTGATGGTTATGTTGTCACCAACAATCACGTGGTGGCAAAAGCAAGTAAAATTGAAATTGTCACCTCAACCGGGGAGGTGCTTGATGTTGACCTGATTGGCCGCGACCCTAAAACCGACCTCGCCTTGCTCAAAGTCTCCGGTAACAAAAAATTTGATTTTGTCGAATTAACTTCAACGCCCGCACGTGTGGGTGATTGGGTAATGGCGGTTGGCAATCCCTTTGGCCTGAGCGGTTCAGTGACCACAGGAATTATTTCCGCTCGTGGCCGCGACATCGGTTCCGGCCCTTATGATGATTTTATTCAGATTGATGCCGCCATCAATCGCGGCAACTCCGGTGGCCCGGCCTTTAACCTCAAAGGCGAGGTGATTGGTGTCAACACGGCTATTTTCTCACCCACCGGCGGCAGCGTCGGCATTGGTTTTGCCATCCCGGCCAGCATGGTAAAATCGGTAGTGGCTGATCTGAAGGAAAATGGTTCCGTTACCCGGGGCTGGCTCGGCGTGCAGATACAGCCGATAACAAAAGATATTGCTGAAGGCCTCGGCCTGAAACAAGCCGCTGGTGCCCTCATCGCTGATGTTTTTGCTGACAGCCCGGCGCAAGATGCCGGTTTTGAAGCCGGTGATGCCGTTATCGCCTTGAACAAAAACCCGGTGAAAGGACCAAAAGAACTGGCCCGTATGGTGGCCAAATTGAAACCGAACGAGAGCATCACTTTCACCATTATTCGCGATGGTAGAGAAATAATGCGTACAGTGAAAATCGGCAGACTGCCGGGCGCTGAAAAACAGGCATCCCTAAACCGGCCTGCAGCGGAGAAACTCAATCTTGCTGCTCTTGGCCTGTCGTTTGCCAGCAAACCGGGTTTGGGGGTTATGGTGAGTGCGGTTGATACCGATGGTCCAGCCTCGGCCAAGGGCATCAAACGCGGTGATGTGGTGCTCGAAGTTTCGGGCAAGGTGGTTTCCAGCCCCGGTGATATCGAAGAGCGTATCAACAAAATCAGCAATGCCGGTAAAAAGACAGCCCTGTTCCTGATTAAATCAAAACGCGGAAAGCGCTTCATTGCCCTGTCTCTCGGTAAAGCCTGAACCCGACAATATAGAAGCCGTGACAGGTGGCCCCGCAGCATATCAGGTTATGCGGGGTTGCCTGAGGCCGCACCCAGGACGCTAAATCCCCCAGGGAGGTGTCAGGTGCGGCCTGATTTTTTTCAACAGGACTGGTGTTAAGCCGGCAACAACACCATATAATAGCCAGGTTTAAAGCTGTGAACGGGAAACAAATGCGCATTCTGGTGCTTGAAGATGATAGTGAGGCTGCGGCCTACCTGATCAAGGGGTTAAAGGAAAGCGGGCATGTGAGTGATCATGCAGCTGACGGTGAAGAAGGCCTTGAGATGGTGGGCGTGCGTGATTATGATGTCTTGATTGTCGATAGAATGCTGCCCAAACGCGATGGGTTGTCCGTGGTCCAGACCCTGCGGGACAAGGGTGATCTAACCCCGGTGTTGATCCTCAGTGCACTCAGCAAGGTTGATGACCGCATAGAGGGGTTGCGTGCTGGCGGCGATGATTATCTCACCAAACCCTATTCATTTTCCGAACTTCTGGCCCGGGTGGAAGGCCTCCACCGCCGCGTCAGTCCCAATGCAGTCGAGACCAGCTACCGGATTGCGGATCTGGAAATTGATCTGCTGTCGCGCCGCGCCTTTCGCGGTGACGTTGAAATTACGCTTCAGCCGCGTGAATTCAAACTGCTGGAGTTTTTGATGAAACATGAGGGCCAGGTCGTCACCCGCACCATGTTGCTCGAACATGTCTGGGACTATCATTTCGACCCGCAGACCAATGTGATTGACGTGCATATTTCGCGCCTGCGCTCAAAAATCGACAAAAACTTTGACAGGCCTCTGGTGCAAACCATCCGGGGTGCCGGGTATTCGTTACGTGACCTCTCTGATTAAGCTGCTCAAAACCACGACCTTCAAACTGGCGGCAATCTATCTGCTGGTTTTTGCTGTGTCCGCCGCCGCCATTCTGTCTTATGTATACTGGAATACCGCCGGGTTATTGGCGCGCCAGACCGATGCCACCATTGAAGCGGAAATCACCGGGCTGGAGGAACAATACCGCCAGGGTGGTCTCAATAATCTGATAAAAACCATCCGCGAACGTGCGCGCAAGGACAGTGCCAACGTTTACCTGCTAACAGATTTTCGCGGCCGTCCCCTGGCAGGCAACCTTGCCGCCCTGCCGCCGGGAACCGGCAAGGGCACAGGCTGGGCTAATTTCCCCTATACTATTGAAGGTGCCAAAGGCACGACCACCCATGGAGCGCGCGCACGTTTTTTCACGTTAAGAGGACAGTTTCATCTGGTTGTTGGCCGCGATATCGAAGAACAGCAGGTCTTTGTCTCGGTAATTCGCCGCTCCTTGTTCTGGTCTTTGGGACTGGTGTTATTGCTGGGCCTTGCCGGTGGTTTGCTGATGAGTCGCAATATTCTTACCCGTATAAATGCCATCAATCACACCAGCAAAAGCATTATGTCGGGAGACTTGACCGGGCGCATGCCGATTTCCGGCAACGGCGATGAACTTGACCAACTGGCCCACAATCTCAATTCCATGCTGGCCCAGATTGAGCGCCTGATGACCGGCATGCGCGAGGTTACCGACAATGTCGCCCATGATTTGCGCACACCGCTGACGCGCCTTAAGGCTCGCGCCGAAGACGCCTTGAGGAATAGTAACGATGCGGATTATAAAACCGCACTCGAAAACACTATCAGGGATGCCGATGATCTGATTGCCACTTTCGCCGCCCTTCTGTTGATTGCCAGAGCCCGCGCTGGCGAAATGGCTGGTTCGATGGAAATCGTTGACCTGTCACAAATCGCCAGGGATGTGGCCGAACTCTACGAACCCGTTGTCGAAGCCGAAGGTGGCAATCTCAAAGTTGAGGCAAAGGAAGAAGTGAACGTCAAAGCCAACAGACAACTGCTCGCCCAGGTAGCTGCCAACCTGCTCGACAATGCGGTCAAATACGGCCTCACCACAGATACTAAATCCATCATCATCTCAACCATTGTCTCAGACAATAAAGCCATTTTCACCGTGGCAGACAGTGGCACCGGCATCGGTGAACAAGACCGCGCCCGCGCCACCGAAAGGTTCGTGCGCCTCGAGGCCAGCCGTTCAAAACCCGGCAGCGGACTGGGTCTGAGCCTGGTAAAAGCCGTCACCGACCTGCACGGCGGTGAACTCAAACTTGAGGACAATCAACCGGGTCTGAAAATCTTACTGATTTTTCCCGGCGACGAGACAAAGTAGGCTGAGCCACCCCTCATCCGTCAGCTACGCTGCCACCTTCTCCCGCAAGGGGAGAAGGAAGGTTTTATCTCTTTTTCCCTTCTCCCCTTGCGGGAGAAGGTGGCGTCGAAGGCGTCGGATGAGGGGTGGCGCCACCGAACACGAATCAATATTATCGAGAAATGCTCTAATCTTCTCCATAGATAATCAAAATGAGCTAAGTTGGCGGCAGAAAAAAACAGGTACTCACCTGTCAAAAACAACCCGGGGTGATCTCCTATATGTCAGGCACACTTTTTGATCAGATGCAGGCAATGCCCATGCCGGTGGCAGCAGCAAAGGCAGATGAAAAGTGGGCGGAACTTCTGGCGCACCCAGAGGCAGGCGAAGCCTTGGCGCAAATGGCGTCCTCAGTGCCTGATTTTGAAGCCGCATTGCGGGGGGTTTTGGCAGCCTCACCCTATCTCACCTCTCTGATTGAAAGTGATCCGGCATATTTTATCAACGTTCTTGAGCGCAGCCCGAAAAAATCAATAGACGAAATCTGCGCTCGTTTGCTCAGCGACGTCTCCAGTTGGGACGCCGAGGCTGTTGCAATGGCAGCCTTACGCCTGGCCAAAGCCAGGGCCGCATTGGTGATTGCGTTGGCCGATTGCGGTCGCATCTGGGATGTTACTCAAACCATCGAGGCACTCACCCGGTTTGCCGATGCTGCGGTCAAAGCGGCCACCAACTGGTTGTTGCTGCAGGCTCACCGCAAGGGCCGGATTTCACTGGAAGATGAAAGCAAACCGGGGCTGAATTCGGGCTACGTTATTCTCGCCATGGGTAAGATGGGGGCGGGCGAGCTGAACTACTCCAGCGATATAGATTTAATCGTGTTTTACGACCTCGAATACGCACCTTTGGCCAAAGGTGTCGAGCCGTCCCAGTTTTTCGTCCGCCTCACCCGCAATCTGGTCAAGCTGCTGCAGGAGCGCACCGGCGAGGGCTATGTGTTCAGAACCGATTTGCGCCTGCGCCCTGACCCCGGTGCCACCAGCGTCGCCATCTCCATGGAAGCCGC
>CAZVAZ010000162.1:0-5889 GCA_964625235.1 uncultured Hyphomicrobiales bacterium
AAATGGTTACGATCTCAGGAAATGCTATTATTAAGCCCAGAGCTAGAACCAGAAGCAGAAAAAACGGTGTTGCAGCCCTTGCAACCTGTAAAATGTTGCGTCCGGTCAACGATTGAATAACAAAAAGATTAAATCCCACTGGCGGGGTTATCTGGGACATCTCGACGACAATGACGATATAGATGCCGAACCACAAGGGGTCTATTCCGGCCTGTTCAACCATTGGCAGAATAACCGAAGTGGTGAGGACAACGACCGAAATGCCATCAAGGAAACAGCCCAGAATGATAAAGAAGACGGTCAATGCACCGAGCAGGGCAAGCTGGGACAGCTGGTACGAACCAATCCATGTGGCCAGCAGTTTCGGGATGCCGGTAAAGCCCATTGAGACGGTGAGAAAGGCTGCACCGGCGAGAATAAAGGCAATCATGGTTGAGGTTTTGGTGGCGCCGATGAGACCGTCAAAAAACGTCTTCCAGGTGAGGCTGTTTGAATGCCAGGATAAAAACAGGGCCAGAACCACGCCAACGGCGGCAGCATCTGTGGGCGAGGCAATTCCGGAATAAATCGAGCCGATAATCCCGCCTATCAGCAAGACAACGGGGACAAGGCGGCGGGCTTCGCGAAATTTTTCCCTTAACGGGATATGGGCGTCTCTTGGTGGAATCTTGTGGCGGTTGAGTAAAGACCATATAACGACGAAGCCGATAAAAAGCGCCACCAGCATCAGGCCCGGCAAAATGCCGGCAATAAACAGCCGCGCAATCGATTGTTCGGTGGCGACACCATAGACAATAAGAATTATTGATGGTGGAATAAGCAGGCCGAGGGTGGCTGAACCGGCAAGCGTACCTAAAATGAGGCGCTCGGGGTAGCCGCGTTTGGTAAGTTCGGGAATAGACATTTTGCCGATGGTTGCAGCAGTGGCAGCGGACGAGCCGGAAACGGCAGCAAAAATGGCGCAGCCCAGAATATTGACGTGCAGCAATCGCCCCGGTATGCGGTTCATCCACGGCGACAGGCCGGTGAACATGTCCTGGGACAGGCGCGATCTGAACAGGATTTCCCCCATCCAGATAAACAGGGGCAAAGCTGCAAGCGCCCATGAATTACTTGCCCCCCACACGGTTGTCGCCAACACCTGGCCAAGCGGTGCGTCGGAAAAAATGGCCATGCCGACCATGCCGACAATCATCAGGGAAAAGGCTACCCAGAGGCCGCTGCCCAACAGAACGAACAGGATAAACAGCATCAATACGGTAAGGGATATTTCTGACATGGTTAGCTACTTTGACCCCGGTTCATCAGGGACGTGACCTGCCAGCAGGTTTTCTCCCTTGTCGAAATAACTGGGGTGGTTGCCACGCAATAATGCGACCAGATCATCGAGCAAAGCTATGCTGAGGATGGCGAGCCCCAGGACCATGGAAGATTGCGGTATCCAGATCGGCACGGCAATAATTCCTGATGACAGATCGTTGTAAGTATATGATTCGTAAACCAGCAGAGCTGTGTACCAGCAGAAATACACCGCGACACTGAAAGCAAGTGATACACAAAAGAATTCTATGGCCTGGCGCAGCCTGCCGGTGGTGTGTTGAATTACCAGCGTTACCCGGATGTGAGCGCCTTCGCGCAAGGCATAGGTCAGGGCGAAAAAGGAAGCGGCAGTTAGAAAAAAACCGGTAAAATCCGAGTATGATGGAATGGTGAGGCCAATGGCTGAGCCGGTCAGAATTTTAGCAACCCTGTCGATGGCATTGAGCACAACCTGGGCAAAAACAACAGCGCAGATTGCCACAATAAACCCCGCACCGATATAGCCGCTCCAGGTGTAAAGCCGATCCAGAATGCGCCGCATGTTATTGCCCCCAAAGACAAGCCATGAAAGAAAAAGAGGTGACCCACATGTGGCCACCTCTTTATTCAGGGATTACTTATAGTAGGCGTTGAGGATTGTCTCGCCATCGGCTCCGGCTGACTTTTTCCAGTCAGACAGCATGGTTGCACCGATTTCACGCAAGCCATTCATCAACTCGTCAGAAGGTTTGACAATAGTCATGCCGTTTTTCTTGAGTTCGGCAATTTTGGAAGCTGCTTCACTCATGCTCATTTTCCAGCCGCGTTTTTCTGCGGCTTTGGCGGCGACGAGAACTGCGTCCTGAACAGGTTTATCAAGCTTGGCGAAAGCTTTTTTATTGATGACAACAACATTCTTTGGCACCCAGGCCTGGATGTCGGTGTAGATGTTGACAAAATCCCAGGCTTTTGAATTGGCACCGGTAGACGGTGAGGTGATCATGGCTTCGACGCGACCGGTGGAAAAGGCTTGAGCAATATCGGGAACTTCCACTTGCGTCGGTGCAGCGCCGGCCAGTTTTACGAATTTTTCCAGGGTGGCATTATACGAGCGGAATTTTAATCCGGCGAGGTCGGACACTTTGGTAATCGACTTTTTTGTATAGAGACTTTGTCCCGGCCACGGCACCGAATACAACACCATCAACCCCTGCTTTTCGAATAACTTGTTGACGATGGGGCGCTGGGCTGCCCAGAGTTTGGCGGCATCATCATAGTTGGATGCGAGGAAAGGCTGGGTATCAATGGCAAAGGCTGCGTTTTCGTTGGCCAGCAGCCCCATGAAAAACTCGCCAATCGGCACCTGACCGCTGCGCACAGCATTCTTGATTTCTTTGTGTTTGAAAAGTGATCCGGCTGAATGCACAGTGATTTCGAGCTCGCCTTTTGTGCTGGCGGCGACATCTTTGGCAAACTGTATGATATTTTGGGTGTGAAATGTTTTGTCAGGATAAGGTGTCGGCATATTCCATTTTGATACTGAGCTTGCCTGAGCGTTCAATGTTGCGCCGACCAGCACCCCTGCTGCGATCAACGATTTAACTACCATGTTCATGATTTTCTCCCTTTTTGATTGCTTGGTATTTGCTGTGCACAAAGAATTTCTAATTCAAAATGCGCAATCATGCGACTCTTTATGACTGGCGGTCCATTTTTTCGATGCGCAAGTTGTACCTGTAGAGAATGCCTTTTATACAGAACGATAAAATAATGTCAATAATTTAACGATAAAACGTCAACAAATTACCATAACGACTATGTGTGTGTGCGGCAGCGGGTATGGGTATTGTAAGATTTGAAAAAAGCTGTAAACCTGACGAGTAGGCATTTCGAGACCGGATTTAGCCATTTGATAAAGAGTGGAATAAAGTATGTGGAAAAAAATAACTGCTTTGCTGAAGCCCGAAGCCCGGGGTGAGAAACAGGAACAGGAAACTCAGGAGGAATTACGACTGGCCACAGCGGCCTTGTTGTACAGGGCTGGAAATATAGATGGTAACGTTTCCGAAATAGAATTAAAAAAGCTGAATAAAATCCTCAAAGACCATTTTGAGCTTAGCGATACTGAACTGACTGATTTGATGACGGCAGCCGAAAAAGACGAAAAAGATGCCATCGACCTCTATGGATTTACAAAAGTTATTACCGGGCAGCTTGACCAGACCGGCAGAATTGCGGTGGTTGAACTTATCTGGGAAGTCATACTCGCAGATGATGTGATTGATGAATACGAGGCCAATCTGGTGTGGCGGGTGGCCGAACTCATTGGTGTTTCAACCAGAGACAGAATTTTATTGAAACAAAAAATCATGCAGGCCCGTCAATAAAGAAAGCCTTTTGGAAAAGCCGGAAAAGACATGAATTTAGGGAAAAGCCGTCCCATTGCCGTGATTACCGGTGCCTCGGGTGGCATTGGCGCTGAAATGGCGGCGGAAATTGCTAAAGACGGCTATGACCTGGTGTTGGTCGCGCGCGATCAGGGGCAACTGGAGAAGGTCGGTGGCGATCTGCAAAACCGGTTCGGTATAGACTGGCTGGCAATAGCGATGGACCTGTCTATACCTTCTCAAGTCGAGGTCTTGATGAAAACCCTCGACGAAAAGTCAATTTCTCCTGAACTGATTGTCAATAATGCGGGCTATGGGGTGGCTGGCCGGGCAGAAAAAATTGGCGTGGAGCAGCAGCTTGGAAGCATCAGTCTTAATGTGTCGGTATTAACTGAAATAACTCTAAAATTTCTGCCGCGACTGCTTTTGGAAAACCGTGGCGGCATTATAAATATCGGATCGGTGGCTGGTTTTTTTCCGGGCCCCTATTTTTCCGTCTATTATGCAACCAAGGCATATGTGCAATCTTTCACCTATGCGCTTGCCAATGAACTAAAATCATCAAATGTCAAAATCTGTGTTATCTGCCCCGGACCTACACTCACGGGATTTCAGAAAAGAGCGGGAATGGCTCGCTCCGGCGTTGCCAGGTCCGGTGCGGCGATGACGGCTGCAGAAGTGGCAAAGATCGGATACGCCGGATACAAAATGGGGCGGGTTGTGGTTGTAACCGGAAAACTGAATCGTTTATTGGTGTTAATATCGAAGCTTGTACCGGCATCGTTGTTTGTTCGTGCCATATCGAGATTCAACCGACCCTAGATTTTGAAACGGAAAACAGAATTCGCGTGGAAAATTCACCAGATCCAATATTAATTATCCTGCATCAGGAAACCTCCAGTTCCGGCCGTGTGGGTGTGCGTCTGCGGGAGATGGGGTATAGTCTCGATATCAGAAAACCGCGATTTGGTGATGATTTACCCAAGACAATGAACTATCATTCCGGTTGCGTTATATTTGGCGGACCGATGAGCGCCAATGACAAGGATGATTTCATCAGCCGCGAAATTGACTGGATTGGTGTGGCACTTGAAGAAGAAAAACCGTTTTTAGGGATATGTCTGGGGGCCCAGATGCTGGTCAAGCACCTGGGGTGCGAGGTTGCCGAACACAGCCAGGGCAAGGCGGAAATTGGATATTACCCCATCGAACCCACGCCTGAAGGGCGGCATCTTTTAAACTGGCCCGGCCATGTTTACCAATGGCATCGTGAAGGATTTGAGTTGCCGCACGGAGCCAGGCTTCTGGCCACCGGGGATATGTATGAAAATCAGGCCTTCCTGTTTGGCAAAAACGCCTATGGTATCCAGTTTCACCCGGAAGTGAACCTGGCAATGATGCACAAATGGACGGTTAGAGGTGCTGCGCGTTTTCAAATGCCCGGGGCGCAAAACCGTGCCCAGCACTTTAATGGCCGGGCGCGCTATGATGCGCCATTGAAAGCCTGGCTTCACCAGTTTCTGGATTTCTGGTTATCGCGGAACAGCCGCGATCAATAGTGGTTTTGTCGATTGCAAAATTTACCCGGGTTTAAGGCTTGATGTGTAGGCTTGGTGCATGACCTCAGCTATTTCGGCATCACTTTCTGGACTGCAATCGGCTACGCAACGGTTGAATGTTGCGGCACAAAACACGGTTGCAGGCACCAGTTTTGCGAGTGGAAATCAGAAGGCCGGGGCCGGGCAAATCAGTGGTTCGGTGCAAAGCGGTGCACCGGTTCGCGCCAGTTTCGGCCCATTGCCGGATTTTCAATCGAGCCTTGTGGATTTAAAACTTGCTGAAACATCCTACAAAGCTTCGGCAAAAGCATTGAAGGTGGCGCTGGAAATTGACAAAAACCTTATCGATCAACTCAGTTAAAAGCTGACAATCAATGTTGGTTTCGTGCAGTCGTGGCGCTTGACAGGCCCACCCTGGCGGCTGTAATTCTTGGGCACTCTTTTGCATGAGAAAGAGTTTAATGATTAATCCATCAAGCTGACTTCGGGCAAATGCAAAGGCCTTGTTTCAATCCAACCAAGAGATAGAAAATGAATGCACTCCTCATCACGTTGAGTTCGGTAATCACACTGTACATTTACGTAATCATTGCATCGGCCATTTTCAGCTGGCTGATTGCTTTTAATGTGGTCAATACCCAGAA